>DASTML010000259.1:0-6573 GCA_035714175.1 Bryobacteraceae bacterium | reverse complement strand
CGGCCGCTACCAAAGATCATATCCTCATCAAAGGTCCCGATGTAGCGTATTGAGCCCGCCTTCCGGCGAACAGCCATCACCGCACCGATAAACCAGCGCAGAACAATAATTTGCTGCAAGGGAAGCGCTATTGCCCATTCTGAACCGCCCCGGATTCTTCGGAGGCTATTTCATTTAAGTTACGCCACCAGCGCTGGACACTCCAACGAGGCGTAGTAACTGTGTTCGGCTTCTGCTGGCGGGATGTTGCCAATGGGTTCCAGCAGCCGGCGATTGTTGAACCAGTCGACCCATTCCAGGGTAGCGAACTCGACACTTTCGAAGGAACGCCAGGGTCCGCGGCGATGAATGACCTCGGCCTTATACAGCCCGTTGATCGTTTCCGCCAGGGCGTTGTCATCAGAGTCGCCTACCGTGCCAACCGAAGGTTCGATACCGGCTTCGGCCAGACGTTCGGTGTACTTAATAGAAAGGTATTGACCGCCACGATCGGAATGGTGGACAAGCCTGTCCTCACCGCCGGGCCGGCGCTCGTAGAGGGCCTGGTCCAAAGCATCCAGTACAAAGCTGGCGTGCGCCGTCCGGCTGGCGCGCCAGCCGACGATCCGCCGGGCATAGGCATCGATGACAAAGGCCACATAAACGACTCCGGCCCAGGTGGACACATACGTGAAATCGGAGAGCCACAGGCGATTTGGCGCCGGTGCATGGAACTGCCGCTGCACCAGATCCAATGGACAGGGCGCCGCCTTATTGCTGACCGTAGTACGCACCGGTTTGCCCCGAACCACTCCCTGCAATCTCATATGACGCATCAGTCGTGCCGCCGTACACCGGGCAACGCGGACGCCTTCCCGCTCCAGTTGCCGCCAGACCTTACGCACACCGTAGACACTGAAATTGGCCAGGAATACGCGCCTTATCGCCGCCTTCAGCACCTCATCCCGCTGTGCCCGCTTCGACAGCAGCGACGGATCCTGCCGCTTGGCGACATGGTCGTGGTAGCTCGATGGGGCAATCGGCAGCACTCTGCAAATCGGCTCGACCCCATGCGTCTCCTTGTGTTCGTCGATGAAGGCAATCATGGCTTGGACCGGCAGTCGAGCGCCGCCATCGCAAAATAGGCGGATGCTTTGCGCAGGATCTCATTGGCCTGCCGGAGTTCCTTGATCTCCCGCTCCATCGACTTCAACTTCTCCGCCATCTCCGTTGGAACTCCCGCTCTCAAGCCCCCGTCGATTTCCGATCGCTTCACCCACTCATGCAGCGTAGCCGGGTTGCAGCCGATCTTCCCCGCAACTGAACTCACCGCCGCCCATCGGGATGGGTACTCCTGTTCGTGCTCCAGTACCATCCGCACCGCCCGGCTTCGCACTTCCGGGGAATACTTTCTCGTCTTTGCTTGCTCCATTGCTCCACCTTCTCAGTTGTTGGAGCCTCCGGCATTCCCGGCGCGGTTCATTCTCCTATTTGTTGATATGAGTTTAGCGGGAGATGACCGGACAGTTGAGCGAAGCGCAGGGCCGGCGTAGGGAGGGCGAAGCCCGACCGGAGCCGGGCCTGTGGCGGCGCTCAACAGGGGTGGATTCGGTGATAGATTTTGGGTTTTCCACGACTCAAATTCACAACGGAAAGGACACCCCCGATGAACACCAGAGAGCAGCTTATCAAGGCGCGCCTGGGAGTGCTAGCGCTCGCCCAGGCGCTCGACAACATCCGTCTGGCCTGCAAACGAGCAGGCATTAGCAAGAGCCAGTATTACGAAATTAAGGCTGCCTACCAAAAGTACGGTGCCGAAGGTCTGGCTCCCCGGCCTCGCCGCCGTTCCCGGATGCCCAACCAGACACCTCCGGAACTGGAGCAGCGCATCCTGCAGATGACCGAGCAGTTCCCCACCTACAGTTACCTCCGGATCAGCCAGCAACTTCGTTTGATTGGAGTAGGGGTCTCCCCTTCGGCTGTCCGTGCTGTCTGGCAGCGCAATGGTCTGGTCTTGCGAATCGACCGGCTTTTGTGGGTAGAGAAGAAGGCCGCCGATGGCGGGCCCGTTCTCACGGAACGGCACATTCGGCTGCTACAGAAGCATCGCGGCCGCACGATCGACCCCGAACAGCATGTCAACGCGCCCCATCCCGGCCATCTGCTTTGCCAGGACACCTACTCCGTCGGCAACATCAAGGGCGTCGGCAAAATCTACAGGCAGACCGTGATCGACGCCCATTGCTCTCAGGCATTTGTCAAGCTCTACCTGTCCAAAGCTCCCATTACCGCGGCCGATGTCCTGAACGACCGCGTCTTTCCGTTCTACGATGAACAAGGCGTACCGGTCGAGCACATCCTCACCGACAACGGCCGTGAATACTGCGGCCGCGAACTACAGCATCCGTTTGAAATCTTCCTGGCCTTGAATCAGATGGATCACCGCACGACGAAGGTGCGTTCGCCGGAAACCAATGGCTTCGCGGAACGTTTCCACCGTACGGTACAGGAAGAATTCTTCGGCATCGCCTTCCGCAAAACCTTCTATGAATCGGTCGACCAACTCCAGGCCGATCTCGACCGCTATGTCGATTTCTACAATCTCGAACGCCCGCATCAAGGCTATCGAACCCGTGGCCGGACGCCGCGCCAGGCCTTCCTGGACGGTGTCAAAGAAATGGCTCAGGAAAGCGTGGCTTGAGCTAAAATCTTCTTGCCAGATTCACCCCTTGGTGTCCGGATATCTCCAGCTAAATACACGTGTGCTTAGTTGGAGATGCCCGGACCTCTCCTCTAAAGAAACTATAAGGCTCATAGCCATGTTCGACTTCACGACACACGGAAAGCTTCAACAGCAGGAGTTCCTAAACGCCCGTCGTCTGTCGCCGTAGCGTGGCTACTGCCGAGTCAATCTACTTGCCGTGTCCTTTTATAGGGATGTCGAACTTCCACGTTTGTTCATGGAGGACATCCATTGTCGATACCGCAAGCCCAACGCTCGCAGAGAGCATACTGAAATCCTTCTCCACTTTCGAATATTCGCTTGGAGTTCCGATGTCAGTCCATGCGCCCTTGTGGTCGTAGGAAGCGACGACACGATCTTCTTGAATCAGCCTGTTGATCAAGTCCGGCATGTCGATGCGCTGATTCCGCGCCATATAGTTCCGGACCAGAGGATCGACTAAATAGATCCCAAGGCCGTAGCGGTGCTCGATGCGAGGTTTTTCTCGGTACTGTATAACGCGTCCGGCGGCGTCCGTTTCCAGTATGCCCAGACTGAGGTCCGTGTGCATACACTTTGTAGCTACTGTCAATGCGGCTTTATGTTCTTTATGCTGCTCTAACATCGACCTTAAGTCGATGTCAGTCAACACATCGCCATTCATCATGAAAAAGGGCGCATCAATATCCTCAAGCAAAGATATTGCCCCAGCAGTTCCGAGGGGCGTCTCTTCACGTAAGTATGAGATCTTCAGTCCATGTATCGAAGATCCACAGTATGTCTCGATAATGGAAGCGAAGTACGCAACAGCAAGGGTCACTCGGGTAACCCCGTGACGTTTCAGATGTAGAAGGACATGGTCCAGCATCGGCACCCCCCCGACACGGAGCATTGGCTTGGGTAGATTTTCCGTAAGCGGCAGCAGACGTCGCCCTTCTCCGCCGGCCATCACGAGAGCATGCATTGGAATCTCCTCCTTAGCTAATAAAATTCCAACAGCGGCTTATCTCGCGGCAACGATCTTAGACAGGCCGCTAGAGCTACCGTATGACGGTAGGATATTGTCTACGCTGAACTGTGTATAAGCGGCTGTCACTTCGCTGGCGGAGCCGTCCGTGACTACTTCACCGTTATGTAGCCATATTGCCCGATCACAGAAGCTACTCACCATCTGTGGGCTATGCGAAACACACAGCATGGTTACGCGCTTACGACGCAGTTCCTCTACTTTCCTGAGGCATTTCTGCTGGAATTGAGCATCACCGACCGCTAGGACCTCGTCGACGATGAGAATCTGCGGATCGACGTGAACTGCGATCGAGAAAGCGAGTCGGACCATCATGCCACTGGAATAACTCCGAGTCCGTTCTTCGATGAATTGCCCTAGGCCTGCAAACTCGACAATCTCTGAGAATCGTTCCTTCGTCGCGGGCTCCGAATATCCTAAAAGCGCCGCATTTACGAAGATATTTTCTTCTCCGGTCAGATCCGGATGAAATCCGGATCCAAGCTCCAACAGCGCGGCTACTCTTCCCATCACTGTGACAGTACCCGTGGTCGGCTTCGCAAGTCCCGCGACGACACACAGAGCAGTGCTTTTACCTGCCCCGTTTGCGCCAATCAAGGCGACAGATTCGCCCTCTTCGACGGAAAATGATACATCACGCAATGCGTGAAAACGTTCGTTCTCAGGGCGGCGCCTAAACATATCGGCAACTTTCTGACGCAAGAGTTTCCTCTCGATCTGCCGTGAGAAAATTTTAGAGACGTTTTTCAGATCAATTATCGGCATGGGTAATTAAAGGTGGTCGTAAAAGCCGGGCTTAAGACGTTGGAAAGTCACCCATCCAACGGTGAACATGGCAACCGAGACAAAGGCCAGCTTTACTAGAAGTGTGGTTGGAGGAGCATGGCCCTCCAACAGAACATTTCTTAGTGCCATTACCATCGCCGCTAGTGGATTGTATTGGTAGATGTCGCGATATTGTTCAGGGATGATTGCAAAAGAATAGAATATGGGCACCAGCCAAAATAAAACCGTATTGATTGATTCAACAATGTAACGTGTATCGCGGATATACACGTTTATGGCAGCGGATATCATTGTAAGTCCGCAAACAAAGATGATAGTGAGCGTCCAAAGTAAGGGCAGCCACAACCACTGCACGCTGACTCCCACTCCCGACCAAACCGTCAATACCAACAATAAGCCGATCTGGATCAATAGATGGACACAGTTTGAAAGGACGCTAGCAATTGGCACGATTTCTCGCGGCACCAGAACGCGCTTGATCAGCCCAGCGCTGTCGACGACAGAGCCCGTACCGATCAGCCATGAGATTGAAAAGAAGTTATAAGGAACCAGCCCGCACAATAGGAATACGGGAAAATGCGGCTCGGGTGACGCGAAAATTTTCGTAAAAACGAACGTCATCACCGTCATCATTACAATTGGATTCAATAAAGACCAGAATGCTCCTAATGACATATTCCGGTAGCGAATCTTGAAGTCTTTAACAACTAGTTTACGAAGTACAAAGCGGTAATCACCGGTCCACATTCCTGCTTAAAACTCCTTTTGCGGACGAAACGCCCCAAATCCCTCAGATCATACCATAGTATAGTTGCGGCGATAAAATGCGGCTGACGGGAGAACGAAGACGCTCTACCGGCGCCGTTCCTGCCGAGGGCTCCAGGATAGGAAAGTGGTCGTCGATTCTAGCTTTCAAGCACAAAAATTGCCGGTCGTGTATTTAGGTGAGGATGACCGGATACCGAGGGGTTGTTCTGGTGGAACGAGTCTAACTCAAGCGACTCTATCCTGAGGTGGGTGCGCACGCCCATCGAGG
The DNA here is from genome assembly GCA_035714175.1 of Bryobacteraceae bacterium. Lineage (GTDB taxonomy): Bacteria > Acidobacteriota > Terriglobia > Bryobacterales > Bryobacteraceae. Next base: position 1,023 of record DASTML010000259.1, on the reverse strand, counting down.
ATGGCCTGATAGGGCACGCTCACGGTTGTAGAAATTTACGTAGACGTCCAAGTCGGTGCGATGGAAGCGTTCGACGAAGTCGTTGGTCTCCGGGGAACGGGCTTTGCTGTGGCGGTGCGCGATCTGGTTCAGCGCCAGGGAGATCTCAAAGGGATGGTTCAGTTCGCGCCCGCAAAACTCACGGTTGTTGTCGGTGAGCAGGTGTTCGATATCGACGTTGTGTTCGTTGCAGAACGGCACGACGCGACCATTGAAGATGTCGGCGGCCGTTTTTTCGAGCCACGCGGCGGACGATCGATTCGCGGGCAAAAGCCGTGGCGTTGCCAGACAGCCTGGACTGCCGAGGGCGAGGCACCCAGACCGGTAAGTCGGAGTTGATGGCTGATGTGGACATAGCTATAGGTCGGGAACTACTCGGTCATCTTGAGGATTACGATCTTCGATCTCTGGCGGAGTCTGGTTCGGCATCCAGGGTTTGCGCCGCAGTTGCGGGGCGAGACCTTCGGCGCCGTAATTTTTCATAGGCGGCGTTGATCTCGTGAAACTGGCGCTTACTGATTCCGGCGCGTTCCAGTCCAGGCTGGTGGCCTCCCGTTCCTGAGCCAGGGCTAGCACGCCCAGCCGGGCCTTGGTAAGCTGCTCTCTAGTGCTCATGGGGTGTTCTTTCGGGGCTGATTTGAGTCGTGGCCCCCAAATCCACCACCGCCCCCTTGGGGAGCCGCCCATACGATTACCGCTAGCGCCCCTCAAGGTCCGGGCATCTCCAACTAAGCACACGTGTCGAATGGGTACGGCCCTGTGCACTGGAGATCAGTTGATCAAGGCAGGTCCGCCGTGCTAGCTCTTCCATCCCCGTGACGGCAAGGCGTATCAACAAATAGGAGAATGGGCAATAGCGCTTCCCTTGCAGCAAATTATTGTTCTGCGCTGGTTTATCGGTGCGGTGATGGCTGTTCGCCGGAAGGCGGGCTCAATACGCTACATCGGGACCTTTGATGAGGATATGATCTTTGGTAGCGGCCG
>DASTML010000258.1:0-26544 GCA_035714175.1 Bryobacteraceae bacterium | reverse complement strand
GCGCCGGTTCATAACCGCAGTGCTTCTCGAAGCGGCCATGCTGCCCCAGGCAGTAGCCATGGTCGGCCAGGTAGACGACGCAGGTATTCGAGGCCAGGCCCAGGCGGTCCAGTGCCTGGAGCACATCGCCAATATTCCGGTCCAGGGCGGCGACGGCGGTATAGTACGACGCAGCAATCCCCTGCTTTTCTTCCGGCTTTAAGTCACGAAAAATCAATGGAATCTGATCCGCATCTTCAGGCCCCACTTTAGGAGCTTCGAACGTCTTGGGATCGTGTTGATCCTTGAGATCGATGGGGAAATCGTAGGGCGAATGCGGCTCCGGGAAGCTTACCCAGAGGGCGAACGGCTCGGCGTCGTCCTTGTGCTCATTCAGCCAGTCGATGGCGCGGTTGGCCGTAAAAGTACCGCGCATCTCCTCATAGTAGCGGGGGAACGGCAGCTTTTCCGCATTCAGCCAGATACGGGCCGGGTCCTTAAATGGCTGCCATTTCGGTTTCCGGCCTACACCGGCGGGGAGGTCCCGTTTCGGAGGAACGGCGCTCCAGGCCTTGTTGATGTCCTGCTCGGTCATCATCTCGTCAAAGCCGTACAATCCTGGGGCGCTGGGACGGTTGAGATGCATTTTCCCGAATACAGCAGTACGGTAACCATTGGCCTTGAACTGCTTGGGTAGATTGGGTTTATTCGGATCGAGAGAAGTTTTGAGGACCGTCACTCCGGCGGCGGAAGGCATTTGGCCGGTGAGGAGGGATTGACGGGACGGAGTGCAGACGGGTTGGTTGCAGTAGTGCCGCGCGAAACGAACGCCTTCCCCCGCCAGCCGGTCGAGGTGGGGCGTGCTCGCTTTCCGGTTCCCATCGGCGCCCATGACATAGGCGGCATGGTCGTCGGCGATCAGGAACACGAAGTTCGGCTTACGCGTGGGAGCGGCAACGGAGGCGAGCAGCGCGCGGCGAGAGATCATTCCGCTATGCTACTCCAACCGCGACGCGAAAGATCACGATAGATGTAGAAGCCAGCCAGAGCGGAGAGCGTCAGCATTCCGGCTCCGAGTGCCGTCTCGCGAAATAGGATTTTTCCTAAGCCAAACAGTGCCATGTAGATCATCACGCAGCCAGCGATCCAACAGCCGAGATTGTTCAGCCCATCCGCGGCTGGCCTAACGTCCGGAGCGAGGGCGGCGACGGGCCCCCAGCCGCTCCGAGAGGGTCGGGTACGGCGGTAGAAGGCGGTAAGCGTTTGGTTGGATTCAGGCGGCGTCAGGAACGTCACAAGCAACCACCCAACGGTGGTGACAGAAACAGTGATAATCATGAGCCAGGCAAATTCCACCGGATTGTCAGAATCCAACTTCCAGAATACTTGCAGGCCGACGCTGACGAGGAAGGCGATGCCCATGGCGGCAACCTCGCTCCAGGCGTTGACCCGCCACCAGTACCAGCGGAGGAGCAGAACGCCGCCGGTGCCGGCGCCAGTGACGATGAGAAGTTTCCATGCCCCGGAGATGGAATCCATATAAAAGGTGACGGCGGCGGAGATCAGGGTAATGATTACGGTGGCGACCTGCGACATGAGGACGTAGTGGCTGGCGGATTCGGTGGGACGGAGGAAGCGGCGGTAGAAATCATTGACCAGGTAGCTGGCTCCCCAGTTGAGCTGGGTGGCGATGGTGGACATGTAGGCGGCGGCGAAACCGGCGAGCATGAGGCCGCGGAGGGAGGGCGGCATATAGTCGATCATCACCTTGATGTAGCCGGTTTCGGGGTCGGCGAGGCCCGGATAGAGCACGACGCTGGCGAGGGCGGTGAGGATCCAGGGCCAGGGGCGAATGGCGTAGTGGGCAATGTTGAACCAGAGGGTGGCGAGGAGGGAGTGGCGCTCGTCCCTGGCCGAAAACATCCGTTGCGCAACATATCCGCCGCCTCCGGGTTCAGCACCTGGGTACCAAGTCGCCCACCAGTTGAGCGAGATATAGACCAGGAAAGTGATCATCGGCATCCAGGGGGAGTCGAGATCCGGGACGAAAGACAACAGGGAGTTCTTGCCGCCGGGCGTTACGCCGCGAGCCAAGTCCAAAGCGGCGAGTTTGGTGAGCATGGCATCCATTCCGCCCACGGCCTCAACGGCGCACCAGGCGAGAATAATGACCATTGCCATTTTGATAAAGAACTGGACTACGTCGGTGACCAGGACGCCCCAGAGCCCAGCGAGCGTTGATATCCAGGATGTTATTCCTATTAAGAACAGGACAACAACAATCGCGGTGAACTTATCCACTCCCAATACAAGCATCAGTATCTTCACCATGGCTAAATTGACCCAGCCGAGCACGATGCAGTTAATGGGTATGCCAAAGTAAAGGGCGCGAAACCCGCGCAGAAAGGCAGCCGGTTTCCCCGCGTAGCGAATTTCGGAAAATTCAATATCGGTCATGACGCCGGAGCGGCGCCAGAGCCGGGCATAGAAGAAGACGACCAACATGCCGCCCGCCACAAAGTTCCACCATAGCCAATTGCCTGCGATCCCATTGCGAGCGACCATTCCGGTGACGGCGAGCGGAGTGTCGGCAGCAAACGTGGTGGCGACCATCGAGGTGCCGGCGAGCCACCAGGGCACATCGCGGCCGGAGAGAAAGAATTCGTCGACGCTCGATCCGGCGCGCTTCTTGTAGTAAAAACCGATGGCGATGTTGAGCAGGAAATAGGCAGCAACAACGAGCCAATCCAGAACGGACAGTTGCATGGGCAGACCCCTTACCTTTCGAACTATCGGATTATACAGCGGAACCTGGACACGGCTTGCCGCGTTCTGCGTTGTATACGCGGCGGGTTGCGCGGCATGGGCGCAGAAGGCGGAAATCATAGCGGCCGACCCGGTATTTTTACCGGGAGCGGCAGACTCCAACAGCCCCAGCTTCTGGGCGGACGGAAAGCGCTACCAGTACAACTCGGATGGAGTTCCGGTCCGCAGCGAAGGGACGGACCTTGGAACGCTGCGCTATGCCCGCGGAACGTTCGTTTCGAACGGATCGATCCACCCGTGGTGGATGGAGGCAGTCTACCGGGACGATGACGGCACTCTGTATGGCTGGTATCACCACGAAATTTACAACTATTGTCCGATGGACGGCGACCGGTACGTGGGGGTGCCAGCCATTGGAGCCGTCGTATCCAAGGACAACGGCCGGTCGTTCAACGACCTTGGATTTGTGTGGATGGACGGGAATACGCCCAACTGCGATGCGAAGAACGGCTACTTTGCGGGCGGCAATGGAGATTTTTCCGTGATTCTGGACCGGGAGAAGAAGTACTTTTACTTCTTCTTTTCCGCGTACGGCGGCCCGGCGGAGGAGCAGGGCGTGGCGGTTGCGCGAATGCGGTTCGAGATCGCACCGAACCGGCGGGGAAGGTTTTTAAGTTTCTCGACGACGGCTTGGAATTCGAGGGACTATACGGGCGAGTGACGCCGATTATCCCGGTGGTAACGCCGTGGGATAGCGAGTTCGCCGATGCGATGTGGGGACCGAGCGTCAGCTATAACCCTACAAACGGCAGTTGGAACTACAAATAGCGCAACCGATTGAATTTGCGTCAGATATCAACTCACGGCTGTCCGGCTGGAAGTCCCATAGATTCAGTTATTTGGCGGAGGCATAACTGAGGGCGAGGTCGCTCATGCGCCAGAGGGCCCGCTGAAAGGGATTCGACTCCGAAAAAGATCTGATCATTTCTCCGCAGGAAACCTTTGCGGCGCCAACTGCTCGTCGAAAGCTCGACACCGATCCATCCCGCCATGTCGCGCCTAACAAACTCGCCGGGACATCTTACTAGTTCTTTGACCGCATGAAACAGTGTTTGTCATAGCCAACGGTTTGCGAGTTGCTTTGCGGTCGAACTTCCAGTTCATTTTTATTCCTGTTTTGTTAATGCGCAGCCACCACACCTTGCGCCAGCCAACAGTGTCTGCAACTGTTCCCGTTCCTCTGGCGACATTTCGATCCTCATCGGTGCTCGTGGCATTCACAACTATGCTTCCAAATATTTTGGCCATCAATTTTCTGACGTCACGTCAGACGGTCATAGCACTAGTAGACGGACCCGGTGAAGCCGTTCGATTCAAACCTACATGTCCGAATCTGCGAATGTGGTCCCGTTCGAGAGGCAGTCCCGATGTGCGGCTTACCGGCACTACTATCGAAATCGCAGGGACAGCCCACTAGTATTTGTCGAAGCGCTGAAACAACGCTTCACTCTTTTACTTACTATCCAATGCCGATTTTCCTTGACATACAAATCAACTCGGCGTTAATCTCTCTTGCGAGACTGGAGCAACACGGCCGGCGTCTGCTCCGAATTCCGCACGCCGATTGCGGATTGACCTTGACGGTTTCCACCTGCTTCAATGCGCCGTAGTGTTTGCACTGATGTTGGAAGTTTTTCCCGACATGAATCATGGCTCATTGGAGTATCCCCACTCCTTGACCGTGATCTATTCGCAACTATACGCATGCCGCGCGAGTCACAACGAATTCTGGAGGGATGCAGAACCGGGCCGAGGCTGCTGACCCTTGTTGTGGGCGACAGAAAGTCAGCTTGGGATAGTACAGTGTGGCTTCTCAAACGAGGATTCTTACAGTTGAGCCAAAGCCCGGTTGGGGCCGCTTCGACTGTCTAGCCTCTCTGTTTGGCAGCTTCCATTGATGGGGTGATGTTTTATGCATTTATCTACGCGCAGGTCGATTGTCTACGGTCTTTTTTTAGGATCGACGTCAAGTAGCAACGGGCTTGCTCAGCCCGGCGCCCTAGAGGCTGCGTTGCTCCTACAGAAAATGTCGGAGAAGTATCGCGGCATGGATCGTATTTTTATGGAATGCCTGGTCAGCCGTTCAGAGGCCGAGCCTCTTCGGGACGTGTGGAGAAAAACCGGCCAACGAAGGTATCAGTTCTATGCCAGTAAGGAGGGGGTTCGAGTGGATCTAAACGGGGACGATAAGAGTCAAGTTACTCGCATTGTCTCCAGTGGCAGAGCGATTCAATATTCGTCAAGCTTGCGGCAATGGTGCGCGGGTCCTATTGCCGACTTTCCTGAGATCGTGGAGTCCGTGCAGCAGAGCCGTAACAAGTTTCATTCCCGCTTTGCCGATCTTGCAGAACTGCACCCTGAAGTGAAGGGACATAAGAATGAAAATATTACAGTTGCGGGGAAGAAATTGAAGTGCAGCCGAATCGAAGTTCGTTCGCCGTCGAATCTTGCCGTTCCGTGGCGGGGCGAAGTGTTGATCGACGTCGAATCCTGTCTTGTTTGGCGTGCGAAGCTATCCGTCGCTCAGGGTGGGTACCGGTTGCAGGAAGATATTCAATGGACCGCTATCCAGGCATGCGCAAACTGCGGCGAGATGATCTCTCATTGGGCGCCACCGCCCGGAACTATGCAGATCGAACGATTTCTGCAGCGGCTGCCGGGGTGATTTAGAGTCTGGCTGCCCGCGTCTTGAGCTGTGGTTGGCAGGGTTCGGGCCAGACGAAATCCAGGTCGCTGCTTTTTGCGTCAATCGAGTTCAAAGTGCGCCGCGCGCGCCGTCGAGGTCGACGCTGAGCGAGCCGCCGGTATGAAGCGGTCGCGCGATTCCGATCAGTACGTTCAAATCGTTCCCGCTCGAAAATCCGGCTACCCCATTGACCACACATCACGTACTACAGACTTGCCGAATTTGGGTTTATCTCATTCAGCGGGAAACTGGAGGATCCGAAATCGTGGCCGGAGCCGGAGCGGCTGGCGCAGGGGCGCGGATGGTACCCGATGGCGGTGGGCGAAGAGATTGGGGACACGGATAAGGAATCCGGCGAGCGCGTCCGGTTCTTCGTGGGAATCGGCCCGGGGTGGCGGGAGTCCCGATGGAGCGCACGCGGCGGCGATGGCCGTAGGGAGAGCGACGCCCAAAGCGAACGCCGCCCAGGCCCGGGCCTGGGCGGCGTTCTTTTGTATCCGAAGTGCGGGTTGGTTAGCTGCCCTGCTGGGCCAGCTTCTCGCGCTGTTCCTTCAAGATGGCCTTGCGGCTCAGCTTGATCTTGTTGCCTTCGAGCGCCAGCACCTTAACCATGATCTGGTCGCCTTCGTTCAGTTCGTCGCGGACGTTCTTCACGCGGCTCTCCGAGATTTCGGAGATGTGCAGAAGACCATCGGTGCCGGGGAAGATTTCGACGAAAGCGCCGAAATCGACGATCCGTACGACTTTGCCCAGGTAGGTCTTGCCCGGCTCGGCCACGGCGCAGATGTCCTGCACCATCTGGAGCGCCTTTTCGCCGGCGCGGCCGTCGGTGGCGTAGATGTTCACATGGCCGTCGTCGTTGACGTCGATCTTGACGCCCGTCGTATCGGTGATGTTGCGAATCACCTTGCCGCCGGGCCCGATGAGTTCGCGGATCTTGTCGACCGGAATGGTGATGGAGGTGATACGCGGCGCATAGAGCGAGAGTGACTTGCGCGGCTCGCTGATCACCGCATTCATCTTATCCAGGATGTGCAGACGGGCGCGCTTGGCCTGCTCCAACGCTTCCCGCATCAACGCAATGGGAACATTCGGAACTTTCAGATCCATCTGGAGGGCAGTGATGCCTTCCTTGGAACCGGCGACCTTGAAGTCCATGTCGCCATAGTGATCTTCAGCGCCAGCGATATCGGTAAGGATGGCGTACTTATCGCCTTCCTTTACAAGACCCATCGCAATACCAGCCACGGCGCGTTCCACCGGGACGCCGGCGTCCATCAGGGCGAGCGATCCGCCGCAGACCGAGGCCATCGAGGAGGAGCCGTTCGATTCCAGAATGTCGGAGACGATGCGGATGGTATAAGGGAATGTCTTTTCGTCCGGGATCACAGCCGAGACGGCGCGCTCGCCGAGAGCGCCGTGCCCGATTTCGCGGCGGCCCGCTCCCCGCATCATGCCGACTTCGCCCACCGAGAAGGGCGGGAAGTTGTAGTGCAAGGTGAAGCGCTTGGAAAGTTCCGTCGGATCGAGCAACTCGATGCGCTGTTCGTCATCCTTCGTGCCGAGAGTACAGGTAACAAGCGCCTGCGTTTCGCCGCGAGTGAAGAGAGCCGAACCATGCGGGCGCGGCAAAATGCCGACCTGCACATCAATGTTGCGCACTTCATCAAAGGCGCGGCCATCGGGACGGCGGCGCTTGTCGAGCATTTCGTCGCGGAAGATGGTCTCTTTCAGACGGTCGAACAGGTTGCCGGCTTCGGAGCGCTGCTCTTCGGGGAAAGCCGCTTCCACTTTCTCGTGAGCGGCATCGACGCGGGCGTAGGATTCCAACTTCGCGTACTTCTTCGTGTCCAGCGCGTCCGTGAGCTCTTCGCGGATCATGGTGTCGATCTGCGCAAACAGTTCCTGGTTGATGCTGGGCGAGACGAATTCGCGCTTCGCCTTCCCGCAAAGCTTCTGGAGTTCGATGATGCCGGCAACGATCTTTTTGCAGCATTCATGGCCGAATTCGAGAGCCGCGAGGACCTCTTCTTCGTCCACGTGCTTGGCGCCGGCTTCCACCATCACCACACCCGTAGCGGTGGCGGCAACAACGAGGCTGATCGAGGATTCCTTGGTTTGAGCGTAGGTCGGGTTGGCGACGAACTTGCCATCCACCTTGCCGACGCGGACGGCGCCGAGGACTTCATGGAAGGGAATGGTGGAAACGGCAAGCGCCGCTGCCGCGCCAACCATGGCGAGCGGAGCGGGATCGCGTTCAGTTTCCGCCGACAGGACCAGACCGACGATCTGCGTTTCGTCGCGGAAGCCTTCCGGGAAGAGGGGACGGATGGGGCGGTCGATGAGACGGCAGGTGAGCGTTTCTTTCTCACTCATGCGGCCTTCCCGCTTAATAAAGCCACCGGGGAACTTACCGGCGGCATACGTGCCTTCACGATAGTCGACGGTGAGCGGGAAGAAGCTGGCGCCCGCGCGCGGCTTGCCGGAACAGCAAGCCGTCACGAGGACCACGTTATCTGCCGAGCGCACAACAATTGCGCCGTCTGCCTGCTTGGCCATAACACCCGTCTCGATGGAGATGAGCGTGCCAAACAGGTCGATCTCGACTTTATGCAACATGTGATTTCCTTGAACCTTTGTAATTCTCCGCGCTTTCCGGCGCGAACGGGAATCAAGGAGACTTAGAGTGCTTGTACGAGGGTGGGTCTACTCACCGGAGTAGATTTGCCGGGCTTATACGAAGACCCGTACCGATCGAAGGTCCACTAGCGGCGGATACCAACGCTGGAGATGAGAGCCTGATAACGTTCCGGGCTCCGGCTCTTGAGGTAGTCCAACAGGCGGCGGCGGCGAGCCACCATGGTCAACAAACCACGGCGGGACCCGAAGTCCTTCTTGTGAGACTTAAAGTGCTCCGTGAGCTGCGCGATACGCTGGCTCAGGAGCGCAACCTGCACCTCTGGCGAACCACAATCGTTCTTATTGATCCGGTACTTGCTAATGATGTTCGTTTTGGACTCAACTGCCAGGGCCATGGTGGTGCTGTGGATACTCCTTAGTCTTACCTTAATCGCTTTTTTTCAGCTCTTAGGATAACACATTCGCAACAGATATCACGCAAGTTGATTTCCAAACTCAACGAGGCGGCATGCGAAGGGCGCCATCCAGACGGATGACCTCGCCGTTCAGCATGGGATTCTCCAGTATGGACAGCGCCAGCCGGGCATATTCGGACGGGCGGCCGAGGCGATTGGGGAACGGAACCGTGCGGCCCAGTTCCTCCTTGACGGCAGGCGGGAGAGCGGCGAGGAGCGGCGTATCGAAAAGGCCGGGCGCAATGGAAACGACGCGAATGCCGGAGCGGGCGAACTCCCGGGCGAGGGGGAGGGTCAACCCGGCGATACCGGCTTTGGAAGCGGCGTAAGCGGCCTGGCCGATCTGGCCGTCATAGGCGGCGATGGAAGCGGTGAGCACGATGACCCCGCGCTCGCCATCCGCTTCCGCCTCATTTTCCATCATGGCCGCGGCGGCGAGGCGTACGACGTTGAAGGCGCCAATCAGGTTGACCTGGATGACGCGTTCGAAGTCCCGTAAGGGCAGAGGGCCTTCCTTGCCGACGGTACGCTGGGCCGCACCGAGACCGGCGCAGTGAACGACGGCGCGCAGACCGCCCAACGTTCCGGCGAGCGCGATGGCGGAGAGGACATCCGGCTCTGACAGCACGCTTCCCTGTACGGATAGTCCTCCGGACGGTTGTAAATCTAAGCTGATGGGATGCGCCCCGGCGTCCGCTAGAGCGGCAACCGCCGCCGCACCCAAGCCGGAGGCGCCGCCGGTGACAAGAACGGCTTTACCGCGCAGATCCATTTACTGAGAATAGCGACCCCGTATAGATAAAACATAATCGCTATACTTTGTTCAAAGCCGATCCCATGCCTATCGACTGGTTCCCCCTCTGGTTGAGTCTGCGCGTTGCCGTGCTGGCGACATTTTTTGCGGCGCTGGCAGGGATCCCGGTGGCGTATTTGCTAGCCAACCGGGAGTTCAAAGGACGGGAAGCGCTGGACGCGGCGGTGACGCTGCCGCTGGTACTGCCCCCCACGGTGGTGGGCTATTACCTCTTGGTCGTGTTGGGGCGGGAAAGCTGGTTGGGCCGGCTCTATGAAGCCATCGTGGGTGAACCACTGGTGTTTACCTGGCAGGCGGCGGTGGCGGCGGCGGTGTTGCATGCGGCTCCTCTGCTGGTGAAATCGACGCGCGCGGCGCTTGAGAGCGTGGACCACGCGTATGAAAGAGCGGCACGGACGTTGGGGGCGCCGGAGTGGAAGGTCTTTTGGCGCGTGTCGTTGCCGTTGGCGCGGCGGCCAGTACTGGCTGCGGCCGCGTTGGCCTTCGCACGGTCGCTGGGCGATTTCGGAGTGACGATTATGGTGGCGGGCAACATCCCGGGACGGACGCAGACGGCGGCGGTGGCGATTTATGATGCGGTAGAGGGCGGCAACGGCGATGTAGCCCGATGGATGGTTCTGGCGGTGAGCGGGGTATCGCTGGCGCTCCTCACGCTGGCCAACCGGTTGACGCCGCGGAGACTACCGGGATGATCCAGGCGCGGCTCAAGAAGAGTTATGCGGCGGGCGTGGAATCGCGGGCGTTTTCGCTGGATGTGCAGTTGGAGGCCGGACCGGGCGTATCGGTGCTGTTTGGGCCGAGCGGCTCCGGCAAGACGCTGACGCTGCACTGTATTGCCGGATTCACCAAGCCGGACGAGGGCCGCATCCTGCTGAACGATGTGATTCTGTTCGACGGCGCGGCACGGGTATTTTTGCCGCCACAGGCGCGGCGCTGCGGGTATGTGTTTCAGAACTATGCGCTGTTTCCGCATATGACTCTACGAGAAAACCTGGAATTTGCCGTGGCGCAGGGCAAAAACCTGGAACGGCACAAACGGGTGCGCGAAATGCTGGAACGGTTTCAGTTGCACGAGGTGGGCGGGAGACGGCCGCATGAACTTTCCGGCGGGCAGAAACAGCGGGGGTCCATTGCGCGGGCCCTGCTGGCGGAGCCGCGCATTCTGCTGCTGGACGAACCGGCGCAAGGATTAGACATTACACTGCGGCAGGAGTTGTACTCCATTCTGCGAGACTTGCAGCGCGACTACCCGATGCCGGTGCTTCTGGTGACGCATGACCTGGAAGAGGCGCTGGAATTGGGCGGCCGTATGCACGTGTTCCGGGATGGGCGGATTGTCCAAAGCGGAGGACCGCGAGCGATATTGGACGCTCCGGGCTCGGGGGACATTGCGCGGCTTCTGGGCATTTATAACGTTTTGCCGGCCGAGATTCTTTCGCTCGATCCGGGGCGCAACGCGAGCCGGTTGCGCATCGGGGAGTGGGAGATTCCCGGCGTGTACTATCCGGGGCACTTGAAGGGCGACCGGGTGATCTGCTGCGTGCTGCCCGGACAGGTGCGGGTGCAGCCGCGCGAGGGATATCCGCCGGCGAATACGATGGGAATGGAACTGCTGCACGCGGTGACGGGCCCGGAGCGGGCCACTCTGTACTTTGCGGATGGATTCCGGGCGGAGGTGGCGCGCGGGGAGTGGGAGACGATGGCGCAGGCCGAACAGTTTGCCGTGGAGATTCCGCCGGCTGCGTTGCGGCTGGTAAAGTGATCCGCTGCGCGATCACGAACGGACGCGGCATCGGCGCGGCGGCGCTGGCGCGGGCAGACTGGGTGCAGGTGCGAGAGAAGGAGATGCCGGCGCGCGCGCTGACCGAGTTGGCACGCGGATTGACGGGGCGTGGAGCGAAGGTCATAGTCAACACGCGGGCGGACGTGGCGTTGGCGGCGGGAGCGGCCGGGGTGCATTTGCCGGCGGGATCGGTTGCTCCGGCAAAGCTGCGGGAGATGACGGGGACGGCGTTGCTGATCGGCGTTTCGTGCCATTCCATCGGCGAGGCGGAGCAGGCGGAGCGAGAGGGAGCGGACTACGTTTTCCTGAGCCCGGTCTTCCCTTCCCCCTCCAAACCGGGCTACGGGCCGCCGCTGGGCACGGCGCTGCTGGCCGAGGCGTGCCGGCGGGTGCGGATTCCTGTGCTGGCGCTTGGGGGCGTGAACGAGGACAATGCGGGCGTCTGCGTGGCGGCGGGAGCGGCCGGGTTTGCATCGATCTCGGCGTTCGCCGATTGAGCAAGCCGGTTCCAGGTAAGAATAGAGACAGTATGCGTTGGATCTTGTGGGTGGCAATGGCGTTGGCGGCCTGGGGTCAGGCGGATTGGCGCGAGGCGCTGGTGGACGGACGGCGAATCCGGTACCAGGTGGTGGAGGGCCAGGCGATCTGGCAGGGCGATATTATTCTGGGGCCGGCGGAGAGCATCGGGAAGGCGGGGCGCGGCTCCGCGGTACGGATTGGCCAGGGATACCGGTGGCCGGACAATACGATTCCGTACGTGATCGCCGATGATGTGCCGGACAAAAGCCGGGTGGAAAACGCGGTGCAGCACTGGAACACGAAAACGCCGATGCGGTTAACGCCGCGACGGAGCGAGGGCAACTATGTGGAGTTCCGGCGAGCGGCTTCGGGCGCATGTAGTTCGAGCGTCGGCATGGTGGGCGGCCGGCAGTTTGTGTTGGTGCCGGATGATTGCCCGACGGGGTCCGTCATCCATGAGATTGGGCACGTGGTGGGGCTGTACCATACGCAGTCACGCGACGACCGGGACTTGTACGTGCGGATGCGGCCGGAGGGGATTGACCGGGCCAATCTCTCTCAATTTGATCAGGACCCGACTGCGATGGAAGATGTGGGGCCGTATCCGTACGACTCGATCATGCATTACTCGCCGCTGGGATATGCGCTTCCGGGAGCCGTGGCAATGGAAACGATGCCGGTGGGCATTCCTTTGGGGCAGCGGGCCTCGCTGGCGGCCTCCGACATCGATACCGTGGTGCGGCTTGCGGGCGGCCGGCCGACCAAGACCGTGGTGACGTCGAACCCGGAGGGAATTCCGGTCGTAGTGGACGGGCAGACGGTAGTAACGCCCGCGGAGTTCGACTGGGCCGAAGGATCGCGGCACACGGTGAGCGTGGATGACTATGCAGCTCCGGACGGCGACTTGTGGTTTGCGCGATGGAGCGACTTCGGCGAGCGCTCGCATACCTATGTGGCTTCCCTGTCGCGGACGGTGCTGACGGCTAATATGCGGCGGATGTGGAAGCTGGGATTGACGGCGCTGCCGGGCGGGGCGGGCGTCATTCAGCAGACGCCGGAAGCGGACAACGGATTTGTGGCGGAGAACTCGATGGTGGAGTTGACCGCCGTTCCAGCTTCCGGGTATGCGTTCGGGGGGTGGAGCGGATTTGGGTTCTTCTCCATACATGGGATGGCCAATCCGATTCGATTTCCCATGGCGTCCTCCCAGTTGAGCTATGCGGCAAGCTTTACGCGGAGCGCCCTAACGACGGTGACTACGAATCCGCCAGGGCTACGGATCACCGTGGACGGCACGGCCTTTACGTCCCCGCGTCGTTTTACATGGACCGCTGGATCGACGCACGATGTGAACGTCGACACCACGTCGCAGTCGACGCTGCTGGGAGCGGCGGCGCATACCTGGGCGCGGTGGAGCGACGGCGGCGCGCAGCGGCATACGGTGACGGCGAAGGCGGAGGGCGATACGATCACGGCGGAATTCGACACGCGATACCAGGTACTGGCGTCCGTCTGGCCGCCCGCGGCGGGACGAATCACCATGAGCCCGGCTCCGGTAAACGGATTTCTGCCCGCCGGGACGACTGTGACGATTAACGCCGTACCGGCGACGGGGTACGGATTTACGTCGTGGGGCGGAACAGTTGCAGGCTGGCAGCAGCAACAGACTTTTGTATTGAACGGAGACGCGGTTCTGCGGGCGGAGTTCGCGCTGCCGAATACGCTGACGGCGGAGGGACTGGTGGACGGCGCTTCGTTCCGCAGCGGCGCGATTGCTCCGGGTGAGATCGTAAATTTCTTCGGGTTGGACCTGGGACCGCAGGATCTAGTGGGATTGACGCTCACGGCGCAGAACCGGGTGGCGACATCCGCGGGGGACGTACGGGTGCTGTTTGACGGGACGGAGGCTCCGGTGATCTATGCGAGTTCGCGGCAGGTGGCGGCGATTGTGCCGTACAACGTAGCCGGGAAATCGACGGTTCGCGTGCAACTGCGGCATGGAGCGCAGTTGACCAACCTGATGGTTGCGCCGGTGGTCCAGGCGGCTCCGGCGTTCTTTACGGCGAACTCCTCGGGCAGGGGCGGCGGCGCTTTTTTGAACGCGGACGGGACATTGAACACGGAGGCGAATCCGGCCGCGCGGGGATCGATTGTGGTGCTGTACGCGACAGGTTTCGGAGTTATGCAGCCGGCAATGAGCGATGGAGAGTTGGCGGGACCGCCGTATGCGAAACCGGCGGCGCCCTATGTGGTGCGGATCGGCGGGAGGGAATGCGAGGTGGTGTATGGAGGAGCGGCTCCGGGGCTGGTGAGCGGACTCGTGCAGTTGAACGTACGAGTGCCGGCGGATGTGATGCCAGGGGTGCTGCCGGTGACGGTGGAAGTGGCGGGGATCCAGAGCCAACGGGCGGTGGGAGTAGCGGTACGCTAGAAGATTCGTGAAAACAATCGGGATTGTTGGCGGCGGGATCATCGGGTTGGCGACGGCCTACCGGTTCGGGCAGCGCATGCCGGGGCGGCGTGTGGTGGTATTCGAGAAAGAAGATACGGTGGGCCGGCACCAGACGGGCCACAATAGCGGCGTGCTGCATGCGGGGCTCTACTATAAGCCAGGGTCCAACAAGGCTCGGCTGGCGGTGGAAGGGATCCGGCAGATGGTGCGGTTTTGCGCGGAGCACGGCGTGAAACACGAGATCTGCGGAAAGCTGGTGGTAGCGGCGAGCCAGGAAGAGGCGCCCCGGATGATGGACCTCTACGAGCGCGGGACAGCGAACGGATTGAGCGGGCTGCGAGTGATGGGGCGCGAGGAGATGCGGGAGATTGAGCCGCATGTGGGAGGCGTGCAGGCGCTACGCGTGCCGGAGGAAGGCATTGTCGACTACGCGGGCGTATGTGCGGCGCTGGTAGCGGGCATCCGCGCGCAGGGGGGCGAGGTACGGACCTCGGCGCGGGTGACAAAGCTGCGCGAGACGGGGACGGGATGGGTAGTGGAGAGCAGCGCGGGAGACTCGGAGGTGGACTTCCTGGTGAACTGCGCCGGGCTGCATTGTGACCGCGTGGCGGAACTCGGGGGCGTGCCGCGCGAGATGCGGATTGTGCCCTTTCGCGGGGAGTATTACCTGTTGCGCGCCGATCGGCAGCACCTGGTGCGGCACTTGATCTATCCGGTGCCCGATCCTTCGTTTCCGTTTTTGGGCGTGCATTTCACGCGGCTGATTCACGGGGGCGTGGAGGCCGGCCCGAATGCTGTGCTGGCCTTTGCGCGCGAAGGCTATACGAAGCGGGACTTCGTGGCAGCGGACCTTTGGGACGCATTGACCTTTCCGGGACTTTGGAAGTTTCTGCGCAGGTATCCGTCGGTGAGTTGGTATGAGATCAGGCGGTCGTTCAGCCGGGCGCTGTTCTGCGAATCGCTGCAGCGGCTGGTACCGGAGGTGCGGCCGGAAGATATCGAGCCGGGAGGGGCCGGGGTGCGGGCGCAATCGATGTTGCCGAACGGCGATCTGGTCCAGGATTTCCTGTTTGCCGACCGGCCCCGCGCCCTGCATTTACTGAATGCGCCGAGTCCCGGCGCAACGGCCTCGTTGGCGATCGGCGAGGAAGTGGCAGCGCGTGTGGAGCGATTTGCTTAAAGGGCCAGCATCTTTGTCAACGCGTTGAAGACCAGGATGACGGCCGGCCCCAGGGTGACAAGCAGAATAGCGGGGAAAATCAAGAAGAAGATGGGAAAGACGAGCTTGACGCTCACCTTGCGCGCCTGTTCCTGGGCCGACTGGCGCATGCGCGTGCGCAAAAAGCGAAGCTGATTGCGAAGCGCGACGGCCAGACCGGAGCCAAAACGATCCCCATCAATCAGCACTTGGCCGATACGCTTTATTTCGGGCTCCGTGTTGCGTTCGATCAGGCCGCGCAGGGCTTCCTGACGACTCCGGCTGGCGAGCATTTCCATGAGTACGAGGTTGAGCTCCTCGGCGAGTTCGGGATGCGATTCGTCTAGTTCCCGCGCCGTTTCCGAAACAACGGTATCCAGCCCCTGCCCGGCTTCCAGACCGAGGATCATGAGTTCGAGAGCGATAGGAAGCGAACCGCGCAGATAGCGGTCGCGGCGGGCATGGGTAGCGCGAAGGATCCGGTCCGGCGCGAGGTGGCCGATGCCGGCGCCTGCGATCATCGCCAGGATAACGCCTGTCGTGTCGCCGGAGGCGATGAGAGAGACCAGGGCCAGAAGGCAGACGGCGACCAGGATGGAAGCAGCTTTGATGCCGAAAAAGGTGGTAAGCGCATCCGGATGGCGATAGCCGGCATGGCTCAACAACTGACGGTAGTGATCCACATGCTGGGAACGTTTCGGCACGAGCGCTCCCAGGTTCTTGAGCGACTCCCGGAAGCTATCGACGGGCGGGGCGTCCAGCGAGGCGGTTACCCCGGCGGAAGTCCCGCCGCTCCGCTTCAGAAACAGGTAACCGACACCCGTGATGCAGGCGAGAACGACGACGAAAAAGCTGATGAGTATGCCTAGTTCGTTCATGAAGGACCTATACGCGGATACGCACGATCCGTTGGATGACAAAGTGCCCGGCAATGACAAAAACGATCGCCGCGCCGATCAGGGTAGGGCCAAAAGGGTGGTCGACCAGCGTCATGAGATAGCCGGGGCTGGTCAGGTAGAGCATCACGGCGATGCCAAACGGAAGAATGGTCAGCACGCCGCCCGTCATGCGGCCGTGCGCCGATACGGCCCGCACCTCGCCGCGCAGGGAGACGCCCTCCCGGATGGTTTCCGCCAGATTCTCCAACACCTCCGTGAACCGGCCGCCGGAGCGCGTACTGATGAGCGCGGCGGCAACGAATAGCCGGACTTCCAGAATCGGCACGCGTTCAGAGAATTTTTCGAGCGTCGTTTTCCAGGGCATGCCGAGGCGGCGTTCGTCACGGATACGGCGGAACTCCGGGCCAAGCGGGGCCGGCATATCCACGGCGAGCGCTTCAATGGCTCCCTGCAAAGGATGGCCCGCCCGCATAGCCCGCGCGAGGCTCTCCAGCGCGTCCGGGAACTGGGCCTCAAACTGATCCATCCGCTGCTGGCGGCGTCGCGAAAGATACAGGTAGGGAAGATAAGCCCCGCCGGCGAATGCGGCCAGGGAAGAACCGGTGGGCAGCCATCGCACGTCCATCACCATCGCCGCGCCGATGGTCCCCAACAGGAGCATCATGGCGGCCACCCGGCCGACCGACCAGCGAAGACCCGCATCGTCCAGAAGCCCCCTCAAATGCTGGATGACGTTCAGCTTTTCGAGCAAGACCTGGAGGATACTGATCGAGCTGTGTTCAGGTGCGCGGAGCAGCACGGATTCCGCGCCGTCCTCGTCATTCATAACCAGGCTGATGTCCGGCTGGGCATCCCTGCGGGCGCGCAGACGGCTTTGAATGAAGGCGGCAATCAGAACCGCGGTAGCCGCAGCCAGGAACGTGGTGATGAAGAAGAGTACCGCAATAGTCGCCGCCACGCCGCCTCCCGCCTACCGAGCCACCCGGCGGGGCGTAACCACCAGCAACAGTTCGCTGTCCGGAGGCTGCGGCGCCTGGGAATGAAACAACTTTTCAATGAGAGCCGGAGCCGACGCGTCTCGTTCAAAACCGGCCACCAGAACCGATTGCCCGTCGGCCACATTCAGATCCGCAGAGAAGCGGCGGCTGCTCATGCCTCCGCGCTGCGGCAGCGTCAACTCCGGTTTGACACGGAGACGCATGACGCCGTTGCCCACCCCCCGGGGCATCAAGCGGAGCCGCAAATCATACTCCTTGTTCGCTTCGCCTCCTGCCTGGAGGGAGACCTCCTGCCACTGCGCCGAATCGACACTTTCCGTAGCCAGTACGCGAACGGCGGTTTCCCGTGACAACTCCCAGTCCGTCGGCAACAGACCGATGCGCAGGCCGCCGGGGCCGGCAGCCTGCCCCGTGCGCGCCGTAATCGCCCATACCGTCTCCGCCGCCGCCACGGCCATCTTTACCTGGAACTGCACGTGCGGACCTGCCGTCAGTGCGGCGGCCGGCAGCGCGGCCCGGGAATGTCGCTGGGCGGGCGCGACTATAGGAGACTCCTCCCGGTCCTCGGCATTCCGCAAAACGATCCGGACCTTGGCGGAAGAGTCCGCCAGGGCCACGCGCTCCACATCTTTCGCCGCCACGAGCAGATTCAGGACGGTCACCATGGCGGGTTGCGGCCCCGTGTCGGCATACACATTCAATACCTCCACGTTCGACAGCAGGGTTCTCGCCGCCGGTTCACCGGAGGCCTGCGTATGAATCGACTGGACGTCTACCCGATGCCCCGGCCGCAAAAACGGAACCAGCCCCATCGAGTCCGCCACACGCACCGAAATGGCGCGCATGCCGTTGGGTATCACCAGGCCGCCGGCTGTCGCTCGGGCCGTGGCGAGCCCGGCCGCCGTCACTGCTTCATTGGCAGCAAGCGATTTCATAACAGTGCGCCCAACGGCCTCCTCGACGCTACCCAATGCACCTTCGGGCCTCTGCCCTTTGGCCGGCTCCAGACGCAGGTCGGCCTGGGTCAACACCATCCCGCGTTCCACAGCGCGCACTGCCACCACAGTTCCCGCCGCATGGACGGCCGCCGCCGGCGCCGCTGCGCTGATTTTCCCTACAAAAAGCCCATAAAAA
This sequence comes from Bryobacteraceae bacterium, assembly GCA_035714175.1. Lineage (GTDB taxonomy): Bacteria > Acidobacteriota > Terriglobia > Bryobacterales > Bryobacteraceae. Next base: position 8,161 of record DASTML010000258.1, on the reverse strand, counting down.
ACGCCCGTAGCTGCTATAGCCACCACGAAGGCAATGCCCAAGAATGGAAATAGGTTTCGCTTCATAGGGATCCGCACACTCATTCAAACACGGTCCCCCCGGCCCGGCGAATCGGCCAGAGACACTATCCGCCGAGAGCAAACGCCCTAGGGCTTGGCTAGGGATTTTTCGTAGACGTACCGCTGCTCGATCTCGCCATTGGGCGTGACGGCAGTCCTAAAAATCGTCAGGATGCGGCCGCCGCTGTCCAGTTGCCACTCGTCGACGGTCTTGATCTCCATGCCCTGCACCGTGGTTTTCGCTTTGATATGGAGCGCAGGGCCGCGCCACGAAGTGACGGAGACGCTCCGATTGCCGCGCACAGTATTTTCGGTTTCCTTACCCGTCAGATCGAGCGTGTACTGGCTTTGCGATTCGCCCCGCGCATCCACGAGCGTCGAAGAGACAGCCAACTGGGACGGCGACTGCCGCACAGTCATGGTCATGGATTTGGGCGGATTGGCGCGGCCGAAGTCGCTCTTTTCCAGGACAAGTGCCCAAGTTCCGGAAAAGTCCGCCGCCGGCAAAAGGCCGAGGACAAAGGCGCAAAGAACCAGACGTGTCCACATACCGGCAAGACTAACAGCCCGTCCGGCAAAATGCTCTCCGCTTTACGCCTTAGTCGCCAGCTCTCCAGCCGGACGCGCCGCCAGAAACACCTTGTAGACGAAGGCGCCAAGCGCCACGGTTGCCAACGCCGTCATGGAGACGGACGGCCGCAAAAGGATGCCGGCCACGGCGACCCACGCGCAGCAGACGAGGAAAAACAAAGGAAGCAGCGGCCAACCGAAGCTGACCACCGGCAGTTTCCGCCATCCCGCGCGCTTCCGGAAAACGAAAAGTGAAGCAACGGCCAGGGCGGCAAAGGCGTTCAGGAGGAAGCCGACATAGAACATGAGGTCACGGAACGGCGTGAGGCACATGAATACGGCGCAGACTCCCTGCATGGCAATGGAGGCGACGGGAGTACGCCACTTTTCGTGAACCCGGGCAGCGGCCGGGAAAAAGGCCCGATTCTTGGCCATGGCGTAATAGACGCGGGGGCCGATGGTAACAAGGGCATTGACCGACGCAAGCAGTCCGGCGGCCATCAAAACACTGAACAGCGTGGCGACGTCATCGCCGAAGAGCCGTTCAGAGGCCTGCGAACCAACCCGCAGGACGCCTTTCATCTGTTCGAGCGGCGTGGCGTAAATATAGAGCAGATTGAGCAGGGCATAGAGCCCGGCGACGAAAACAGTTCCCAGCGTGAGCGCGCGCGGCAGAGTCTTTTCGGGCTCCCGCAGTTCTTCCGCCACGTAAGTAGCCGCATTCCAACCGGAGTAGGCGACGAAGATGAAGATAAGACTGGAGGCAAACTGCTGCCAGATGGGTGCGTTGGACGTACGAACGGCAGTTTGGGAAAAATGGGACCAATCGCCCTTGCCGAGCGCGAAGCCCAGTACCAGGAACCCGGCCAAGACCGCCAATTTTAGTGCGGAGAGCACGTTTTGCACATTGCTTGCGAACTGGATGCCAAAGAAGTTGACGATGGTGAATACAAGAATCAGCGCGCTGGCCGTCAACTGCGCCGGGCCAAATTCCAAGGGCCCGAACGTGGTGGTGTTGTCAATCCGAAGGGCGGGAAACACATAGCTCAGATACTCCGAAAATGCGAGCGACGCCAACGCCACCGGAGCCGAGAACCCGGCGAAAAAGGACACCCATCCATCCATGAATCCCCAGGTGGGTCCATACGCCTCGGTGAGATAGACGTACTCACCGCCAGAGCTGGGAAAGTTGATGCCAAGTTCGGAGTAGCAGAGCGCTCCGGCCAGGGCGATGAGGGCGCCGGCGCCCCAGATGGCAATGACAAGCGCGGGATCGCCCAGATCCCCGGCGAGGTATCCGGAGGTTGTGAAAATCCCCGTCCCAATCATGTTGGAAAATACTAGCGCGGTAGCGCCAAGCAGGCCGATCTGCCGCAGTAGGCCGGTGGTGGGTGAAGAGGATGCCATGAAGACGCGTCGAAGTCCTATCGTACCGGAGTGTTGTGCCGATTAGTGCAACAAGGCGGAAGAAGGCGCGTGCTCGGGGTGAGGAACCCGCTCGTAAATATCCCAGACGCTGGCGCAAACCGAATCCCAACTGGTACGGCAGGCCGACTCTCGGGCCTCGCGGCGGAGCTGGGGCAATCGCGCCGGGTCGTTCATCAGTTGCACCACGCCGCGAATAAAGTGCGCGTCGGAACGGGCAATCAGACCATTGACGCCGGACTCAATCAGGTAACGCGGGCCGCCCTGGTCGCGGACGACAGCCGGAACACCGCAAGCCAGCGCTTCCTGTACCGCCGTTCCATAGGTATCTGTGCAGGAAGGATAGACGAATAGATCCATGTTCGCGTAAGCCGCGGCAAGTGGCTCGCCATCCAGAAAGCCGGTGAATTCGGCGCGGCGCAACCTGGAACTGAGGTAGTTGCGCTCAAAACCATCGCCAACTATAAGAAACCGATGGTTGCCGGCGGGAAGCTGCTTCTGCAAGTCGATCAGCAGACGGACGTTCTTTTCCGGCTGTAGCCGGCCCGCAAAACCGAGAGTAAAGGCGCCGTCCTGCCGGAAGCGTTTCGCCGGATTAAACAGTTCAGTATCCACGCCGCGGGGCATCAGATGCACAGGTTTGCCGGTCCGCTCCGTCAGCATGCCCACAAGTTCCGGATTCGGGGCGAACAGAGCGGCGGCGAGCTTGTAGAACAAGGCCACGCCTTCCAGGGCGCCGCGTTCCGTGAGCAGCGTGACAAAGTCCGTATAGGCCTTCGGCAGGAAGCTGAAAAGAGGGTGCTCCAGAATGTAGTGCAGGCGGCGCGCGGCCAGTTCGTGCAGGTTATTGTGCCAACTGGCGACGAGAGGAATGTTGTAGTGATAAGCGAGCGAAACGCCCATCAAGCCGATATCGCCGGGGCCGGTGACATGGATAAGGTCCGGCTTGAAGCGGCGGATGGCGTTGCGGACACGCAAGAGATGACGGCCCAACAGCGGGTCAAAAGCGAGATCGGTATCGACGGGGATGGAAGCCGAGGCGCGGCGGAGTTCCAAAACGCCGCCGGCGCCCTCCGCGCTGAATTTAGTCGTCTCCCCGCCCCGCACGCATAGGAACGGCATACCGGACCGCCGCGCGTAGCCGTCCAGTTCCCTGCTCGTACGCGCCATTCCATTGACTTCATGGTAAGAATCGGCGAAATAGGCAACACGTACGGCTGGCAAGGCTAACTCCACGTCTGTAAGGACGACCTCGACATTATATATGTTTCACCTAGGCCTCTGGATAGGCAGCGACGTTCCGGCTTAGTGTTTGTGGTGCGGGTGGAAGACGGGATCGAGGCCGTGCATGGACAATCGCTGGTCGATGGCCGACTCGACGATCTCCACTTCCTCGGCGCTCAAACCGCCGGCCAAATCGAAAATTTTCTTATAGAGCGCCTTCGCCCTGCCGCGGCTGACGTCGCCGGGGCAGCTGAGGGCATAAGCGAAAAGTGCGTGGTCCCGGACATCAGGATCTTCGAACAACTGTTCGAGCTTGCCGGCCGCGTGACCCACGCCCAGGTAGCCGACGCCCCAAATAGCCTGCCGCTGCACCTCGCGGTCCTCATCTTCCAGGTGCGGCGGGAAGAACTCGCCGAAACCCCGATCCAGGCTGTGCCACATTGCCTTGAGCGCGAGAGCGCGGGTGGCAGGGTCCTTATAGAAAGCTTCCAGGCTGTTCGCCAGGTCTTGACTCACGTCGCCTTCGGCTAGCGCACAAGCGGCGCCGGCCCGTTCGAGAGCGGGAGCCTCTTCATCAGCAAACCTGTCCTGCAGCTTGGCCAGGATGGTTTTGTCTTCCAACGAGCCGGCAAGCGATTGCCAGGCCTGGGACCGGACGACAACATCGGGATCGGACTCGGCCAATTGCACGATGCGATTCGTTTCGTCTTCGTCCAGTTGTTCGTTGCCGAGACTCTCTACAGCCTGGCGGCGGATGGCGGCGTCGGGATGATCGAAATAGGCGATCATTTCCACGGGATCCAGCACGTCGAAAACGGGCGATGCCGTTTCCGGGAAGTGGGCGTAGATATCGAAGGGAGGAGGTTCATCGGGAACCGTGACGGCACTCAACTGGTCGAGGGCGAACTCGAGTTCGTGCTTGTCGTGAGCGAAGGATTCCGAAGCGGGATCCAGGGCGGCGATACGGGCTTCCAGGCGGGGGCGGAAGGACGCCTGCCCGTAGAGGCTGATGTTGATGGCCGCGTCGGCCGGGTCCGACTCCAGGCGCGCGGTCAGAAGCGCGTCAATACGCGGGTCTTGGACGCGCAGGCCGGCCAGCAGGAACTCCACATTGGCCTGGGATTCCGGGCCGGCTTCGGCGTGCAGCGCAAGCAGGGGCTCAATGGCCTCCGCGCCGAGTTCGGCGAGGGCCTCGTAGATCTCGGAAGGGTCGTCATCACCGGCATCATGCAGGAGTTCAACGTAGACCGGAATTGCGGCGGTGGAACGGAGGGCGCGGAGCAGATGGAAGACCTCGGCGCTCAGGTCGATCCGCACCTCCTCGTCCATGTCTTGAAAAAAGGCAACCAAGGCCTGCGCCGTCTCCTCCGGATCGTGCGCCAGAATGGCCCGTACCCAGGCCTGGTCCACGCCGATCCTCCCCAGGGAGGCTTCGGAGAGCAGTTCTTCGAGCGATGTTTCGGCGTAACGATCCGGAGTGAGTAACATAACAGGGTTTCCTTGCGAGTTAGTAAGTGCTGCGGCCGCCGGAGGCGTCGTAGGTCTGCGCGGTAACGAAGCTGCAATCGGGGCTGGAGAGGAAATGAACGACGGCGGCAATCTCTTCCGGTTCGCCCGTGCGGCGCATCGGGATCTTGTCAGTCATATACTTCACCTGCTCCGGCGTCAACTGGTCGAGAATCGGGGTGCGGACAACGGCGGGGGCTACGGCGTTCACGCAGATTCCGTCGGTGGCCACTTCTTTGCCGAGCGACTTGGTGAAGCCGATAACGGCGGCCTTGGTGGCGGAGTAGGCGGTCATGTTCGGGTTGCCGTCTTTGCCGGCCACGGAAGCGATGGAGACAATGCGGCCATACTTATTTTCGCGCATATGGTTCAGAACCGCCTTACAGCCGTTCCAAACGCCGTCCATGTTGATCTTGATGCACTTGGACCAGTCTGCGTAGTCCTGCTCCCAGAGCGGCGCGGCTTTGCCCGCGACCCCGGCGTTGTTCACCAGGATGTGAATACGGCCTGTTTTAGCCAGAACAGCGGCCCAGGCAGCTTCCACCGAAGCCCAATCGGAAACGTCCACCTGCACGGCAAAAGCGCCGGGGATGGATTTGGCGGCCTCCTCGGCGGCGGCCAGATTCATATCGGCAACGGCGACGGTAGCGCCGGCGCCGGCCAGACGGCGGGAAATCGCCAGTCCGATGCCGCTTGCGCCGCCGGTGACGATCGCGGTCTGCCCGGACAGATCAAAGTAAGCCATAGAAAGTTCTCCAGGAAATAAGTGGGAGTAACAGAACGGCCCGCCCGCGGGATGCGCGAGGCGGGCCGTCGATAAAACATCGGCGGGAAGTTAGTCTTCCTTGACGACGTTGACTTTGATATCGACCGACACCTCGCGGTGCAGCTTGATCGTCACGTTGTACTCGCCCAACTGCTTGATGGGATCATGCAACACGATCTTTTTGCGGTCGATGTGGAACTTCTTCTCTTCCAGCCGCGCGGCGATATCGCCAGCGGTGACCGAACCGAACAGGTGATCGTTTTCGCCGGCCTTCTGGGCGATGGTGATCTCCACCGACTCCAGCAGCTTGGCGAGTTCCGACGCTTCGCCGGCTTCCTTCGCTTCGCGGCGAAGAGCGGCCTGCCGCTCCTGTTCGACGATCTTCTTGTTGGCTTCGGTGGCCGCGACGGCAAGCCGTTTCGGCAAAAGGAAATTGCGCGCAAAACCCGGGGCGACCTTCACAAGCTGGCCGCGCGAACCGAGTTTTTCGATGTCTTCTCTCAAGATAACTTCCATGATGGATTCCTCGAAATATTCCGGATCGGGCGGGGCTTAGACCGCCGTGGAGAAAGGCAGCAGGGCGATGTTCCGGGACTGTTTGATCGCCTCGGTCAGCAGCCGCTGGTGAATGGTGCACACGCCGGAAATGCGGCGCGGGGTAATCTTGCCGCGTTCAGAGATGAAGGCCGACAGCATCTTCACTTCTTTGTAGTCAAGGAAATCGATCTTCTCGACGCAGAAGCGGCACACCTTCTTGCGGCGGAAGAACTGCTTCTTTCCAGGAACCAGGGCCTTATCCCCACCCGTGGGGCGCTGCGAGGCAGCGATCGGACGACCACCTTTGGTCTCAGCCATATATGTATCCTCTCTTGACCTTTCCTGTTAGTTCTGAGCGGTCTCGGGAGCGGCAGCCTCGGCGGCAACTGGCTCAGCGGGAGCAGCTTCGGGGGCGGCGGGAACGGGAGCGGCCGGGACGGGAGCGCCGGGGGCGGCCGGAGCGGGAGCCCCAGGCAGAGCGGCCGGGGCGGCCGGAAGAGCCGGAGCGCTCAATTGCGGCTTGCGGGCCAGGCGCTTTTCACGCCGTTTCTGCCGCTTGGCCACGCGCTTCATCCGTTCGTCCATGCGTACGGTGATGAACTTCAGCACAAGATCGGCCACGCGCAGACGGCGTTCGAGTTCACGGACGGCTTGCGCATCCGCGGAGAAGGCGAGCAGGACGTAAAAGCCTTCAGACTGGCGTTTCACACGATAGGCGAGCTTGCGCACGCCCCACTTGTCGGTTTTGTCAACATTGCCGCCGCTTGCTTTGATGATCCCGCTCAATTGCTCGATCAGAGCATCGACATCGGTTTCCGCAGCAGCCGTATTGACGATGAACAGTTGTTCGTAGGTTCTCATTGTTCCTCGTTTGCACCTTGGGCGCGACGATTGTGTTTCGTCATGGCCTTTTCGACGCCTTCGGTGATGATGGTCTCAACAGCAAGCCGTGCCTCGGCCAGCGTCGATTCCAGGGTTTCTATTTGCGCCTTCCGTATGCGGGAGAGCACATAGTCTTTCATGTTGCTCATCGGGAAGTCCGGGCGAAAGCCCAGGCGGACCCGGATGAAGCTGTCCACGCCTACGCTGCGAATCACCGACGAAACTCCGTTGTGACCACCGGCCGAACCTTTCGACCGGATTCGCAGCGATCCCCAATCGAGCGCTAATTCATCGTAGATCAGAATCAGACGTTCGGGCGGGAGCGCGTACTTGGCAAGCAGCGGTTGTACGGACCCGCCGCTCAAATTCATAAAGGTTTGTGGTTTGGCCAACAGGACGGGAACACCAGCCACAACGGCCGGGCCCACCAGGGCCTTGCACTCCGGCCGGACAACGCGGGCCTGCGCCTGCTCCGCCAACCGGTCGATCGCCAGGAAGCCCAGGTTGTGATAGGTGAATTCATAGTCCGGCCCCGGATTTCCGAGCCCGGCAATGAGCCACTGCGGTTCCCCCGCTCCCTGCGCTTCCCCGGCCACCGGAAACTATTTCTTCTTCTTGTCGTCGCCCGCGGGGGCGTCCTTCTTGCCCTTCGCCTTCACCACTTCGGGCTCGGCGGCGCCGGCAGCGGCTGCTTCTTCGCCCTTCGGCGCAGTGACGTGCACCAGCACGGCCTCGGCATGCGCGACCAGACGCATGGAGGGAGCAAGAGCCAGATCGCCGGCGCGCACGCCCTGGTTCACGTTGAGCGTGGTGACGTCCACTTCAAAGAACTCGGGAATGTCGTTCGGCAAGCACTGAATTTCCACTTCGCGGTTTACGACTTCCAACAAACCGCCGCCAATCTTCACGCCCACCGCTTCGCCCTTAATATGCACGGGCACCTTCACATGCAGCGCCTTTTCAAGGTCAATCCGGAGCAGGTCCACATGCAGAAGGTTGCCCTTCAACGGATGATGCTGCCAATCAACAACCATTACCGGTTCGGCCGGCGCATCGCCCACAGCGACGTCAAAGATGGTGTTGTGGCCGGTGGAGGAGTGGAGGATCTTGTTAACCTCCTTCGGGCTGACGGCGACAGCAACCGGATCCCTTCCAGTGCCGTAAATGATGGCGGGCATCAGCCCGCTCACGC
>DASTML010000257.1:0-36030 GCA_035714175.1 Bryobacteraceae bacterium | reverse complement strand
GACTCAAGGAGATATTGGGCATGGGCATCGCCGTCGAGCACGAGGAGTTCCTTGGGATCGGGGGCTTTGTCGTACTGTTCCTGAATCCGTTGCAGCCGGGGGATGTTGCCGGCGCCCAGGTCATTCCGAGCCACGACGAATAGTTTGGGCAATTTCAGGAGATGCGGCGGGCCGAAAGCTCCGTGAGCCAGGAAAACAGCCCGGTCAATCTCTCCGGGCTGTGCCACGCGGATGGCCTCCTCCACCAGATTTCCGCTGGAGCCGGCCCCGACTACCGCAACCTGCCGCGCGCCGTTGCCGCGCAGAAAACGGACGGCGGCCAGAAGGTCCAGCGTAGTTGCGATGTCGGTACGCTTTTCGGCGGGTCCGTCCTTCGACATCCCTTTGCCGCGCAGGTCAATGGCGAGTACTTGCACGCCCTCTTCCGCAAGGGCCTTCGCCAACGGCCCCCAACTGCTCTTTTCAAACCGGCCGCCAGGAGCAAGAAGCACGGCGCGGGCGCCTCTGCCATAGAGGTCTCCGTAGATTACCCAACCATCCTGCGCCGCGAAGTGAACGGGCTCCTGAGCAACGGCGGCCAGGGAAGCAAGAAAAAGTAGGAACAATCGCATGGAAACCCCTATTTTACTTTTTCAAGCGCCTTAGCAAAGTCGTTCGGCGTTACCAATTGCTTCACGCGGCCGTTGGCGGCCTTGACGACCTGGGCGACGAGATTGTCTGGAAGACCAGGAAAGCGGGTGAGACCCAGGAAGTGCGCGTTGGGCAGGCCCTGGGCGATTTCGCGGGAGCGGGGCGTGAGTTTGCCGTACCAGCTCCAGACGGGCCCGAGGAAGACGGTGGCATCGGAACGGGAGGCGGGGTCCTGCGCGGCGGCGAGGACGGTTTCCATGAAGTCACTGGAACTGGGGCCGCGCAAAGTGTCAACGGAGACGATGCCCATATTGATACTGTCCACGGCGCGGGCGAGACGGCGGAGTTCCCGCTGCGTGAAGCGTTCCGTTTGGAAGATGATTTTGCGATTGCGGGGATCGACGGCGATGACGTTGGCAGATGTTGCCCTTGTGGTGTCCAGGAGCGTGACAAGGCTGGTAAGCAGAACGCTGCGGTCATAGGAGGAGAGCTTCACCATGTTGCGCCGGGGCATGAGCGGGGAGGCGTCCAGGATTACGGTCAACCGGTTTTCCGGCCCATCCTTGGCGAGGCCGCGCCAACGCTCTTCGCCGACGGCGGTTACCTGGTTCGGTTCCAGCCGGGACGCCGCTTTACCGGCGGCCGCCCGGATGGACCATTCCTTCGTGCACTCGGCATTACGGTTGTCGCCGGCGTAGATGCGGACGCGGTATTCACCGGGGCCGACGTAGTAGCCGGCCATATAGTTCACCATCAGCCCCTTCGGAGCGGGCCTATCGTCCTTCGACCGGGGGACAGCAAACCGATCGCCGAGGTAAACGGATTTTCCGCCCTTGGGAGTGATCTCAATGGCCAAGCCAAAACGGACCTCTTCGCCGCCCGGCGGGAACTGTTTCATGGGGATCAACAGATTGAAGCCGGACCAATGCATGAGCGAAAAACCAAGGCGCGGGTTCAGCGTTTCTACACGGCATTGCAGCGTGGACTCGCGCGCGGGGCCTTCGAATACTTTCTTGATGGTTTCCATGGACTGGGCATCAGCGGAGACGAGAAACTGAGCCAGGATGGGAACAAAAAAGAATGCGGGCATTCGTCTTATCCTTCCACGTTTCTATTCCAGAGACGTGGGCAACAACCCGCACGTTAAACGTTTTTTGCAGTCTGTTATTCTGCGGGACATGTTGCGCGTACTGTTTGGACTTTTGTTGACGCTGCCGCTGGCGGCGGGCGACCTGCAAGTGGGCATTGGGCGGATCAAGATTACGCCGGAGCGGCCCATTTTCCTTTCCGGCTACGCGGCCCGGAAGAAGCCATCGGAAGGCGTCAAGATGGACATCTGGGCGAAGGCGCTGGCTTTCTCCGATAAGAAGAATGGCCGCGCGGTGGTGGTGACGACAGACCTGATCGGGATGTCCCGGCCGATTTCCGACCGCGTGGGCGCCGAGGTGGAGAAGCGGTACGGACTGCGGCGGGCGCAACTGATGATTAACTCCAGCCACACGCATAGCGGGCCGGCGGTACGCGACAACCTGGACACGATGTTCGACCTTACGCCGGAGCAGCGGAAGGTGATTATCGACTATGGCAACGACCTGGTGGACAAACTCGTGGCGGTGGTGGGCGCGGCGATTGCCGATTTGCAACCGGCTGAACTTTCGGTGGGTCACGGCACGGGTTCGTTTGCCATCAACCGGCGGCAGGGAGCCAGCGGACAAGTGAAGATTGGCCTGAATCCCACGGGGCCGGTGGACCAGGACGTCCCGGTGTTCCGGGTAACTACGCCGGACGGCAAGTTGCGCGCGGTGCTGTTCGGTTACGCCTGCCACAACACGACGCTGGGCGGCGACTTATTCTTGGTGAACGGCGACTATGCGGGGTATGCGCAGCAGGAATTGGAGGCGAAAAACCCAGGGGTGACGGCGCTCTTTATGCTGCTGTGCGGGGGCGATGCGAATCCGAATCCGCGCGGGACGTACGAGTTGGCGGAACGGCACGGGAAGAGCCTGGCGGCAGAGGTGAGCCGCGTGCTGGGCGGCACGATGAAGACCGTGCAGGGACCGGTGCGCACGTCGTGGCAGACAACGGAACTGGCGTTCGCGCCGCATACAAGGGCGCAATTTGAGGAGGAACTGAAGGGCAGCAACTGGTTCAAGCAACGGCGCGCAGAGGCGATGCTCCGTCTGTACGACAAGGGCCGGCCCATGACGACGATTCCGTATCCGGTCCAGGTGTTCCGGTTCGGCAAGTCCGCGACGCTGGTGGGACTGGGCGGCGAAGTGGTGGTGGATTATGCGCTGCGAATCAAAAAGGAATTTCCCGCGGAGGACACCATTGTGGCCGGGTATACGAACGATGTGATGAGCTACATCGTTTCCAAGCGGGTACTGAAAGAGGGCGGATACGAACCGGTGGACAGCCAGATTTACTATGGCAATCCGGGGCCCTATACGGAAGAAGTGGAAGAAACCATCCTGGGCGCCGTGCACAAGGCGATGGGCAAAGTGGGCCGGAAGCAGTAGAAACTAGCGGCCAAAGATAATCTTTTCCGAAGAAAACAGACGGGTGGCCAAGGCGAGGAGCAGCCCGGTCAATGATGCGGCAACGGCTAGCGCGCCCAAAAGGGAAAGCGCGGGAAGATCCTTGCCGCCCAGAATCTCCGACACCATTGCGTACTGCCCGAGGATAGGGAGAGGGTGCAGCCACGGGCGGTTCGTCAACGGATAGAAGACGATGACGATGCCGGGAATGGTGGGGAGAATCATCAGCAGCCCCAGGTAGCTCTGCGCTTCCTTGAACGTCCTGGCGAAACAGGAGACGAACATCTGTACGGCTGGGGCGATGAGCCCCATAGGCGCCACAGCGGCGAGGAGCAGGAGGACCTGCGCAAGGCTGACGGCGTTGCGTACGCCGAGTTCCTCCAAGGGCAGCCGGAAGAGCACCGCCATGGTGACGGAGAGCGTCAACGCCATGCCCAGCATCGCTGCGGCGGATGCGGCCAGCCACTTGCCGGCGACGAATTGCCAGCGGGGAATAGGATTGAGCAACAACGGTTCCAACGAACCGCGTTCGCGTTCGCCGGCCGTGGAATCGCTGGCGATGGGCATGCCGGCGGTGAAGAGCGCCAGGACAAGGAACATGGGGATGAAATTGAAGATCATGGCCGCGCGCTGTTGGGCGGTGGCCACTTCCACCTGTTCGATTTTAAGCGTGGCGACGATGCCGGGACTGACGCCGCGCGCCATGAGACGAAGCCCGCCGGTTTCCGAGCTGAAGGCAGCGAGCAGATGGTTGAGGCGGCTGACCTTGGAGCGGGTGGATTGGCTGGTGGCATCGGAAACCACCTGCACAGGAGCAGGCCGGGAGTCTCGAAACTTGGCGGCGAACTCCTTGCCGATGACCAGAACAAACTCGGCGCGCCGTTCGCGTACGGCCTCTTCAGGATTCTCCGGCCCCGGCAGGATCTCGACACCAGATTGCTGCGCCAGCCAACTGACCAGTACGGGCGCGTTCTCCGGACCTGTGACCGGGATCTGAATCTCCTGCGCGGCCTTTTGCTGACGGGCAATCTGGTTGAACATGAACCCGATCATCAGCGGACCGAATAGGGCGCCGATGAGGAGGGTATAGAGGGAACGGCGATCGCGAAAAGCGTCGACCCATTCTTTTGCGGCGATGAGGAAGATAGCGTTCACGCGGTTTCTCCGTGCGGGCCAACCAGGTGCACGAAGGCATCTTCGAGCGAGGCGCAGCCGGTGAGCGTCAACAGATCTTCAGGGGTGCCTTCGGCTACCACCTTGCCGCGGCCCATGACGACGATGCGGTCACAGAGCGCCGACACTTCCTGCATGACGTGGCTGGAAAAAACGACGCAACGGCCCTCGGCGCGGAGATGACGGATGAGTTCGCGAACGGCGCGGGTGCTCATGACGTCGAGCCCGTTGGTGGGTTCATCGAGCAGGATGTTGCCGGGATTGTGGACGAGGGCGCGGGCGAGGGCGACCTTGGTCCGTTCACCATGGGAGAAGCCGGCGACGCGGCGGTCGATGATGGAGCCCAGATCCAGGAGCCGGACCCAGGTGTCGATGCGGTGGTCGAGTTCAGCGCTGGGGACGCCCTGCAACCTGCCGAAGTAGCGGATATGTTCGCGGGGGGTGAGGCGCGGGTAGAGGCCGGAGATATCGGGCAGGACACCGATGCGGCGCTGGGCGGCGAGGGTGTGAGACGCCATGTCGATGCCGTCGATGAGAACCGAACCGCGCTCCGGCTTGAGGAGGCCATAGACCATACGAAGCGAGGTGGTCTTGCCGGCTCCGTTGGGACCAAGCACGCCCGTGACCGCCCCATCCGGCGCGACAAAGGAGACGTTATCGACGGCGACGACGGAGCCGAATTGCTTGTGCAAATTTTGGGCGGCGATCATTGGCCGACTCCGTTCATTGGCCGACTCCATTGAGGGGGTCCGGACCGGACGGCCCGAGAAAGAAAGGCGGGCGCTGCACTTTGTCGATGCAGGCGGCGTCGAGGCCGGAGGCGTTGCCGTCCTTGATGAACTGGGCCGTCAGTTTCGGCACGCAGCCGACGCCGGCGGCGCCGTGCCCTGTGCCGGGAACAACGATATGCCTGGCGTTGCGCCACTGCGAGGCAATGGAGGCTCCCCAGGAAGGCGGGGTAACGGGGTCGAGATTGCCGGAGAGGATCAGGGCGGGAATGTCGCTCGGCGTGTTGCCGTAGAAAGAAGGGTCCACCGCGCCGCGCGGCCAGAAATCACAGACCTTCTCGCGCCATTCGGCCATTCCCGGGCCGAGGAAGGTGGACGCGGCTTCGCGTTGCACGGCGCCCGCGGCGATGCGGGGCGCGTCTTCGCTGCAGACGACGGAGAAGTGCATGCCCTGGGCCATGGGTGTGGAGGAGGAGTCGAAGATGGCGCCCAGAGCAAAAAATCCAGCGTAGTTTCCCTTTTCCGCCTGTTCGACGAGGAGCGGAATGAGAGCGGTGATCTTGGGAGAGTAGAGCGCGGAGAATACGGCGGTTCCCAGCACAAGACGTTTCACTTCCACCTCTTCCTCCTTGCCGGTGCGCGGATGGACGAAGCGAACGCGGCGCGGCGGGGCGGCCAGCAGGGCGGCTAACCTTTCGCGTAAGCGAGGGAAACGGTCGCCGCAGGGCTTGGATTCTTCGCAATCTTTGAGGAGGAGGTCCATGGCGCGTTGGCCGTCGCGGGCCATGTAGAGCGGCAACTGCATGTCAGTGGGCGCGACGCCATCGAGAATCACGGCACGCGTGCGGGAGGGAAAGCGGCGCGCATAAACCAGGGCTGCGCGGGTGCCGTAGGAGCCGCCGTAGAGGTTGATGGTCTGGTAGCCCAGAAAGGCGCGGACGTCATCGAGATCGTCCATGGCGATGGGGGTGGTGTATTGGGTGAGGTCCGCCTTCTTCTTGAGCGTGTCCAGACAGGCGCGCATGCGATTGATTGCGGCTTCGGCGCTCTCTTCGGTGGGCGAGTCGTGTTCGCCGCATTCGAGCGGGTTGGATTTGCCGGTGCCGCGCTGATCGACAAAAACGAGGTCCCGTCCGGCTCCGATACGCCGGACCATTTCCCTCGCCATTTCGGCGATGGAAGCCGCGCCTTGGCCTGGCCCGCCGGCAAGGAAAAAGAGCGGATCCTGGGCGGCATCGCGCTTGAGCGCCGGAAAGACGACAATTTTCAGCGGGATTTTGCGGCCGGTTTTTGCGGAACGGTTTTCCCACACCTCGTAGACGCCGCAATAGCCATCGGCGGGCCCTTCCCTCTGCAGGCAGGGGCGGAGGCGGTCAATGGCGGCGGATTCCTGCAGGCGGCCGCATGAAACGAGCGCGGCCGCGGAAGCGAGAAGCAAGAGACGGCGAGTCATCTACTTGGATAGATGTTTGCGCATGCGGTCCACCGCCTCCATCAGATTGTCCAGGGAATTGGCATAGGAGAAACGAATGTAGCCGTTGCCGAACTGGCCGAACGATCCCCCGTTCAGGCAGGCGACGCCGGCTTCGTAGAGCAGTTCGTCGGCGAGTTGTTTGCTGGTGCGGCCGGTGCCTTCGATGTTCGGGAAGGCATAAAAGGCTCCTTGCGGAACCGGGCAACGGAAACCGGGAATGGTGTTGAGGCCGGCGATGAAGGCATCGCGGCGGCGTTTGAATTCGGCGACCATGGCGAGGGGCGCGTCCTGCGGGCCGGTGAGCGCGGCGAGGCCGGCGCGCTGAACCATGGAGGCGGTGCAGGAGTTGGAGTTGACCATGAGCTTGTTCACGGGATCAACGAGCCATGTGGGCATGACGCCGTAGCCGAGACGCCAACCGGTCATGGCGTAAATCTTGGAGAAGCCGTCAAGGATGATTGTCTTCTCCTGCATGCCGGGGAGAGAGGCGATGGAGAGCGGCTTTTCATCGAACCAGATGCGGGAGTAAATTTCGTCGCTGAGGACGATGAGGTCGCGGTCACGGACGAGATCGGCGATGGCGCGGATGTCCTCGGCCGGAATGACGCCGCCGGTGGGGTTTTGCGGCGAGTTCAAGATGACCATCTTGGTCTTATCTGTGAGGCTGTCCTTGAACCGGTTGAGATCGAAGCTGAAGCCGCGGTCCTCGACCAGGGGCATCGGCACGGGCGTAGCGCCGAGGAAGCGAATCATCGATTCGTAGATGGGGAAGCCGGGATTCGGATAGATGACTTCGTCGCCCTCTTCGAGCAAAGCCATCATGGGGAAGAACAGAATCGGCTTGCCGCCGGGGACGACACAGACATGTTCCGGACCGGCCTGAATGCCGCGCGTTTCGTTGATGTGGTTGGCGATGGCCTGGCGGAAATCGGGATAACCCTGCGTAGGACCGTAGTGTGTCCAACCTTCATCGAGCGCCTGTTTGGCGGCAGCGATAACATGAGCAGGCGTTTCAAAGTCGGGTTCGCCGATTTCCAGGTGGACGACGTGTTTGCCCTGGGCCTCCAGGGCGCGAGCCTTCACCAGGACTTCGAAGGCGGTTTCAATGAGGATGCGGTCCATCCGCGAGGCGAGTTTCATGTAGTTTTCCGGAAGAGGTTCACGCCGTCCACGACGGCATCGAGAGTTACTGTATCGCCAATGGCGAGGCGTTCGCCCGGCGCCGCGCGTCCGACCAATCGCGGACCATTGTCCTGATCGATCAGCAGCAACTGGTAGGGGGCGATCGCGGCCAGTTCCGCGGGCGGCGACCAAACCAGGGTTTCGGAATAAACGGTCATTGCATGCGCTCCTTGCCGAGAATGGTGACGACGCTGGTCGCCCCGCTGCCGCCCAGGTTCTGCGCCAGACCAATATCGGCTTTCTCCACCTGCCAGCCGTCGGCCCTGCCGCGGATTTGCAGGGCCACATCGGCAATCTGCGCGACGCCGGTGGCGCCGACGGGATGGCCCTTGCTCTTCAATCCGCCGCTGCGGTTGATGGGAATCGGCGCGGATTGGCTCCAAGGGCCGCCTTCGCCCTTGGCGCAGAAACCGAGTTCTTCGACGGCAAGAATTTCGGCGATGGTGAAGCAATCGTGCACTTCGGCGAAGTCGATGTCGCGCGCGGTGAGTTTGGCCATGCGGTAGGCAGCTTGCGCGGCGGCGGCGACGGCGGGCAAACGGGTGATGTCGGCTTTGCCGCGCAGATCCACGTGGTCGGAAGTCTGGGCGCAAGCGAGCACGGGTACGCCGCCGGCCCCGGCGCGGAGGACAACGGCGGCGGCGCCGTCGCTAACCAGCGAGCAGTCATACAGCGTCAGGGGCTCGGCAATCGGCTTGCCGGCCAGCGCCTGTTCGATGGTGATTATCTTGCGCAGATGGGCGTAGGGGTTCGTGAAACCATAGGCATGATTTTTGACGGCGACCGCGGCCAGTTGTTCCCGGGTGGTTCCATATTGATGCATGTGGCGGCGGGCGATCATGGCGAAAATCGCGGGGAACGTGGCGCCCGGGATCCCTTCCCCGGCGACATCGCCGGCCATGGCCAGAATCTGGGCAACGCGGGCAGTCGGCTGCGAGGTCATTTTTTCCACGCCGCAGACGACCACCGTTTCGTATATGCCATGGGCCACCGCCTGCCAGGCGGCATGAAATGCGGCTCCGGAAGAGGCGCAGGCGGCTTCGTACCTAGTGGCGGGAATTCCGGTAAGTCCAGCGGCGGCGGCGACATACGGAGCGAGATGGCTTTGACCGGTAAAACTGGGTCCAGCAAAGTTGCCGAGGTAAAAAGCCTGTATCGCGGCGGCTGGCAAAGCGGCGTCGGCAAGCGCGTTTTGCACGGATTCGACGGCCAGAGAGCGGAGATCGCGGTCCGCCAACGCGCCGAAACGCGTTTTCCCAACACCCACGACGGCTACTTCCTTCATATAATTCAGGATAGCCGCACACAAGGCTTTTGGAATTTTCTTTGCACGCTGGAGAACGTTCTTTCGTCAAGCCTTAGTAGATGCGATGCTGACGGTGCACATGAGCGATCCGGCGCGTCAAACGACGGGCAATCCGGGCTACGAGGAGGCTGAACGGCAGAACCGGTTCATCCAAGAGCACATGCGACGTGTGTTCCTGATCATCTATCGCATCGTGGGAAATGTTGCGGACGCGCAAGACCTTACACAGGAAGCATTTATCAAGGTTTTGCAGCGTAGTGAGCAACTGAAAGATCCGGAAAAAGCGGCACATTGGCTCTCGCGGATCGCCTCCAATACGGCCATTGACTTTCTGCGGCGGCATGGCCGGGTGAACTTCACGGAGATTGATTCCCTGGTGGACCCGCTGCTGGCCGAACCGGAACGCAATCCGGAGCAGGAACTGTTGCGGCGCGAACGGGCGGAACGCTTGGAAGACGGCCTGCGCCACCTGACGGCGAAAGAGCGGACGGCTCTGTTGTTGCGCGATGTCGAAGATATTCCGGCCGAAGAGGTTGCGCGGCAGATGAATTGTTCGATGGCGACCGTCCGAAGTCATATTGCGAACGCGCGGATTAAGTTCCGCCGTTACCTGGAAAGGAGGAAAGCGTGAAACATCCGTCAATCGATAAATTAGCCCTCTACGCGGGCGGCGAATTATCGTGGTGGACGCAGTGGACGCTTCGCCGGCATATCGGCGGTTGCGGCCAATGCCAGCACGAAGTGGCGCTTTTCCAGGAGGCTTCGGCGGAGGCGTTCGAAGAGGCCGGCCAGATGCCGGCTGGCGTGCAATGGGAACGATTGGCGGCGGAAATGCGGGCCAATGTACGACTAGGCCTGGAGGCTTCCGACGCGATCAGCGCCTATGCCGCGCCTCTCGATGCGCCGCCAGTACGGGGCATGTCCTGGCGGACGGCCGCGGTAGCGACGTGTCTGTTGATGTTGCTCTCGGTGGGTTACTGGCTGGGCGCTGTGCGAAAGAGCGAACAACTGGCAGCGGCACGGGGACCGGAAGCGGTGGTATTGGAAGCTTCGGAACGGGCGGTCGGGCTTTCCGACGGCAATAAAGGGATGGAATTACAGGGACCGCGCCGGAACCAGGGAGCGGCCATTGTGACGGTCAGCACCGAAGGGTCGGCCGGGGCGCAGTACGTGGACGAAGAAACCGGGCAGATTACGGTGAACCATGTCTATGTGGAGTAGGAAACCAGCGCTGCTAACCATGGCGGCCGCCATCGCCTGCCTGGCGCAGGAAGATGGCGTGGATCTGCGCGGCGGGCTAAAGATTAACCTGGCAAAGGATTCGCCGCTCGCAGTGGCATCGCTTGATTTGGGCCCGTCCAAGGGTACGGCGCGGGGCGGCGCTGTGATGCTGGATCTTCATGCTTCGCTGCGACTTCGCAATCTGAGCACAAAACATGTAAAGGGCGTCACACTGCTGGTGATGGCGCAGGATATGACGGCCGGCGGCAAGGGGTCCGTGGCCGCTCCGGCGCTGGACGTGGCGCCGGGGGAAGATTTTCCGGTCCGGATCGACCTGCGAATGGTGCGGCCCGTATCGAGCGGCGCGGAGCCATTGGTACAGGTCATGCTGGACGGCGTTCTATTCGACGACCTGACATTCTTCGGCGAAAACAGGCTGAACTCCCGGCGGCAACTGACGGTGTGGGAGTTGGAGGCCCGCCGGGACCGCAAGCATTTCCAACAGCTTCTGGAAGCGCATGGCCCGGAAACCCTCCAAAAAGAAATTTTGACCGCCATTTCCCGGCAAGCTGACCGTCCACGGGTAGATGTGCAGGTGGTCCGGCGCGGCCAGATGCCAAGGGCGCAGAATGCCCCGGCAACAAACTATGAGATGGACCGCGAAGTGCAGTTCAGCTTCTTACGGATGCCAGGCGCTCCGGTGGACCTAATGGCCGGCGCGGCACGCGTGTCGGGCGACCAAGCCCGGGCGCCGCACCTGGAGATCCGGAACCGCGAGCAGAAGGCGATCCGGCATCTGGAGATTGGATTGGCGTTGAAGGACACCAACGGCCAGGAGTTTTACGCGGCGACTGTGCCCTACGACGAACCCCTGGCAGCCCAGGGTAAAGCAGCGTTGAAGGACACCGCGACGTTGCGGGCCCGCAATACGGGCGGAAGCCGATTGGTGATTGAAGGCATGTCCGGATTCGTCAACAATGTGGAATATGCCGACGGCGGCTACTGGATTCCGTCACGGGCCGATTTGACCGAGGGACGGCTGAGCCGCCTGGTACCGCCCTCCCCGGAAGAACAGCGGCTGATTACGCTCTACAAGCGCAAAGGCCTGCAGGGGCTGATTGAAGAGTTAAAGAAGTAGCCGCATTACCGGGTCGCCAGCCATTCCGCAAAGCGAGTGGTCCACTGCGTCACCGGCAACGGCCGATCCCGCATACCGAAACCATGACCGCCCTTGGCGTATACATGGAGTTCGGCCGGGACACCCGCCTTCTTCAAGTCTAGGTAGTAGTTGACGCTGATAGCGGCGCTGAGCTTATCGTCGTCCGCGTGAAGAAGAAATGCGGGCGGCGTATCTTTGTCGATCTTCTTAGTTTCCGGACGGACATTGGGATAGATCAGGGCGACGAAATCCGGCCTGGAACTGACGCGATCTATCGGATCAGGCGAGCCGGGTAGGCCCATTTCATAGTGCATGGCGGTCAACGCCGCCAGTTCTCCCCCGGCCGAGAAACCCATCATGCCGATCCGCGCAGGATCTATCCTCCACTCGGCAGCGCGACTGCGTACGATGCGAATCGCCCTGCGGCCATCGGCACGTACCTGATTGTCGACCGTTACTGAGCCATCGGAGCCCTCCGCGCGCGCCAGCCGGTACTTCAACACGAAGGCCGCGATCCCCTGGCTGTTCAACCAGCGGGCCACGTCATAACCCTCATGATCGATCGCAAGATGATGGTGGCCGCCGCCCGGCGCGACTACCACCGCCACTCCGGTTGCCTTCTCCGGGGAAGGCAAGAAAACCGTCAGGTTCGGATTCGGCACGGAGGCGATGCGCTCATTGGCGATCGTCTCCTTCCCAGGTACGCGTTGCGACTCCGGCCAAAGATAAACGACGTCATTGGCCATTGCCGCCAAGCCGCATAACAGAACCAACGGCCTCACAAAACAATCTCCCGGAAGCAACCGCGCAAGTCCATTTCGTATTCGATGGTGACAATCGGCGGCCGCGAATAGTGCCACGTAACGCCATGAATACCCGCTTTGCCCAGGGGACGCACGATCTCGCTCGCCAAAAAGGAGCACACGGAGTGGACCGTATAAACTTCGGTAGTCGTGACCTGCGCCCAATCGACGCCCAGGCCCTGTAGGCGTCCAGCCATCAATCCCATCACGTATCGCGTCTTCTCGCGCAACGCATCGTTCGATGTCTCGCCCTTGCGGATCACATCTTCCGCTTTCAACGAGCCTTCCGGCAATTCGCCCGCGCCGGCCACCAGAAACGATTTTTCTTTCCGGACAGACGGCACGGTGTAGGTAAACCCATATAGAGAAGGCACGGGCGGCGCTCCAATCTCCGGCGCGATGTTGGTCCGGGCCACGGGGTTCAGATCGTCCAGGAAGATGCCCCAGGATTTAAGCACTTCCACGTACCCGGCGTTGAACTCTCCGAATCCAGCAAAGGTAAATGGCTTGGGAGACCGCAACTCCATGCCGCACATGGCCTGCAGCGGCCGGCGCACGGATTCCAGATGGGCCTTGACGCGGTCAAATCCCTTGGCCAGCGGAAGCGGCTGGAGAAAACGGGCATGCACCAGTTCGTAGCCCTTTTCAGCCACAGCGCCGGCCGAATAGGGCGCGATGCCCTTCAAAAATGAATAGTTGCCTTTGGGGTTGGGAAGAAGCATTGGAATTAGGGTAGACCGAAAACGAACATGGCCGATTGGGAGGCGATTGCAACGTACTGCTTGCCGTCCACGGCATAGGAAATGGGAGCGGTAATGATGTTGGCTCCGGTGTAGTAATGCCACAGATACTTGCCGGTCTTAGCGTCCAGCGCAATCAGATTGCCGTCGTTGCTGGATGCAAAGACAACGCCGCCAGCCGTCCCCACCACACCCGTGGCGGAGGAACCGATATGCAGCGGAAAGTCCCATTTGCGCGCGCCAGTGGTGGCCTCCAAGGCACGCACTGAACCGGGTTGGCCAATCTTGGGATCCACCTCCACGCCCCCGCCCGTATAACCCTCTCCCGGAACGGGGCTCTTGGTCATGCTGGTATAGGTGGCGCAGGTTTCTCGCACGCTTACGAGGAAAAAGCCGGTGGCCGGATCATAGGAGGGAGATCCCCAATTGGCTGCGCCGGCCGCGTCCGGACAGACGTAGTTGCCGGCGGGCGTGGGTGTTGTGTTTGGCAACACAATCGGGCGGCCCTTGTCGTCCAGGCCCTTGGCCCAGGTCTGCTTGGCAAATTCGCGGCCGGACAAAAATTCGCCGGTCACCCGGTCCAGAACGTAGTAGAACGCATTGCGCTGGGCCGTAATCAACAGTTTCCGCTTCTTGCCGTTTACTACGCCGTCAATCAGCACCGGCGTCTCGTTCGCATCCCAGTCATGCACGTCATGCGGGACAAACTGGAACCACCACTTCATTTTGCCGGTCTTGGCATCCAGCGCCAGTACGGAGCAGGAATAGAGGTTGTCGCCGACGCGCACGGTGCCGTCGTAATCGGGCCCCGGATTGCCGGTCATCCAGAACACGGTGTCGGTCTCGACGTCGTAGGTGCCTGTAGTCCATGTCGGAGATCCCCCGAAGTCGGCCGATTTCTCGGGAGACCATGTTTTCCGGTTCGGATCGCCCGGTTGCGGCGTCGAGTGCGTGCGCCACAGGCGTTCCCCCGTCTTGGCGTCGTAGGCATCCACCCATCCCGTCAAGGCGCATTCGCCCGATGTCACGCCGACAATGATCTTCCCGTCGATTGCCAGCGGCGCGTGGGTGATGGAGTAGCCTTTCTGATAGTCGCCAACCTCCACATCCCAGATCACATTGCCCGACTTGGCATCGAGAGCCACCAAGCGGGTATCGAGCGTCGCCATATAGAGCCGGTCGCCCAGCATGGCGAAACCGCGGTTGGTCATGACGGTACAGTGGCTCGCCACTTTCGGCAGCCGCCGCGTATATTTCCACACGGGCCGGCCGGTCTTGGCATCCAAGGCAGCCGCGTTATTCAAGGGGCCGGTGACGAACATCAGTCCATCGACTACCAGCGGCGTGGTTTCCACGGTATTGCCGCCCAATTGGTACGTCCACGCGCTCTTAAGGTTGGCCACGTTGGCGGGCGTAATCTGCTTCAGACCCGAGAAGTGCGTGCCGCGAAAGTCTCCCCAGTACGTCAGCCAATTGTGCGGCTCCGCCGAGGCGTGCAGCAATCGTTGGAAAGAAACATTGAAATCAGCGGCCGGCTTCCATTCCGTGGCGGGGTCGTAATTCGTGCCGGCCTTGAACAGGAAAGCGGCGATGTCATTGTGTTGCGCCGCGGGGAGCGCCGAGTGCGCGGCATCGTGGGGCGTTATCGGCTTGGCAAGAGACCGTTTGTTCAGAAAATGCCACTTTTCGCGAGCATCCATCACCTGGAGCGTAAAGGTGTCCTCTCCTCGAATTACGCCCGCGGCGCCGGAGGGCAGCGTGACAGTACGCACGGGCTGGCCCATCCGGGCCGCAAGCGCCGACGGTTTGAAGCGCCCGCGAATGTTGGTGAGGTCCGAAGCAAAAATACCGCCGCGCCCGGCAAACATGTGGCAACTCGAACACTTGCCGTCACCGAAGAAGAGCGTGCGGCCCTTGGCCTCATCGCCCGTCGGCAGTTCAGTGCCCTTCGCGCTTAAAGAGCGCAGGAAATCGACGATGGCGCGCGCTTCATTGTCCGGCATGGGGATCGGCGGCATCTGCGTTCCCGGGATACCTTTGACAATGTTGCGAACCAAATCGTCCGTTGAACCGCCGTGCTTCCATTCGCCGGTCGTGAGGTCCGGACCACGACCACCCTTCGCCGTGTCGCCGTGACAGGCGGAACAGTTACGGACAAACAGTTGACGGCCCTCACGAACAGCCTGTGGATGTTGGGCTAGGGCGGCCAACGCCGCGGCGGCAAACAGGAGAACCAGCTTCATGCGTTCTTTATAAAAACACATTCCCGCTCTCACCGAAAACAAGTTGCAGTTTCGTGCGCTGCCCGGCAGTCCGCGGGCGCAAGGTTTCGTGCCGTAACGGGACGCAAGGATTGCAGATCTCCTCCCGTAACTCGGAGTTTGGTCCGCCGCCTCCTCCATCGCCCGCACGCGACAGACAGAGGGACTTCACGTCTGCCGCTCCTATCGTGGAAACGCAAGATATCCAACCGGGGGAAAGGCAGTCAACGATTCCGGCAAGACACGCCGTCCGGGATGGCGCGATGGCCCGTCTATACCGTTTGCCGCACCGCAGAGCGGCTCCCGCCAGGACGCAACTGCCACGTCAGGTATTCTCCAGCGCTTCCTGAGCGAAGTTCCGTTCGCCCATGCCGGCAGAGCGGACCACCAGCGTACAGGATGCTCCCCGAAGCGGACGGACGATATGGGCTCCCGCAGCCGCGCACGTCTCTACTTCGGCAGCCTCCACACCTAGCGCCGCCGCCGCCGGCTCCAGGATCCCCTCGCCGTCAATCAAAAAACGCCGCACCTCGCCGGCCAAAGTGGCTGCCGTCACACCGATCAGCAAGTCCCGCTCTTCGGCCGCCATTTCCATCGCCGGTATCCGGACCTCCGCATACCCCTGCTGCCGCACGAGCCTTCGCGCACTTTTCAATACGCGGCCAGTTTCCGCCTCCGGATCGCGCAATAGCGCTTGGCCATCGACGAAGACCGGTGGCTCGCCCCACCCTGCCGGAGCTATCGGGGTATGTCCAGCAAGAAGCAGGGCGGGCCCCCCAGTTCGCGCCCCAGGTCGCGATGGCGAATCCGTCAACCAGCCCCGCCGCTTCCAAACAGCGGGCAACGCCGCTGCCCAAGCTCTATCCCCGGCCAGAAGCGGTAGAGAGGCAAATGCCTCCGCCAGCGCATCCAGGTCGGATTCGACGGCTACATTCGCCAACGCGATCTCCGTGCCGTCTCTACGCAGCCGGTCCGCCCCTGTAACCAATCCGTCCGCCGTGGCCGGTAAACGCAGTAGCCCCACGCGGCTTGGCGTCTGACGTTGCAACCAGCGAACCAAAGCCGCGTCGCTTATCGGGGATTTGGGCAGCGGAACAAAAACGGTAAACGGTTCCCCTAAGGCATTCAGTAACGCGTCTGTCACAGGACCGGCATTGTCTCTCCTCGCCTCGCCAAACGAAGGGCGAAATTGGAAAAAAACCTGCCGTAGATTGCCGGCTTGGAGCCGCTCCAAGGCCTGAACAGCGCGTTGGGCGGCAATTTTTGGCGCCAAGGCACTCGATTTCGCAGAAACTGCGGCCACGTCGTAACCCCGGGGCGGCTCTCCGTCGCCAAACAACAAGACCGTTCTCACGCCATTCGCTTGTAGCAGGCCCGCCAAGTCCAGGCTGCCGGCGGAGTCGTCTGCAATGGCCCCGAGTATCACAGTGGTCCCAGCCAGTATAATGAAAGATTCAGTGTCTACGATCTACGACGTTGCTAAGCTTGCCCGCGTCTCGACGTACACGGTTTCCTGCGTAGTCAACAAATCTGCGTATGTCAGCCCGGAATTGACCGAGCGGGTGCTGCAAGCAGTTCAGCAGCTAGACTATACGCCGAACGCCGTCGCCCGCAGCCTTCAGACGCGCAATACCAAAACCGTTGGGATGTTAATCCCCGAGATTTCGAATCCTTTCTATGCCCGGGTTGTCCGGGGTGTAGAGGACCGGCTTTCCAAGGACGGCTACTCGCTTCTCCTCGGAAATACCTATAACGAAAATGATTCGCAAACCCGCTATTTGAGCCTCTTCCGGGGCCGGCAGGTGGATGCGCTCCTCCTCTTTATGACTGCCGGCGGAGAAGAAGCCGTAGGCAAACTGGTCGCCGACAAGCGGCCCGTCGTCTGCGTGGGACGTGTGCCGCAAGCCTTCGAATGCGATTCGGTGAGCGCCAATAATGTCGCGGGTACGCGCATGGCGGTGGAACATCTCATTAAAAAGGGACACCGCATTATCGGAGTCGTTGCCGGAGAAATCGAACTGTCGGCGGGCAAGGACCGCGTGGACGGCTGGAAGGCCGCGTTGAAGAAACATCGCATCAAAGCACAGGAATCGTTGGTGGCCTCAGCTGACTGGACGGAGGCATCCGGTTGCGAGGCCGCCCGCCGCCTTCTGGACCATACCCCACGACCGACAGCGATCTTCGTTGCCAATTTCCTGATGATGACCGGCGTGTTGCGCGCCATCCAGGAACGGAATCTTTCTGTGCCGGAGGATGTGGAAGTCGCCAGTTCGGACGATTCGGAATGGCTCGACGTTTTCCGTCCGCGGATCACCACCGTGAATCAGCCCAGCTACGAGATGGGAGAGCGCGCCGCTGATTTGGCGCTAGCCCGCATCGCCGACCGCAAGCGGCCATTTTCAAAAGTGGTGCTCGATCCGTCGCTGCACATTCGTGAGTAGCGGTAACCAAATCGCCACGGCAATCATCCAAAGATCGGAATGACGATGATGCGGACATCTCGATGCGGTAACGAAGTGCGATTGTCGATACGCGAGCCTGCCTGTTACATTGGGATTGCGCTCACTATGGGTCGAGGTCTTCGTTGAACCGTTCTTTGTTTCTATGCCTGCTGCTCGGCGCAGCTTCCGCATTTGCCGATGCCATTCCAGCCGAAAATACCAGCCAACTCAGCCAACAAGTACTTGCGCGCTATTTTGCGGCAGTGAACGAACAGACGGAGAAGACCCGCGGCGTCGAAATGGATATGGATTTTTCCGCCAGCTTGCCGAAGCTGAAAAAGGAAGGGTCCATGCTTGCCAAGCGGATCGTATCTTCTTTGGGAAAAATCAGTTTTATGGTGAAGTCGTTTACCGGCGATAACACCGTGAAAAACTACGTCATCATCAAATACATGTCCGGCGAAGTGGAAATGGCGGAAAAGGCCGCCAGCGCCGGAATTACGCCCAAAAACTACAAGTTTAAGTACAAGCGCCAGGAAATCTTCAATGGCCGGACGGTTCATATCTTTGAGCTAAACCCTCGGAAAAAACAGGTGGGCTTGTTCAAGGGAGAGCTGTGGGTGGATGACGAGACCGCGCTTCCTGTCCGGGAAACAGGCAGTCTGGTTAAGAGCCCGTCTATTTTCCTGAAAAAGGTAAACTTTACGCGGACCTACGGCATGTACAACGGCGCGGCTCTTCCCGCTCGCGTCGAGAGTACGGTGGAAACGCGCATAGCGGGTAAGGCGGAGCTCGATATCCGCTACTCCAACTTCGCACCGGAGTCCGGGCAACCGGCGGCGCCCGCGCAGCAACCCGCCCCCTGAGATACAATCGCCGCCATGCGGCGTCGTGAATTCCTCTCCCTGTCCGCTACCGCGCTCGCCGCGGTGAAACGCCCGAACATTATCGTCCTGCTGGCGGACGATATGGGATTTTCCGACGCCGGCTGCTACGGTTCTGAAATCCAGACGCCGCACATCGACTCATTGGCCGCCGGCGGCACACGATTTTCGCAGTTTTATAACTGTGCCCGTTGCTGCCCCACGCGCGCCGCGTTACTCACGGGTCTCTATCCGCACCAGGCGGGTGTCGGGCATATGGTGGACGACTATCAACGCCCTGGTTACCGAGGAAACTTGCGCCAGGACTGCCCCACCATTGCCGAAACGCTCCGCACAGCCGGCTACCGCACAGCCATGTCCGGCAAGTGGCACTTGACTCCTTCCGACGGCAACCGCGCCAACTGGCCCACACGCCGCGGTTTTGAGCGCTTCTACGGCACCATTGCCTCTATCCGCAGCTACTATCAGCCGCCCACGCTCGCGGCGCAGGAAACGGACATCCCGGAGACGCCGCCCGGCTTTTATTACACCGACGCTATCGCCAGCGAAGCTATCGCGTCTCTCCGTTCCTTCGGCAACGAGCCGTACTTTCTCTACGTTGCCTTCACCGCGCCCCACTGGCCGCTGCATGCACTGGAAGAGGATGTGGCCCGCTGCGCCCCCCGCTACGCTGCCGGGTGGGACTCGATACGGGCCGCCCGCATCGCCAAACAGAAGCAACTCGGCCTCGCCCTGCCCCCGGCGGCCCGCGCGCCGGAAGTGCCGGCGTGGGAATCAGCCGCCAATAAAGAGTGGCAATCGCGCCGCATGGCTGTTTATGCAGCCATGGTGGAGCGCATGGACCGTAATATCGGCCGGATCGTCGCCGCCGTGCGCGAGGCCGGGCAACTCGACAATACGTTGATCCTCTTTGCCTCTGACAATGGCGGCTGTGCGGAGGAAATGCCGGCCGACCTCTCCCTTGCGGAGAAAAAAGCCCGCAAAATGCCTGAAACCACGCGGGATGGCCGGCGCATCCGCTATGGAAATCTGCCGGGCGTCATGCCGGGCCCAGAAGATACCTACCAGAGCTACTCCGCACACTGGGCGCATGTTTCCAATACGCCGTTCCGCCGATTCAAGCACTGGGTACACGAGGGCGGCATCTCCAGCCCCCTGATTCTCCATTGGCCGGGACGCGTCGCCGCCAATACCTGGGACCACCGCGCCGCTCATATCATCGATATTTTTCCCACGCTCTGTTCGGCGGCCGGCACGGCTCCGGCCAGCCCCATCGAAGGACTGAATCTGCTCGCCCCTCCCGCCGCCCGCAAACTCTACTGGGAACACGAAGGTAATCAGGCAATGCGCGACGGCGAATGGAAACTGGTCCGCGAACACGGTGGACCTTGGGAGTTGTTTCGAGATCGCACGGAGTTACACGATCTGGCGGCCGCCGAACCGGCAAAGGTCGCCGCCATGCAAAGAGATTGGCAGGCCTGGGCGGATCGCGTCCAGGTTTTACCCTGGAAGAGTTGGGAAAAACCGTGAACGATCCACTCTCTCTCGCCGCCGCTTTCGATACATTCCAGGACCACTGGCGTCCACGCATTGCCGCTCGCCTCAATGACTATGTCGTCAAACTCGTAAAATTTCAGGGCGAATTCGTTTGGCATAAACATGAAGATACGGACGAGCTTTTCCTGGTACATAAGGGAGAAATGACAATCCGGTTCCGGGATCGTGACGTTGCCGTGCGCGCTGGTCAGCTCTTTGTGATTCCGCGCGGCGTAGAACACATTACTCTCGCCGATTCCGAATGCGAAGCCCTGCTTCTGGAACCGTCCGGAACGCGCAACACCGGGGACGTCACCGATGAAAACAAGACCGCGATCCTTGAACCGGAAATCATGCTGCCGGACAAGTAAAGTTTGTCAGGTTGAAGCTGCCTGCCAGAATGCCGTACCCTCAAGATAGGTACTCATGCGCACGCTTTTCCTGAATCCGCCGTCTTTTGAGGGGTTTGATGGTGGAGCCAGTTCCCGCTGGCCGGCTTCCCGGGAGATCGAATCTTACTGGTATCCGGTATGGTTGGCCTACCCTGCCGGCATGCTTCCGGATTCGAAACTACTCGACGCGCCGCCTCACAAGGTGTCCATCGAACAGACCGTCGAGATGGCGAAGGATTTTGAACTGCTCGTGTTGTTCACGTCTACGCCCGGCTTCCATGTCGACGTGAAAATGGCGTCCATGATGAAGGACGTTAACCCCAAGCTCAAAGTCTGCTTCGTGGGCCCGCCTGTAACCGTGGAGCCCGAAAAGTGCCTGCGTACCTCCAAGGCAATTGATTTCGTAGTCCGCAAAGAATTCGATCACCAGATCGTCGCCTACGCCAACGGCAAGCCGCTTGAAGAACTCCCGGGCGTTAGTTTCCGCAAGGGAGACGGCTTCTGGCACAATCCGGACGGTCCGGTCATCGAAAATCTCGACGAACTCCCCTGGGCCTCCAAAGTCTACAAGCGCGATCTCGATTTCACCCGTTATAACGTTCCCTTCCTCAAAAATCCCTTCGTTTCCATCTACACTTCGCGGGGATGCCCGGCCCAGTGCACCTTTTGCCTCTGGCCGCAAACCCATTCCGGCCATCGCTGGCGGCTGCGCTCAGTAGCCGATGTAGTCAACGAGGTGAAATGGATCAAAGAAAATTTCCCGGGCATCCAGGAAGTCTTCTTCGATGACGACACTTTCAACTACAAGCGCGAACGGACCATCGAAATCTGTAAAGAACTGGGCAAGGTCGGCATGACGTGGAGCTGTACCTCCCGCGTCACCACGGACTATGACACTCTTGCGGCCATGAAGGACGCCGGCGGCCGGCTGATGATTGTTGGCTACGAGTCGGGCGATCCGCAGATTCTCAAAAACATCAAGAAGGGCGCCAATGTCGACATGGCGCGGCGCTTCACGGCGAACGCGCACAAGCTCGGCTTCAAGATCCATGCCGACTTCATCGTTGGCCTCCCTGGCGAGACGCGGGAATCGATCCAACGGACGATTGATTTCTCGAAGGAGCTCGACTGCGAGACCATTCAGGTTTCCGTCGCCCACCCCTACCCCGGCACAGAGTTCTACGATCACGTCGTCAAAAACGGACTTATCACGCTGGACTCCATGACCGACGAAATGGGCCACCAGTTGCCCAACGTCATTTACCCCGGCCTCGACCGCGCTGAGCTCATGGATTCCGTCGAGCGTTTTTACTCCGAATACTACTTCCGGCCCAAGGCCGCGTGGCGCATTGTCCGCAATGCGATGTTCGATTCCAACGACCGCAAGCGTCTCTACAAGGAAGCCAAAGAATATATGGCGCTCCGCAGCAAGCGCAAGCAGTTTATTAAGGATCAAAAACAGGCCACGCTCGCCAGTGCCAACCAGTAGCGTTTCCGGCAACCTGGTCTGGAAAACCCGGCTTTTCGCGGCGATTGTCGTTTTCACCAACGTCCTGGGCAATTTTGCGCTCAGTTGGGGGATCAAGCATGGAGCGGCCATGGACGGCTCTGCCTGGAGCTTCGTCCGCGTCGTTTTTGATCCCTGGGTCTTTTGCGGCATTCTTCTGCTCTCCGGGTGGGTGCTATCGCGGATGGCTCTGCTCAGTTGGGCCGACCTCAGCTATGTGATCCCGGTCACTTCGATTGGCTTTGTGCTGAACGCGGTGATGGGCGCGGTCTTCCTCGGCGAAGTGATCACTCCTTCGCGTTGGGCCGGTACGCTTTGTATTGTGGGCGGTACCGTCCTGGTTGGATTGACAGCGCCCAAAACGGAGCATGCGGAATGACCTTGGCCTGGATCTACGTCACCGTCATTGTCGTCTCCACCGTGGCCAGCGACCTGCTCCAGAGCTGGGAGATGAAGCGGCACGGCGAAGTGACCGATTTCGGCATCGGCGGCATCGGCCGTCTGCTGAAGATGTTGCTAACGAAACTCCCGCTGATCGGCTCCATCGTTTTTCTGGCAATCTCTTTTTACGCTTTCCTGGGGCTTCTTGCCGTGGCGGATCTCAGCTTTGCCGTGCCCGCCACAGCACTAAGCCTGGTCGCCGAGACTGTCCTCGCCCGCCTTCTGCTGAAAGAACGGGTACCTCCCATGCGCTGGGCCGGCACTGCGCTGGTGGCGGTGGGCGTGGCGCTGCTCGCACACTAGGACAACGCAATGGAGTGGCTGTTTCTCATCCCCGCTGGGTACCAACTGGTTGCGCTCATCGCCTGTATCCGCCGCATGTTTCAGGAGCGACCCAAGCCCAATGCCTTGCCGCCCATTTCGATTCTGAAACCGGTACGCGGGGCAGATCCTCTTTTCTATTCCGTCGTCTGTTCTCACGTGCAGCAGGACTACCCCCACTTCGAACTTCTCTTTGCCGTTGCCAGCCTGGAGGACCCCGCCGTCCCGATTATCGAGCGGGTCATACGGGAGTTCCCCGACAGCCGCATCCGCATTATCATTCGCACGACGGTCACCCCGAACCCCAAGGTGGGAGCCCTCATCGACATGGAGAAGGAAGCGGCCTTCGATGTTCTGCTGGTGAATGACGGCGACATACGTGTGCCGCAGGGATACCTGAGAACGCTCGCCGCGGAACTGGCGCAGCCGGATACGGGACTGGTAACGGCCCTCTATCGCGCCCGCGCGGAGCACCTGCCCGGTCAGGTGGAGGCACTGGGAGTTTCTACCGATTTCGCCCCTTCCACGCTGGTCGCTCCCTTCGTGGGCGTCACCGAATTTGCCATGGGTTCCACGCTCTTTTTCCGCCGGGCGGATCTCCGTGCCGTCGGGGGCTTCGAGGCTCTCGGCGACTACCTGGCCGACGACTATCAACTCGGCCGCCTCATTACCCGAGCCGGCAAACGAACCCACCTTTCGGCCTGCATCGTAGAAACCAGCCTTGGCGCCGAGACATGGCGTGAGGCCTGGGACCATCAGGTCCGCTGGGCCCGTACCATCCGTGTTTCGCGTGGAGGAGTGATGGGCTATCTCGGCCTTCCGGTTACCTTTGGAACCTTTTGGGCCTTCGCCGCATTCCTCTCGGGTCACCCGCTTTTCGGACTGCTTCTGTTCGCTCTTCGGTTCAACGTGGCCGTGCTCTGCGGTCTGCTGATCCTGGAAGACAGGAATGTCGTGTGGCGGCTTTCTCTTGTCCCGCTCCGGGACTTGGCCGCCGTCGCCGTCTGGTTCGCGGGCTTGTTCGGCGATACCGTCCAGTGGGGAGGCCGCCGTCTCAAACTCCACGGCGACGGCAGGATACGAGCCTGAAATTTATCTTGCGAACCAGCCCCATTCCTCAATAAAACGTGTTATTCTGATCAATGTCACGCCGTCGGATGCGCCCGTAGCTCAGTTGGATAGAGCGTCTGGCTACGAACCAGAAGGTCGGAAGTTCGAATCTTTCCGGGCGCACCATAGAAAGCATTTATAGTCCGCGTGACCGGCGATTTCGCCTGTTCATCACTCTTCAGCCGCCCACAAAGCATTTGCTTCCGGGTGGCTTTCGTTTTGCAGGCCTGCGCTATCCTGTGCCCATTGGCATGACGCGCTCTCTATTATGCTTTCTTCTTTTCCACATGGCTATCGGGGCGCAGCAGCCCGGGAGCCTGCCGGCGCCTCCATCTGGAAAACGGCTAGGAATTGCCTTCGCCGGCGGCGGAGCGAAAGGATTGGCCCATATCGGGGTTCTGCAGTGGCTACATGAGCACCGCATTCCCATACACGCCGTAGCCGGCGCCAGCATGGGCGGGCTCGTGGGCGGACTATATTCCTCCGGTCGTACAAGCGAAGAGATCCGTCAATTCGTCGATAACATCGATTGGGATCAGATGCTCGGCCCAAGCCCTGGCTACGCCGACCTCACCATTCGCCGCAAAGAAGATCAACGCGCCTTCCCGGCTACGCTTGAACTCGGGCTGCGCAATGGCCAGCCGCAGTTGCCGGCGGGCATCAACCCCGGCCACCAGGTGGAACTCTTGCTGGCCCGTATTGGTTTGCCTTATGCGGGAATTCCGTCGTTTGATGATCTTCCTACCCCGTTTCGCTGCGTCGCCGCCGATCTGCGCAGCGGCAAAAAGGTTGTCCTGCGGAACGGCCAACTGGCCATCGCGTTAAGAGCGACCATGTCCCTTCCCGCCATTTTTTCTCCGGTCGCTCAGGACGACATGCTCCTCGTGGATGGCGGCATTGTCGACAATCTGCCTGTTGAAGTCGTCCGCGGCATGAATGTGGATAGCGTCGTCGCCGTGGATCTCGGATTGGCTTCGGTTCCGGCGGACCGCGTCTTCTCTCTCATCGAAGTCGCCAACCGCTCCATCGACATTATGATCCGCAACCGGACGCTGGAATCCCTCCAATCGGCGGACATCGTCCTTACGCCAGACGTCGCCAGCCTTAGCACACTTGACTTCAAGGACCAGCAGTCCATCATCCAAAAGGGTTACATGGCCGCCGAATCCGCTCATCGCGAACTGATCCCGTTCGCCGTCAGCGAATCGGAGTGGGAGGCCTACATGGCGGCTCGCCGCGCCAAGTCCCGGTTGCCTAAGTTCACGCCGCAATTCCTCGAACTATCCGGAGCCTTGCCGGGCTATCAGCGTCGGTTCACCAGGGCACTGGAGAATCTAGCGGGCAAGTCGATGGACGGAAACCAGTTGGAGACCCGTCTCACGCACCTTACCGGACTGGGTCCCTATGCCGCCGCGGGATACATCCAAGCCGTGCAATCCGGCAAAGAAGGATTGGCCGTCCGGCTCCGCAAGAAGAGTTATGGCCCGCCCTTTTTGCGCCCTCTGGTCATTCTGGATTCCGGCCAGGCCGGAGCCAGCTCTTTCACGATCGCCGCCCGCATGACGGCCTTCGACTTTCTTACGCGCAACTCCGAACTCCGCGCCGACATCAGCTTCGGCCGGCTCAATTCTGTGGCGACCGAATTCTATCAGTTCCTGGGCTCCAGCGGCCTCTTCGCGGCGCCCAGGCTGTTCGCCTCTCAGGACCAGCAACTCATCGTCAATGAAGGCGCCCGCCTGGCCGAATACCGTGTCCGCCGCACCGGCGCCGGATTCGATATCGGCTACAACTTCGGCCGCTTCAGCGAACTCCGCGCTGGAATAGAGGTCGCCCGCCTCCGGGCCGACGTACAGATCGGACTGCCGATTCTCCCGCGCGCGGCTGGCACGGAACAGCTATTCACCGGACGTTGGCGGCTCAATACGCTCAATAGCGGAGCTATCCCCACCCGCGGTCTCTTCACCGAAGTGGAGGGGAATTGGAACTTCAAAACGCCCTCCGTCTATTTTCTAGGGCAGAACGCCACTGATCCCGGAAAATACGGGCAGGGTTTCGGGCAACTTGTCTACGCACGCACGTTCCAGCCGAAATGGTCTGGCATGTTGCGTCTCTCCGGCGGGTCCACATTTCAAGGTACCGTCCAACCCTTCTCCGAATTTCGCCTCGGCGGGCCCATGCGCCTCAGTGCGCTGGA
Organism: Bryobacteraceae bacterium; assembly: GCA_035714175.1. Classification (GTDB taxonomy): domain Bacteria; phylum Acidobacteriota; class Terriglobia; order Bryobacterales; family Bryobacteraceae. Next base: position 9,990 of record DASTML010000257.1, on the reverse strand, counting down.
AGTGGGAGAGTCGCGCGGAGCGAATTTCGGATACGGCTCCGTGCTCGGCCTCCGGCTCTTGCGCGACTCGTCGTCGCTGGCGCTTGGCAGAATATATGGAATGGTTGGCTATGAGACCGGGGACGCCTTTGACTCCCGCCTCCAACTCTTCCACGCGGGTACCGGCGGCCTGATGGCGGAAACAGCAATGGGTGTTCTCACGGTAGGATTCAGCTACGGGGAGCGCGGCCGGCATTCTCTCTTCTTTTCTATCGGCCGGACGTTCGACTCGGGCGTCCGCAACCCGCTGCAGCTCCGCTAGCGTCAAGAAAGGCACGGATGTTATCCAGGTTTTGTAGAGTCCTCCTGAGCGGCATATTCGCCTGTCTGCCTGCGTTGGCACAAGGATTGCCAGGAATCCCCACGCTGACGCCCCCATCCGCGCCGGCCGCGTCAGCCGTACCGGCAACTCAGGAGCCGGAACCACCGAAACCGACGCTGGCCGACATTCCCGAACATCTCAGCCGCAGCCTAGGCATCATCCGACGGATTACGCAGGGCAACAGTATTGAAGAAGCGGGCCGCATCCGGGCCGCGCTCCAAGAGATCGTCGCGGCCAGTGAAACGCTGGAGGGATTAAAGACGGAGTACGCGCAAGGAGCCAGAGCCCGCTCCGGCATGCTGCTGCTGCGAAGTTTCTGGAATGAACAAGGCCTGCGGCTCAACAACTGGCAGTCCACGATCGTCCGCGATAATCAGTCGTTTGATCAGGACTTAAAAACGCTCGATGAAGAATCGAAATTCTTTGCCGGGATTACCAGCCAGATGGACGACCTGCAGATCCGCGCTGAACTTCGCGGAACGATCGTCCAAGTGCGCAACCAGATCAAAATTGCGGTCGAAACCGGACGCAAGCGGCAAAGTGAACTGCTCGATCTACAGGCGGACATTACCGGTGCGCAAATTGACGTGCACGCCGCCGAAGAAGATCTCCGGCAAGCCGTCGTCGAGGCCCGTGCCCGCCTCTTGTCCATCGACGAAGTCCCCATCTGGGCCGCCAGGTCCCCAGCCAAAACCGCCGCTTCAAAACCCATCGTGCATTCGGCGGCCAGCACAAGGCTCTTTCTCTCCTACGTTGCAGAGCAATCCGTCACTCTCGCCGTACTCTATGTCGTATTCCTGCTGCCCTTGCTGTTGCTCCGCCGCCGGCGCTATCCCTGGCTCGCCCCCGGCGTTGCCTTGACCGAGCCGTTCCGCCAGGTTTTGCGCCGCCCCTATTCGTCGGCGGTTCTGCCGGCGTTCCTGTTCGGTGTGCTACTCCGGGGCCAGGTCGCCTTGGACTCATGGTTTCTCCTGATTCCCCTTCTCCGCCTATTGCCGCTTCTGATTCCGGCAAACCTCATTTCCGGAGTCTGGGGACTCGCCGTTCTTTTCGCGGCCGGGAGTTTCCTCGAGAGCGGTCTCTCCGCAGACTCGCTTTGGTTTCGCTGGTTGCTGCTGCTGCTGATCGCCGCTACGTCCGCCTTGGTTTGGGTAGTCCTCGGCCGTCTCCGGACACTGCGCACCCCAAATGGCGTTACGCGCCTTTGGCGCCGCGGTGCGCTCCTGGCATTGTGCCTGCTGGCCATCGCCTTTCTTGGCTCCGTTATCGGAGCCGCCGAGCTGAGCCAGTATCTCGAGATCGGCGTGGTGAAGGGCCTATTCGCCGCGGCGCTTCTCTACGGTTTCTACACCGTAAGCCATGCCTTTCTGCAGGCCGCCTTACAATTTATTCCGGCGTCGCCCGCCGCGGCGCTGGTTTGGACGAATGATCAATTGTCTGCGCGCGTCACCGCCATCCTGCAGTGGATCACTGGAATTTACTATCTCTGTCTCGTCCTGGAAACCTTCCAACTCATCGACCCATTCTTTGACACTTTACGCTCACTCATGGCGCAGCAGATCGTCATCGGCTCTCTCTCCTTTCCGGTCGGTTCCATCTGTATCATCGTTGCCACTCTTTCCTTGGCCGGCCTGCTCTCCCGTTTCATCCGATTCGGTCTGGCCATCAGCCTCTATGAACGTGTTTCCATGCCCCAGGGAACCATCGAGGTCATCTCGAAGCTGATTCACTACACCCTCATCACCGCGGCCTTCCTCATCGCCATGAGCGCCACCGGCATCGATCTCACCCGCTTCAGCATCCTCATGGGAGCGCTCGGCGTCGGCATCGGCTTTGGCCTCCAGAATGTCGTCAACAACTTCATCAGCGGGCTCATCCTGCTGTTCGAACGCCCTATTAATGTCGGCGACACCATCAAGGTTGGCGATGTCTCCGGCTCGGTCACCGATATCGGCATCCGCGCCACACGCGTCCAAACCTGGGATGGAGCCGATATCGTCGTTCCGAATGCCAATCTGCTTTCCGGCCAATTCACGAACTGGCGCGGCCTCTCTCAACGTCGTGGCGCCGAGCTCACCATCAAGGTGGCCGCCGGCAACGATCCCGCCAAGATCATCCGCATCCTGGAAGAGACCGCCGTCGCCCACTCTCTGGTGCTCGGCCAACCTCCTCCCGCGGCCCGTTTCGAAAAGCAAGGGGAGAATTCCATGGACTTTATACTTCGTTATTGGGCATTGGTCCGGGATGTTTCTACCGTCAGTAATGACATGTATGTCCAGATATTCCAAAAGCTGACCGCCGAAGGCGTGCAGCTTCCTGTTCCGCAACGGGAATTGCGCATTGCGGACGCGCCGGGCCTCCTTCCGCCTAAATCCTGAAAATGACAATTCAACCTACCGCCTACTTCCGATAGAATACTGGGCATACAAACACTTATTAGTAGAACGTCTTTTGCGGTTTTGCTCTCATCATGACTCGTACGTTGAGCCTACTGGTGCTGCTCGAATTTGGACTCTTCGCCGGCGCGGCGTCATCGCCCAAGCGTGTCTTCATCCTTCATTCCTACCGCGCGGGTCAGGAATGGACCGACGATCAGAACCGCGGCATCCACCGGGAGTTCGATCAGTCCGTGCTGGAAACCCGCACTACGGTCGACTTTCTCGACGCGTCCCGCAACCCCAATGCCTTCGACGATTTCCGCGCTCGCTACCGCGCCGCATACGCCAAACAGCAGTTTGACCTCGTCATCACCACCGATGATCAAGCGCTCCAGCTCGTTCATTCCGATACAGCCCTCTTCCCCGGAGTTCCCGTCGCCTTCGCCGGCGTTAGCAGCCTCCCCTACCTCCGCAGCCTGCCTCGCAGCCGCTTTACGGGCGTCGTGGAAGTTTTCGACGAGCTGAAACTCGTCGACCTCGCCCTCCGGCTTCATCCCAACCGCCGCAATCTCTATCTCGTCGCCGACGGAACACCCATCTCCCGCTATTTCGTAGATTCTCTTACGCAGGCTTCGCGCAACTCGCCCTGGACACTGCATGTCCTCGATAGCCGGGACCTTACCTTCCAGAATATTTATGATGCCGCCGCCCAGTTCGGCTCCTCGGATCTCGTCCTTGCCGCCACCCTAACCCGCGACCGCACCGGTTCCTATCTCCCCGCCGCGGTCACTTTCCGCAAACTCGCCGCCGCTTCACCGGCCCCCGTCTACGGTCTCGCCTCCCCTGTGGGCCAGGGGTTCGTCGCCGGCCTGGCGGGAACGGGCCGCAGCCACGGCAGTAAGGTGGGCGCCATCGGGCTACGTCTGCTCGCGGGGGAGCGTCCCGCCGCCATCCCATACCTGGAAGATAACGAAAACCAGATCGTTTTCGACGCTCGTCAACTGGCTCGCTTCGGCGTTCCCAACGCGGCCGTGCCGCCCGATGTCATTCGCCTCTATGAGCATGACAACCCTATCGAGCAATACCAAGCCTGGATCTTCGTCGCCGCGGCCTTCATTCTCGTTCAGTCCCTCATCATTGGCGGACTCGCCATCAACGTCTACCGCCGCCGGAAGGCGGAACTCGCCCTCAGCGCCTCCCACGCACAACTTTCCGCACAGAACCAGCAACTCGCCGCCGCCGCTGAGGTTAAGAAACGCTTCGTCGCGAATATGAGCCACGAGTTGCGGACGCCCATGAACGCCATAATCGGGATGTCCGGCCTGCTGCTTGATACCAAGCTCAACCAGGAGCAACTCGAATATGCCGAAACGGTTCGAAACTCCGCGCAGTCTCTCCTCAGCATTCTCAATGATGTGCTCGAACTTTCCCGCATCGAGTCGAGTACCATCCGCATTGAGATGGACGCCTTCTCCCCGCGCCGCCTGTTGGAAGACCTGGCCCGCTCCCTCCGAACCACGATTTCGGACAAAGTGACGCTGGACGTCGCCGTTCTCGACTCCGTCCCTCCCTTCCTCGTATCGGACGGCAACCGCATCCGGCAACTCCTGCTTAACCTGCTCTACAATGCCATCAAATTCACCCAGCAGGGACACATCATCGTCCGCGTCGAACCCGATGGCGACGGCTGGTACCGTTTCTCTGTCGCCGATACCGGCATCGGCATCCCCGCCGAAAAGATGGAATGCATCTTTGAACGATTCTTCCAGGTGGACGACTCGGACACCCGCGCCTTCGGCGGCTCCGGACTCGGACTCGCCATCTGCAGTGAAATTGTCCACGCGTTGGACGGGGAAATTGGCGTCCAATCCGAACTGGGACTCGGCTCCACATTCTGGTTCCGGCTCCCCGCCGCCGGAATAGCCGCGCCGCCTGCCTCCGCCTCCGTCGCCGCAATCCCTCCGCCCGCCGGGTTATCGGTTCTCGTTGTAGAGGACAACGCCGTAAATCTCCGCCTGGCCAGCCTGCTTCTCGAACGGCTGGGCAGTGAAGTGGAAACCGCCGCCGGAGGGCACGAAGCGCTCGCCGCGGTAGGCCGTCGTACGTTCGATCTCATTTTGATGGACGTTCAGATGCCGGGCATGGATGGATTGGAAGCCACCCGCCAGATACGGCTTCTCGAGTCCGGTGCGCGGCGCACGCCCGTGGTCGCGCTCACCGCCAGCGCATCCCCAGAAGATAGGGCCCAATGCATCGAAGCCGGCATGAACGATCACATCCCTAAACCCATCTCCCTCCCCCAACTCTCCGCCATACTGGCGCATTATGCTCCTGGCGCGCCGACAATTTCAAAAATCGATGACTAGGTTAGAGCCGAAATTTCGCACTAGTTCAGTGGAGACACAAACTATATGCGTATTCTCGCCTCTTCCCTCCTTTTCCTGCTGCCTTTGGCCGCCGCCGATAAACATCCCTGGGGTTCCTTCAAAGCTGGCAGCTACGCCAAACTGAAGACCACCATGAATGCCGGCCCCACCAAGATGGTCACGGAGGTCACGCAAACTCTCGTCAGCGTGGACGCCAACAACGCCGTCGTGGAAATGGAGACGAAGGCCATGGGTCAGACCAGCAAGACCAAGGTCCCCATGCCCCTGAAGAGCACTGCGCCCACCACCGCTCCGCAAGGCAAGCCGTTGACGCCGACAAATGAAACCATCACCGTTGCCGGCAAGGCCATCGCCTGTAAGTGCTACGACATCGAGACCAATGCCAATGGCATGAAGTCGGTCACCCACTCCTGCACCAGCGAATCCGTTCCTGGCGCCGTGGTCCGGTCCGTCACCAAGTCCACTGGAGCCATGAAGTCGGAAACGGTCACTGAACTCGTCGAATTCGCTGCAAAGTAGACGACGGCTAGGCCGTCATCGCGTCCATGTTCCGCAACCGTTTATCGAGCTTCTCCAGCAGCTCTTCCCGGCCATAGGTCACATGACGTCGCATCGCTTCGCTCGCCTGAAGCGGATCGCCCCCGGCCAACGCTTCGGCCAGCGAGGCATGAAACCGCGCCGGCAATTGGTGCCAATCCGCCGCGGTATCGTACAGCCAGTTCAGCGTCAACACGTGGTTCCGCTCCATCGCCTGCGCCAGTGCCCGGCAACCCGTGCACTCCGCGATTCGCATGTGGAATCGCAAATGCCGCTGGTGGAGTTCGTAAATCTCCTCGTTCGTTAGCTTCCCCTTCCCCGCCCGCGTATACTCCTTGTCCAGCCACGCCGCCAGTCCGGCAATCTCTTCCTTCTCCGCCCGGCTCGCCTTCTCCGCAAACAGCCTTGCCGAATGCGTCTCCAGTGCTTCGCGTACCGTGTAGTAGCCCCGCACATCGTCCGCCGCCGGAATCCGCACCCGCGTGCCCACTCGCGGCCGGCTCTCCACCAGCTCTTCCGTCTGTAGCCGCTGCAGCGCCTCGCCCACGGGCACAATGCTCACGCTGAACTCGCTTGCCACCTGCCGCCGCGATAGTGCAGTCCCCAGCGGAATCTGGCCGGAAAGAATCCGCATCCGCAAACTCTTGTAGACCATCTCCGACAAACTTTGCGTATTTCGATTGGGCTTCACTGATACATCAGTTTACGGCAAATGCCTTGACATCGCCATGATATATGAAATACATTCGCTGATACATCAGCCATGTCCCGCTTCACACTGCTTCTTCCCGTACTCGCGATTGCCGCGTTCGCGCAGTCGTCCACAGCTACTCTCCAAGGCCTGATTGCCGACTCTTCCGGCGCCGCCGTCCCTGGCGCCGAGGTCACCATCACCAACGCCGGCACCAATATTGCCCGCCATTTCACCACCTCCGAAACCGGTAACTACTCCTTCCCTCTCCTCCCTCCCGGTGCCTACCGCATTGACGTCGCCAAGACCGGCTTCAAACCCACCACCCGCGACAAGATCGTCCTCCAGGTCAGTGACCGGGTCTCGCTCGACCTCAAACTCGAAGTCGGCTCCTCCACCGAAACCATCACCGTCGACGCCTCCGCTCCGCTCGTCAATACCACCAACGCCACCCTCGGCCAGGTCATCGAAAACCGGCGCATCATCGAACTCCCGCTGAACGGCCGGGAACCGTTCTCCCTTGCCGCCCTCTCCCCCGGCGTGTTGCCCACGCCTTCGGCCGGCTTCGTGCACCTCGGCGGCAGCGTCCCGTCCATCAACGGCGCCAGCAACTTCACCAGTGAAGTCACCGTCGACGGTATGCCCAATACCACGCCCCGCAACGGCGCACGCAACAACTTCCTCATCTATACGCCCAGCGTCGACGCCGTCAGCGAGTTCAAAGTCGAAACCAACGCCCTCTCCGCCGAGTTCGGCCGCTTCAACGGCGGCGTCATCAGCGTCGTCACCAAGTCCGGCACCAATAGCTTCCACGGCACCGTCTACGAATTCCTCCGCAATTCGAAGATGGACGCCAACAGCTTCTTCGCCAACCGCGCCGGCATCCCCCTGGGCGCTCTCAAACGCAACCAGTTCGGAGCCACCCTCGGCGGCCCCGTTGTTCTCCCCAAGATGTACAACGGCAAGGACCGCACCTTCTTCTTCATCGACTACGAAGGCTTCCGCGAATCCCAGCTCGCCACTTCGAACTTCACCGTCCCCACGGCCCTCGAACGCGCCGGCGATTTCTCCCGCACCACCACCGCCGCCAACGCGCTCATCGTCGTCTACGACCCCAACACGCTCCGCGAAGTCTCTCCCGGCAACTTCACCCGCTCTCCCTTCGCCGGCAACATCGTCCCCGCTGACCGCATCAGCGCCACCTCCCGCGCTCTGGCCTCCTACTACCCCACTCCAACCAACAGCCGTCTCGTCGGCAACCTCGACATCGGCGCATCCCGTAAGAACGTCACCGATTCGGGCGACATCCGCATCGACCACAACCTCTCGGACCGCCACAAACTCTTCGGACGCTACTCCATTCAATACCCCTTCGTCGGCGAGCCCAACTACTACGGCAACATCGGCAACTCCTCCAATCCGCCGCTCACCCAGCGCCGCCACTCCTTCACGCTGCAAGATACCTATACATTCAGCCCCAGCCTCATCCTGAACGTGAACTACGGCATCGCCCGCATGTTCGGTACCCGCGCCGCCTGGAGCGAAGGCTTTGACGTCACCTCCATCGGCATCGCTTCCAACTTCCGCGATGCGCAGCAGGTTCGCGCCATCCCGCCCACCACCATCTCCTCCATGTCGCCCATCGCTAATGGCGTACAGAACTACTCCACGCAGTTGAGCCACTCCGTCCAGTCCTCGCTCACCAAAATCGCCGGCAAACACACCCTGAAGTTCGGCGCAGACTTCCGCACGTACTTCATCAACCAACTGCAGAACACCCGCGCCAGCGGCAACCTTAACTTCTCCCAGGGATTCACGCAGGGCCCCAATCCCTTCCAGGCCTCCGCCACGGGCGGATACGGCTACGCCACGTTCCTGCTCGGCATTCCCACTGGCGTCATCGCATCGGACCCGGCCATCGCTTCCAAGTCCAGCTACTGGGCCTTCTATCTGCAAGAAGACTACAAGCTGTCGCGGAAGCTGACCGTCAACGTCGGCCTGCGTTACGACCTGAACCTCGCCCGCACCGAACGTTATGACCGCGCGAGCATTTTCGATTTCAAACAACCCTCGCCCATCGCCGGAAAAGTGCCCGCTTTCCCGAATCTCACGGGAGCGATGACGTTCACCGGCATCAACGGAGTCAGCCGCTCTCTCTATCCCGCCGACAAAAACAACTTCGCCCCCCGCGTCGGTCTCGCCTATCAGTTGAATGAGCGCACCACGCTCCGCGCCGGCTATGGCGTCTTTTTCGGCCTTTCGCCCACGGACGCTTCCGGCCCCGGCGGCGGCTTCGTCGACGGCTTCACCGGCGTCACCAATATCATCTCCTCGCTCGACGGCATCACGCCCATCGTCAACGTATCGAACCCCTTCCCCGGCGGAACGAACCCCTCGCTTAGCGCCAGCCAGTTGACGCCTTCCGTCCAACTCGGCCAGGCCAACCGCTCCGCCATCATCGGCCTCGCCACGCCGTATTTCCAGAACTGGAACTTCTCCGTCCAGCGAAGCCTCGGCAAGGACACCATCATCGAAGCCACCTATGCCGCCAACAAAGGCAACAAGACCCAATTCGGAGCCATCAATCTGAACGACCTCACCGCCGCGCAGATCGCCCTCGGCGCTGTCAACAATCAGTTGGTAGCCAACCCCTTCTACGGCGTTATCACGGACCCCACCAGCCCGCTCAGCCAGCCCACCGTACAGCGCGGCCAATTGCTTCGCCCGTACCCGCAATACACGCAGGTCACCGCCGTCAATCCGTCCATTGGCAACGCCATGTATCACTCCTTCCAGATGCGCGTCGAAAAGCGCTTTGCCAAAGGGTTCACCGTCCTCGGAGCCTTCACGGCCGCGAAGAACATCAACGATACCGGCCAGGACGCCTCCGGCCCCACTGCCGGCATTCTCGATCACACCAACCTCCGTCTGGAACGTTCGCTCGACCCTCAGGATGTTTCCAAACGCCTGGTCCTCTCCGGCATGTATGAACTGCCCTTCGGTCGCGGCAAGTGGATTGGCAACGGCATGCCCTCCTGGGCTAACTTCCTGGTCGGCAACTGGCAGATCAACGGCATCGGCAGCTTCCAGAGCGGCTTCCCCCTCGTAATGGGCTCCACCGGCGGCACGCGTCCGAATCGCGTCACGACGGGCGAAGAACTCTCGGGCTCCGCGCAGGATCGCCTGCTCCGCTGGTTCGACACCTCGGCCTTTGCCGTTCCGCCCGCCTTCACCTACGGCAACAGTTCCCGCACCACCCCGGACTTCCGCACGCACGGCACGGCCAATTTCGATATGTCGCTCTTCAAGAATTTCCCCATCCGGGAGTCCATCCGCGCGCAGTTCCGTTTTGAATCTTTCAACACCTTCAACCGCGTCCAGTTCGCCGCGCCCAACACTACCGCCGGCGCCACTGCCTTCGGCCAGGTCACCGCGCAGGCCAACACGCCCCGCCAGTTGCAGGTAGCATTGAAGATCATTTTCTAAGGACGGACATGCAGAAAACAGGCGATTCCTACGATGTCGTCGTCATCGGCTCCGGAGCCGGTGGCGGCGCCGTCGTCTACACGCTCACCCGTCTCGGCGTAAAGGTCCTTCTCCTGGAGGCCGGCGGCCCGCTCAATCCGGCCAAGGATT
>DASTML010000256.1:0-30311 GCA_035714175.1 Bryobacteraceae bacterium | reverse complement strand
CTATTGAGCATTTCGGGATGCGTGTTGGGAGTGGGGTTGGTATATGCGCTTAGCGTCGGCTTCCAACCGGTGATCGAAAAACACTTCGGATTGTATGTGCCTGTGCAGCCGCCGACCACGACGGGGTGGATCTATCTCGGTTGCGTGGCCCTCGCCGGGTTGATTATCGGCTTTATTCCCGCATGGAAGGCCTACCGGAATACCCTTTCTGACGGTTTAAGCGTGCGGTTATAGTAAATTGTTGCAACTGAACGTGAGATAGTGTTATCAAAAGTAGAGAGCACGTATATGTCAGAGCCGCGTAGCGAAAGCAACAATTTGGTGATGGATCGATATGGGATGGCGTTGTCGATTGGCTGCGCGATTCATTGTGCGGTCTTGCCGATTGCGATGAGCCTGTTGACCGCTTCCGGGCTAGCCTGGATTGCGGGTCCCGAGTTTGAATGGGCGATCCTTGCTTGTACGTTTATCCTGGGCTCCTGGCGGCTGGTAAAGAGCTTTGTGCGCCACCGGAACCCCCAATCGTTGTATTTGTTCGGAATGGGACTGCTCTTCTTCGCGGCTGCCAAGATGGTGTGGTTTGATTTTCCGTACAACGAAGCTTGGTTCATGACTGCGGGCGGACTCTCTGTCGCCGCCGCTCATTTCCGCAATTTGCGCCTCTGCGCCTGCTGCCACGTTCACTCCCACTAAGAGCCATCGATGCGCCCCGCGCTGCCATTTGCGGATCGCTTGCGCATCCCGGTGGTTGGCGCGCCGCTCTTCCTGATCTCCCACCCGCCTTTAGTGCTTGCGCAGTGCCGGGCTGGAGTTGTGGGTTCGTTCCCCTCGCTGAACGCTCGTCCTCTTTCGCAGTTGGACGAATGGCTGCATGAACTGACCGAAGGACTAGCAGGTACGGAGGCGGCGCCGTTTGCCGTCAATCTGATCGTCCACAAAAGTAACGGCCGTTTGGAGCAGGATCTGGCACTGTGCGTGAAGTGGCGAGTGCCGATTGTGATCACCTCACTGGGCGCGCGGGAAGATGTGAACCTCGCCATCCGGGCGTATGGCGGGGTAACCCTCCACGACGTGATCCATGACCGGTTTGCACGGAAGGCGATTGAGAAAGGCGCTACGGGGTTAATTGCGGTTGCCGCCGGAGCGGGAGGGCACGCGGGAACCCTGTCTCCGTTTGCGCTGGTCAGCGAGATCCGGGAGTGGTTCGACGGCATTCTGGCGCTCTCCGGCGCGATTGCGAATGGGTCGTCGATACTTGCCGCGCAGGCGCTTGGAGCGGACCTCGCCTATATCGGTTCGGCGTTCATCGCCAGCGAAGAGGCCCGTGCCGCGGCGGACTATAAACAGATGATCGTTGATTGCAACGCCAGCGACATCCTTTACACCAAACACTTTACGGGCGTCCACGGAAACTACCTGCGTCCCTCCGTGCAAAGGGCAGGCCTAGATCCGGACGACTTGCCCGCTGACGATCTCCGCCAGATGAACTTTGGTGACAGCGGCGATAATGAGATTCGCGCTTGGCGCGATATCTGGGGCAGCGGCCAGGGCATTGGAGCCGTGAAAGCGACTGTTTCTGTGGCGGCTCTGGTGCGACGCCTTGAAGCGGAATATAAATCCGCGGTTGCCCGGCTTTCGCGTTCCTCGCATCTGTTACCCTAATCTTCGTTCATGAGCATGCAACGTCGCGCCTTTCTCTCCGCCGCCGCCGCGGCGCCGCTTTTTTCCGCCGCTGAACCGAAGCGAATCGCCGCTATTATCACCGAATACCGCCCGGGCTCCCATGCCGACGTGGTGATTGGGAAGTACCTGGAAGGCTTCAAACAGGACGAAAAACCGCCCTATCCGCGGTCAAAGATCGTCTCCATGTTCACGGAACAGGTTCCGAAAGGAGATATGAGCCGGGAACGCGCCAAGAAGTTTGGCGTGCCGATCTACCGGACCGTGGCGGATGCATTGACGCTAGGCAGCGAAAAATTGGCCGTTGACGGCGTGATTCTGATCGGAGAACACGGCGACTACCCGATGAATGATAAGGCGCAAAAGCTCTACCCGCGCTTTGAGATGTTCCTGAAGATTACGGACGTTTTTCGTCAATCGGGCCGCGCGGTACCCGTCTTCAATGACAAGCATCTGTCGTGGAGTTGGCGGCAAGCCAAACGGATGGTGGAAATATCGAAAGAGATGCACTTCCCGATGCTGGCCGGATCATCGGTTCCGGTTGCCTCGCGGATTCCTTCGGTAGATGCCCCGTTCGGCGTTAAGCAAACCCATGCCGTAGCAATCTCCTATTCCGGTCTCGATATTTACGGTTTCCACGTTTTGGAGGCGCTGCAGTGCCTGACCGAACGCAGGAAAGGCGGCGAGACTGGAGTACGGGCCGTGCAATGCTTTGAGAAAGAAGACTGTTGGCGTTTCCTCGACAACACGCCGTGGGCAAAGCTCCTGTTCGAGAAAGCGCTGTCCCGCAGCAACACGCGTAAGCGAGGTGATGTTAAGGAACTGGTGAAAGAGCCGAGCGTCTTCGTCATCGAATATGCGGACGGGCTACTGGCCGCCGCGTTCCTGATGACTGGACTGGTGGAGGATTTCACTGTGGGCATCAACCTGGAAGGCAAGACCGAGCCGTTCTCGGTTCTGATGAACCTGCAGCCGGGCCGTCCTTATCATCATTTCGGATGCCTGGTGAAGAAAATCGAAGAGATGTTTGAAACGGGCCGGGCCCCGTACCCGGTAGAACGGACGCTGCTCACGAGCGGAATTCTGGATTTTGCGCTGGAGTCGCGGTTCCAAGGGTATAAGAAACTGGCGACGCCAGAGTTGGCGTCCGTGCGCTATCAGACGCCAAATGCCTCTCATTTCTGCGCCGCCGGATGGGAATAAGTATCCTTCTCTGCCGGTTTTCGGCGTTCCAATTCGCCTGTTTTGCACGGACGGGCCTTGGATTGCAAGTGAAAATCGAGACATCCTTTGACCGCATAAGCAACATTTGCTATTCTGGAAGTCTTGTAACGATTGCAGGGAGATCGTCTGTCCATGAGCACTGTAGTTCCGTCTGGTAAAAACGTCCAGAGAAATTGGTTTGTGATTGATGCCGGCGAATTGGTTGTCGGCCGCATCGCCTCCGAAGCTGCCCGCCTTTTGATGGGCAAGCATAAGACTACGTACACCCCGTATCTCGACATGGGTGATCACGTCATTATTATTAACGCCGATAAGGTGAAGCTGACCGGTAAGAAGGAAGACCAGAAGCTCTACCGCTACCACTCGGGATATCCGGGCGGTTTGCGGGAAGTGTCCGCCAAGCGCATGCGGCAGACGCGTCCGGTGAAGATTCTGGAAGAAGCCGTGTCTGGTATGCTCCCGAAGTCGAAACTGGGCAAGCAGATGTACCGCAAGCTGAACGTCTACGCCGGCCCGCAACACCCCCACCAGGCGCAGACGCCGCAAGCGTTGTCGCTGTAGTATCCGAGAGAGGACTGTAGAGAAGTGGCTGCATTGACTCAATGGCTAGGCACCGGCCGCCGCAAACGCGGCGTGGCCCGCGTGTTCCTGCGGAATGGTACCGGCTCGATCGTGATTAACGGCCGGCCTTACGATAAATATTTCACGAACGAAAGCTCGCGGTTGCTGGTTCGCCAGGCCTTGCAGGCTACCGAAACGTCGGAAAAGTTTGACGTTTTGGTGCTTGCCAACGGCGGCGGCATGACCGGTCAGGCTGGCGCGGTCCGTTTGGGCATCGCGCGCGCCTTGTGCAACTTCAACGCCGAACTACGCGGCAAGTTGAAGGGCCTGGGCTATCTGACGCGCGATCCGCGCGAGCATGAACGGAAGAAGTACGGGCAGAAGGGCGCCCGCAAGCGGTTCCAGTTCTCCAAGCGCTAATATTGGCGCCTGGGCGGGAATCGCCGTTATTCAACCGGATATTCCGCACAATTTTGCCGGCAGGACAAATCTCGTTTGGATGGTCCTGCCGGTTCGTGTGTGAAGTCCCCCATCCACAGGAGGCACATTGCCTGCAATTTCGATGAAAGAATTGCTCGAAGCCGGCGTTCACTTCGGGCACCAGACCAAGCGCTGGAATCCAAAGATGAAAGAATACATCTTTGGTGAACGTAACGGTATCTACATTGTCGATCTGCAAAAGACCTTGAAGTTGTTCAAGGAAGCCATGGCCTACGTGGCCGACATGGCGTCGCAGGGCAAGAATGTGCTCTTCGTCGGCACCAAGCGGCAAGCGCAGGAGGCGATTGCGGAAGAAGCGGGCCGTTGCTCGATGTTCTTCATCAATCACCGCTGGCTGGGCGGATTGCTCACCAATTATTCGACGGTCAAGCGCTCCATCGAGCGGTTGAAGATGCTCGAAGACATGCACGAGACCGGCAACTACGGCGGACGCACGAAGAAGGAAATCGGACAGTTGGAGCGCGAGCGCAAACACCTGTCGCAGAACCTCTCCGGCATTCGCGACATGGGCCGTCTTCCCGATGTGCTGTTCGTGATCGACTCGAACAAGGAAGAGATTGCCGTCGCTGAAGCACGCCGCCTGGGCATTCCCGTGGTTGCGGTTGTGGACACGAATTGCGATCCGGACCAGGTGGACTACGTGATCCCCGGCAATGATGACGCCCTCCGCGCCATCCGCCTGTTCACGAACAAGATCGCCGAAGCTTGCATCGAAGGCCGCCAACAGGTGACCGAGAGCGAACTCGGAGTCATGACCGCCGATGGCGATGAAAGCGTCGACCTCGAGAATGCTGAACAGTATCTCGATCCGCAGTTCAGCGCACAGTTGATGTCGGAAACGACGTCGGAAACCGCCGAAGACGAACTCGCCGGCGTTCCGGCGAAATACAAAGCCAATCTCGTAGACGAATAGTCTGCCAACCCCAATGGGGCGCTCTGCCAATCCCGCCCCGGCGATGCGGAGCGCCACTAATTCCCCCCCTTTTTCCTTACCGTTAACAACTAAGAGAGGCACTATGGCGGAAATCACCGCGGCACTGGTGAAACAACTGCGCGAACGCACGGGCGCAGGCATGATGGAATGTAAAAAGGCCCTGGAAGAGGCCAATGGCAACCTGGATGACGCCGTTGACGTGTTGCGGAAGCGCGGTATCGCGTCCGCGGCAAAGAAGGCTTCCCGCTCGACTAAGCAGGGTTCGGTGACGATCGCCTTGAACGCCGACCGCTCGGCAGGATCGATCCTCGAATTCAACTGCGAATCCGATTTCGTTGCCCGGACCGAAGACTTCCAGACGATGGTAAACGAGTTGACGCAGCAGGCGCTGGAAGCGCCGCTCGGTACGACGCGCGACCAGATGTTGGAACAGCCCTATCGCGCCGATGCCACGCAGACGGTTGGCCAGATCATCGCCGGCAAAATTGGCAAGATCGGCGAAAACATGCAGTTGGCCCGGTTTGAAAAGGTGGAAGGCGGTCTGATGGGCTCCTACATCCACCCGGGCGCGCAATTGGGTGTTCTGGTACAGGTGACTGGCGGCTCGGCTGCGACGGCATCGAACGAAGAAGTGCAGGAATTGTTGCGCGATGTGGCCATGCAGGTGGCTGCTGCCGATCCGCAGTTCGTGCGCCGCGACGAAGTGACCACGGCCGTGTTGGAGAAAGAACGGGAAATTCAGCGGGAACGGGCGCGGCAGGAAGGCAAGCCGGAAAAGGTCATCGAAAAAATGATCGAGGGCCGCATGTCCAAGTTCTTCGAAGAGTTTTGCCTGCTGGAACAGCCTTTCATCAAAGACAACGCGGTAACGGTGGGCCAGTTGGTGGCCGACAAGGCGAAAAAGCTCGGTGAACCGCTGTCGGTAGCGCGTTTTGTTCGCTACAAAGTGGGCGAGACGGCTCCCGCTGAAGCACCCGCCGAGGCGTAGTTCCACGTGGCAAAGTACGCTCGCATTCTTCTGAAATTGAGCGGCGAAGTGTTGGCCGGAGGCGGCGGTTTTGGCATTGACCAAGGCTGCCTCCACCGGCTGGCGGCGGAAGTGGCGGAAGTGGCGCAGTCCGGCGTGCAGATGGGTCTCGTCGTGGGCGGCGGCAATTTTTTCCGCGGTGTGAGCGTCGCGGCGAAAAACATGGACCGGGTAGCAGCCGATCAGATGGGTATGTTGGCCACTGTCATCAATGCTATTGCGCTGCAGGACGCGCTGGAACAGCAGGGAGTTCCAACCCGCGTGATGACGGCTATCGCCATGCCGTCCGTCGCCGAGCCTTATATCCGCCGGCGCGCCATCCGTCATCTGGAAAAGGGCCGCGTTGTGATCTTCGGCGCGGGCACCTCCAACCCCTATTTTTCCACGGACACGGCTGCCACTCTGCGCGGTCTGGAGATCCATGCCGACGTCGTGGCGAAAGCGACCAGTGTGGATGGTGTCTACGACAAAGATCCGCGGAAGCACACGGATGCGGTTCGGTTTGATAGCGTGACGTTTCAAGAGGTTCTCGCACGGCAGTTGGGCGTAATGGACGCTTCGGCCGTCGCGATGTGCCGGGACAACAAGCTGCCGATCTGCGTGTTCGATTTACGGCAGCCTGGCAATATACTGCGCGTGGCCATGGGTGAAGCCGTCGGCACCATGATCAAGGCATAATCGGTAGGGAAGAACACTTCTATGTCAACGTTTCAGAACACCAAAGAAGTCGAAGCAAACGCAAAAACGCGGATGGAAAAGGTGCTGGCGGATTTGCAGCACGACATGACTTCGATCCGTACGGGCCGTGCGTCGGTGAACATGTTGGAACCGGTGCAGGTGGAAGCCTACGGCTCCATGATGCCCATCAGCCATGTGGCCACGTTGCATGTGCCGGAGCCGGCGATGATTACAGTGCAGCCGTTTGACAACTCGCAGATCGGCGCGATTGAAAAGGCTATTCGCAACGCTGGCCTTGGATTGAACCCCAGCAATGACGGCAAGCTGATTCGCCTGCCTATACCTCCCTTGAACGAGGAGCGCCGCAAGGAACTGGTGAAAAAACTGCACGGCATGGCCGAAGACCATCGAGTCGCGCTCCGCAACGTACGCCGCGATTCGAACGATGCCGTGAAGAAGCTCTTGAAGGACAAGCTGATCAGCGAAGACGAAGATCGTCGCGCGCATGACGAAATTCAAAAATTGACTGACGGCAACATCAGTAAGCTGGATGCGCTGTCCAAAGCCAAGGAAAAAGACATTCTCGACGTGAAATAGCCGGGAAACGATCATTCGAAGCGGCCCATTGCGGCCCGCACCGCAAAGAATCGCTTTGAAATCCAAGTCGGGGTAGAGTATGGGCCCCGACTTTTTTTATTCTCTAAAGAGATGAAAAAGCAGATCTATCCTTCGACCGGACCCAAACCGGCCGGGCCGTACTCTCCAGGCGTCCTTTGCGGCGACTTTTTGTATGTAAGCGGTCTTGGTTCGCGGCCGCCGGCCGGCGGGGATTTGCCTGCCGATTTCCCTTCGCAGATCCGGAATGCGCTCACCAACATCCGCTTGATCGTAGAAGCGGGCGGTTTCTCCATGAAGGATGTCTTGTACTCCCAGGTCTTTCTGGCGGACATGTCACAGTTCCCCGCCCTGGCAGGCATCTGGAAAGAGACCTACCCCGACGGTGGACCCGCATTCAGCGTGCAGGGCGTCGCCCGGATGCCAACCGACATTCCCGTGCAGATCAATGCGGTTGCGACACGGAATGCGGCTCGTCCGCACCCCGATGTCCGGGAAGCGGGCGGCCGCCTCTACTTTAGCGGCGTGGGGGGAGCGACTCCAGCGGCTGCCATGGAGAACCTGGCCAAACGAGCGAAGTCGGCCGGCATCGACCTCGGGCATTTCGCTTTCCTGAATGCCTACTGCTCCAATGGCGTTACCCTCGCACAATTGAACGAAGCCTACGCTCCCTACTTTGACGCGGGCAACGCGCCGGCGCGAGCTTCTATGTTGGTGGACTCCCTCCCGCCGGGAATGAGCGTCGAATTAACCGGCGTGGCGGTCCGGGATTTGTCTACGCGCCGTGTTGTCCGGCCGCGCAACATGCCGCCCAGCCGGACGTCTAGCCCCGGCGTGTGGGCCGGAGACATGTTTTATCTATCGGCCAAAAGCGGTTTCATTCCAGGCCCCCAGGCCGGAATCTATGCGACGAGCGTAGAACATCAGGTCCGTCAGACCATGCGAAATCTGCTGGATGGACTGGAAGAAACCGGCCTCGATTTTTCTCACGCCGTCGCGACAAACGTGTATTTAGACGATGTGGGCGAATTCGTAAAAATGAACACGACCTACGCGAGCTATTTCAAGGACGTTCCGCCCACACGGTCCACGGTACAACCGCTGAAAACGGTGGAGCGGAAACCGAATCCCAACGGATCTTTTCCCATGTTGGAGCAGATCTCGCTCGTCGCCTGGAAGGGATAAACGCTAGCGGCATCGCCGGACGGCCTCTCCGGTAATCGCAGGTAGCGGCAACACGCGGTCGACGCTGCCCAGTTTGATTGCGGCTAGCGGAGCGCGCCCCACTGCGATTGATTACCGTATGCCTGTTGCCCGGAACAATCAACACCTGGCCGCGCAGAACGGAATCACCCTCCGCCGCCTACTTCACGGTAACCCGGAAGTGGCCGTTCTGAATTATCGACCGGCCGCCGCGGTCCAAAACCACGGCGGCGGACCTACGGGTCACCCTCGCTTGCGCAGCGGATTTCACGACATCGCGAAGCAGTATGCAGGAATCTTGAAAGAATTCCCTACTGCCCAATCTAGGTTGGGTGATGATGGCCACGGTCCCCTGCTCCAACGCCGCGAGAGCCGATTCGGACCCGGCCTCGCCAAGCGGGGAGCACACGATAAGGGAATGGGATGTTGCG
Source organism: Bryobacteraceae bacterium (assembly GCA_035714175.1). GTDB lineage: Bacteria > Acidobacteriota > Terriglobia > Bryobacterales > Bryobacteraceae. The sequence continues at coordinate 21,457 of DASTML010000256.1, read as the reverse complement.
TCATCAGCTTTCGCAGGAACGTCAATACCCGACTGGCTGCTCCGCCGCAGATATTTCAAACGTAGCGAATCGGGGATCGGAGCGATGCGGCTTTCATGAATGATGAGCGCGCGTGTGCAGGAAAGGACGCCTTGAGCGCGTCCAACTGCTTGCGATGAACGTCCAAGTGGTCGGCCAGTTGTTCCAGGAAGTCGAGATGCTCCCTGGCCGTATCTAAGAGTAACTAATGGGTTGCTTGCCGGTCCGATGAGGCGCCAATCTCCCGTTCGATTCCGTTCTCCACATCCTGCGGCCAGATTCCCTTCACAAAGCACGCCGATCGTCTCTTCCACCAATCGGCGCCGAAAACTGGGAACTATTCCGGCACGCAATCTTATTGGGCCAATCGCGTCAACGCGGCATCCGTCAGACGATACGTGGTCCACTCCTCCTGCGGTTCCGCACCCAGGGACCGGTAAAATGCAATCGCCGGTTCATTCCAGTCCAGCACCGACCACTCCAGCCGCGCGCAGCCCCTCTGCACGGCTACCCGCGCCAACTCTTGCAGCAACGCCTTGCCTACGCCGGAGCCCCGCCGTTCCGGCAAAACGTAAAGGTCTTCCAGATATATGCCCGGCTTCGCCCGGAACGTCGAATAGTTGTAAAAATACAGCGCAAACCCCACGGCCGCCCCCTCCACCTCGGCCAACAGCACCTCGGCAAAGGGCCGGGGGCCGAACAACGTGGCAAGCAAGCCCTCCTCGGTCGCCTGGCAGGCATGCGACAACTTCTCATACTCGGCCAGCCCCTGAATGAAACGCAGAATCTGGGGAACATCGGCAGGGATGGCGGCGCGAAGAACGATAGAATCCGGCATTCCTTCAGCCTAAGTCAGCGCCACAAAGCCCCGCCCACGCCAAAGCCCAGGGTAAGAACCAACGTCTTTTCCCCTTGCTCCGGAGGAAAGCCCCGTCCTGTCAAGACCGCGTCATTCACCACCACCCACGGCCGCTCCCCAAACACCGGACCGAACAGCGGTTCCAGGGGACCGTACAGTCCGGGATAGGTAGATGACTCCGCAACGCCGTCCTCGTCTACGGCGACCGGCAAACCCAAAACACAGCCGTCAAACTCCGCCGGCAGCGCTCCGGCCACGAAGGCCCGCAGACGATCCCGCGCCTGTTCCGCCTCCAACGCCGCCCGTCCGTGGGGAAATCTCTCCCAGTCGCGCTCCCGCCAACTCGACCCGTCTGGCGTGAGGCATTTTAAGCGCGTCTGCCCCAAATCAATCGCTACTGGATTTGTCCACCCCATCTCTCGCCAGATCGCTTCCGCCCCCCGCTTTGCGGAATACGGGCTTGCGTCTGCCACTTCGTGCGGCCATCCCAACCGTCCGGCTGCTTCTGCGGCATCCCCGCCCGCCAGAAGCAGCCGGGTAAACGCCGCGGCCTGACGCAAGGAACATCCGTCCGCCGTCCGGGCTTTGCCGGCGTGCAGGTCTGCTAAAAACTCCGTTAATCCAGCAAAATAGGCGGCTTTGTCCGTCCGCAATTGGTCCAACGAGCTGTAGCGCGTCATGCCGTGCCAGACCTCCAACCCCTCCAATCCCGGATGGGAATACACAATCACTCCGGCATCCGCTCCTTCGTCTCCCGCACCGGAAGCCAAGTCGGGCACGGCCTCGACGAAAGATGCGAGTAATAAAACCGCTGTGTCTGATAGGCGGTCTTGCACAGCAGTAACGCCGCTTGAAACAAGGCGTATAAGAACTGCTCGCCGGCCGGAGCCTGTCGGAGGCGCTCCAAGTCCAACCGCCGTTGGCCCCACCGGGCATGCACGGGACGGGTCTCGGGAAAATAGTGATGCAGCCGCTCAATCTCCAGCCGCATCCGCTGATACTTCCGGAACATCCCCCGCAACGTCTCCGGCGGCCGGTACTGTATGCCGGACGGCGTGCAATGAAAAGCGCCTGGCCCCGCCCGGCGCAACAGATCCCTCGAAAGAAAAATGTCGTCGACGCGGATTCCCGCCGCCAAATGAAGAAATGGGTTATCCGCGGCCGCATCCCAATGCAGTTCGCCCGGCGCCGGAATGCGCCACTCCCGAATCGCAAAACACTGGCCGTTGCAATAGTTCCGGCGGGTCTGGTATCCCTCGCGTAAGTTGTAGAAGTATAGTGCCCGGGCCAACAGGCTGGACCGTACCGGCAGAATCGGATACTTCTCCGCGTATGCGATTCCCACTTCCGGCCGCGTCAGCATCGTTTCGGTCAACTCCCCCACTGTGTCCGGATGCACCAGAATATCCGCATCCGTGAAGAGCAGAAATGGAGCCTCTTTCCGCGCTGCCGCCAGCGCCCGTTGCGCCTCCACCAGTCCGCCCCGCGTCTGCCAGATCGTCAGGTCCCTTTCGCCTCTCAGCAGGTCAAGCGTGTGATCTTCGTTGTCATTTAGCAGCACGTGCAGTTCATAACGAACCCCCAGGAGTTGTCTGGCCCGCTCGATGGAAAGGCGCAGGGAATGAAGCAGCGCCTCAATATTGGCGGCCTCGTTCCGGGCCGTAATGCCGACCGGTACCGTCATCATGAGCCCAGCCGCTCCACCCAGTCTGCCGCCAGTACGGCCCCATCGCGCCGGTAGCTGCCGGTCAACGCCGCCAGCGCCTCCCGGTGTGGTCCTGGACCGGCCAACTCCCGCAACAAGTTGCGCAACGCCTCCACAGGAAGCAGCCGCAGGTCCGCTGTCCTCCCGATACCGGCGCGCTCCAGGAAATAGGCTTGGTGAAACTGGTCATTGCACATCGGCGACAACAGCATCGGCACGCCGGCCGCAACCGCCTCCATAAAACTGTTCGCCCCGCCATGGGTGACGAATACATCCGTTCGTCGCAGAATCTCCTGCTGCGGCGCATACCGGTAGTGTTGGCAATGCGGCGCTGGAGCCAACGAATCCGCCAGATCACCCACGGAAAGAATCAAATGAAACTCATCGCGCGCCGCATCGCACAACCTTTGAAATAGGGACGGCCAATGGTAGATCTGGCTTCCAAATGAGGCGTAGACCACGGGCTTACCCTCCGGGATAGGCAGCAGGGACGTTTCATCTCCGCGCCGCCCTCGTGGAAAAGAAGGTCCCGCCAGCCGTATTCCCTCCACAGTCCCGCACAACTCCTCCGTCGTAAACGCGACCGTCAGATTCGGCGAAAGCACATCCGCGCCGCGAAACGTTGCCGCCATGCCATAGCTCGCAAACAGAGCGTCGCGCCGCGGCCCCAGCCGGGCCGTCGTCCGGATCAGCGCGCTGTCCAGTTCCGGCGGCAGCACGGGATTCAACGAATTCGATACGCTTGCCCACGGAGTGCCCTCCGCGTGCGCCGCAATCGCCGCTGCATAGTAGAGCGGATCGATCACAACAACTTCCGCTCGCAGCCGCCGCAGACTCTCCCGGATCGCCTTGACCTGCGCCGCGATATCGGACAGCAGTAGTTCTTCAATCCACGCGGCCAATCTCTCCGCGTCTTGAATCAGTGCCACCAGTTCCGCCCCATGCGTTGGCCGCGCGCCCGGCGTCTCCGGGATCAGGTCGGGGGCGAAGGCCAGCCCTGCCGCCGCCAATTGCGCCCTCAAGTCCCCCGGAGCAAGGACCGTCACCGCGTGGCCCCGCGCCGCCAACACCTGCGCTGGCCCAATATAGGGATTCACGTGTCCTTTTTCCGGTATCAGGACGAACACGATGTTCATGCCGCTTTGCTCTCCGAAAACCGGTCCATCCACGTCAGGACCGCCAACAACCGGAACCGGAGCCCGGACTCTCTATCGGACGAAGGGGCATCCAATTGGTCCACAAAATCGGCGTCGACGTACGGCTCTAAGAGAGCGCCGCATCGTTCCCACTGCCGCCGGAACAACGTATGAATAATTCCTCTTGCCGCCAGATGTTTTGTCAGCGCGGACTTCGGTCGCCACGCCAACCGGTGCGGCAGAACCCGTTCCGCCACGGTCCGCAAATAATGTTTTTCCACGCCGTTGGCTAGTGCCATGTCTACCGGGACCGCGTCCGCCGCGGCCAACACGGCCGGATCGGAAAACGGCACACGCCCTTCCACGCCATGCGCCATCAAGTGCAAATCGCCGTTATGCAGCAGACGCGTCAACCACAGGTTCCGGATCAGACAACTGATTGCCATCCGCTGCGCCTCCGGTGATTGCCAGCCATGCCCGCGCGCCACGGCAAACCGCTCGTACTTCTCCACGAAGTGGCCCACGCCTGGCCGCGTCGGCAGGTGGCCGAAATAGTCCATCAGCAGGCGCGGCGATGCCAGGCGTTCCGGATGCAGCAGAAAGGAATAGCCATAGTGCGTCTCATCAGCCGCATCGCCCACCAGCACGGCCTTCACGTCCCGCGCCGCCCGCTCCGCCAACACATTCTGCGAGACTTCCTGTTCCCAGGCCGCGATCAAATCGTTCGCCCGCACTGTACGCAGCAGCGCGGCCTCGTAGTTCTCCGGCGTCACCACCCGTTGCCGGTGTCCGAACGCCGCCGCACACTCGGCCGCAAACGGCAAATCGTCGGACTTCACAATAAGCGAATCTGCAAAGTCCTCTGGTCCATGTGCATACCGGATCGTATAGGCCGGCATCGGCCCTGGAACCAGCGCGGCCAACAAACTGGAGTCCACGCCGCCCGACAAAAACAACCCCACCGGCGCATCGGCCGCCGCCTGCCTTCGCACCGCCTCGCGCAGCGATTCCAGCAAATCCCCCGCCTCCGCATCGGCGCGATAGGCCGCCACGGTCACCCGTCCCTCTTCCAGCCGCAGGACGTGCCCCGGCTGCAACCGTCGCAGATTGGCAAACGGCAGCGCCTGCGCCCCCGTAAAATACGGCGCCGTCAAGTGTTCAGCAATGGCCTCTTCATCCGGCCGGAACGGAATCACGCCGCACTCCACCAGCGGGCCAGCCTCCGAACAGACGGCAAACAACGAATCGCCGGCATGATACAGCAGCGGCTTTACCGATAACGGGTCCACCGCCGCCAAGCCCTTGCCCTCTTCGTTGTCCCAGAAGAAGAACGCAAACATCCCAGCGAATCGCGCCACGGCGCGCTCGCCCCAAAGGCACAACGCGGCCAGAGCCGCCTCGGTGTCGGTTCGCGTCTGGAACTCCCACTGGTCTTCCAGTTCTTCACGCAACGCCGCATGGTTATAAATTTCACCGTTGTAGAGCAACGTGTACCGGCCGTCCGGCGATTGCATCGGAAGAGTATGCGGAGCTAAATCCACCAGGGAGAGCCGCGTATGCACCAGCGCTGCCCGGGCCGAATAGACAATCCCCGCGCCGTCCGGCCCCCGATGCCGCAGCGCCCGCTCCAACCGCCGTGCCCGCGCTCGATCCTCCGGCGACAGTCCCCCGTACCGGATCAGCCCCGCGATGCCGCACATGCCATGCCCTCGAGGATTTTCCTCGTCTCGTTCAGAATGTCTCCGCCCGGATAGAGCGTGGGCCGCTTCGGAATCGCCGGGATGCCCAGCAGCGCCGCCAACTCCCGTACAGGCCGCTTCTCGCTGTCCGGTTCTACGCATAGTGCGCGGACCGCGGCGGAGAGAAACGGCGTGTGCAGCCTGACTCCCGCGTGGAGAAAACATGCCTGCGTCAATGGAAACAAATCGCAATCCCTATCGCACCGGAACACCTGATCCGCTCCATCACCGGTAACCGCCATGGTCTCGCCGCGCTGCGCCAACGCCTCCGCCAGCAGCAACTTCGACACCGGATGCAAGTTGTAGATCGGAGTTTTGGTCACGGCCAGGAACCGCGGCAGCGCCTCGGCAAACGCGCCGGGACCCACGCGGATCGCCTCCAGCGGCATGCCAAACTGCCCGGCCAGGGCTTGCGTCTGTGGCCATTCGCAATAACCCGCCACGTCCGACCGCAGCGTGTACCCTCGCACCGCCGTGCCCCGTTCGCGTAGCAACAAAGCCAGCACCCAGGAGTCCAGCCCCCCGCTCAAGGCCACCGCCACCGGCCCCTGCGCCGGCACGGTTTCCAACGCTTTCCCTAGCGCCGTGGCCAATCGCGTCATGGAGCCAACTGCGCCGTTAACGTCACCAACTCGTCCCGCTTGATGCGAATCGCCTGCGGAGTCAATTGCCGGTGCGTATCCAGCGGCGCATTGCCGCCATTGCACAAGAAGCAGGAATGCAGCGGCTCTTCCTGCGTGAGATGTTCCCGGATCCGCGTCGCAAGCACGGCGGCGTCGGCCACGTGAACGGGTATTCCGTCTTCGGCAAAAAACGGCCCGTCCACCGCAAATTTTTGGACATACTGCGGGCGCGTGCAGGAGTAAAACCGGCCATTCTTAATCGAATTGCACCGGTGCCGGATCCAGCAGTCGGCGAAAATGTCCCGCGCCTCGTCAGCCGTGGCCAGCGTCGAACGGTCCAGGCACGTGAACTTGTCCTGCATCTTCCAACTCACTTCGATGTTCCGCCGCGCCGCCTCCCTGGCAACGTACCGGATCAGGTCTTTTGGCAGAGCCGGCTCCGGATACAGCGACACCGAGAGCATTTGAATGCAGTCCCAGGAACGCGGCGTCAGATTCCGCAGAAGCAGCCCATTGGTCGTCAGTTGTATGCGGTCGCCAACTTGCAATTCGTACGCAATCGCCAGCAATTCTTCGAGTTGCGGATGCAGCAGCGGTTCGCCGCCTACAATTTTTAGGAACTGCGGATGCACCACGCGGCGCACCGCCGTCAAATCGTCTCGAAACGCAACGGGGTCGGCCAGCCACTTTTTCAGAACAGGCGAAAACGAGCAACAGTGGTCACAGCGGAGATTACAGTGATCCGTAATGTGATATTCAAGTGCGCGGGTCTGGACCCTTCCGTCTACGATAGGGTAGTCCACTATCCCTTGAGTATACGGCGAACCTCCGCAACCCCGCTCGCCAGCGCGCTCCGGTAGATCGCATAATCGATCCCCCAGCTAATCACGTTGAATCCGGTCTCCCGCCATTGCCGGGCGTCATCCACATTCCCTGGCTGAATCCCTGCCTGTTTCCCGTGCCGCCTCGCCGCAGCCGTCACCGCCGCCAGCGCGCCCAGGAAGTCGGGGTGTTGAAACTGACCGGGAATCCCCATCGCCTGTGTCAGATCGTAGTGCCCGACCCACAACACATCCACGCCAGGCGTCGCCGCAATCGCGTCCGCGTTGCGTACGCCCTCCGGCGATTCCATCATCGCAATCACGGCCGTATTTTCATTCGCCGCCCGGAAATAGCTCACCGGGTCGGGCATCACGAAATCATTGTGCGCCCCGCCCAGCGCCACGCCTCGCCGTCCCAGCGGCGCGTACTTGCAAGCATCAACAATTTCGCGCGCCTGCGCAGCCGTCCCCACATTGGCCACCATAATGCCCAGCGCACCCGCGTCCAGCGTTCGCGCGCAGAAGTGGTACAGGCCCTGCGGTACGCGAACCATCGGTGCAATGTCGGTGGCGCGAAACCACGCGCACAGGTCGGCAATCCGCTCCGTGTCGTATCCCGTATGCTCCATGTCGAGCATCACGAAATCCAATTCCGCGCCGGCAACGATCCGGGCTATATTGCGCGTCCCGAAATCGCTGATCATATGGCCCACCGCGCAACCATTCGCCGCAATGGCCTGCTTAAACTTGCTTGGCTTCATATCAATCTGTCAATAACCGGCCGTCAATACCCGGTTCGTGCGCCAGCTTATCACGCAGCCGCCGGAAACTCCTCCACATGCATCTCCCCCTTCCTGCCCAGATAGAGCACTCGTCTCCCGGTCAGATACGCCCAATAGCCCGCAACGCCCGCGGCCCGCGCCCGCTCCACAAACTCCGGATATCGGATCCGGTCTCCCTGCGCGGCCCGGATCGCCTCGCGAATTCCTGCAGCCGAAAAATCCGCCGCCACAGGTCCGCCGGGCAGGTGCATCGGCTCGGCATACGTACCGCCCTCTACCCCATAAAAGTTCTCCGTGGCCTTCGCAAAATCGACAAAATACGATTCCACACCCGCGGCCAGCAGCCGCTCCACCACCGCCGGAAAAATCAACTTGCCGGCCTGCGACTCCCGCATCACCGCCGCTATCTCTGTCGTGTCCATTCTTCACTCCACTGGAATCTGGTGCATGCCGTTCACGCGCACCAGTTTTTTTAATACCGCCAACAGCCCCGCGCTCTCTTCCGCCGTCAGGGCCGCAAAAAATTCCGCATCGTTCGCATCCGCCATCGCCGCCAGCCGCGGCGTTATCCTCCGCCCCGCCGCCGTCAACGCCAGGTCCTGGTACCGCCGGTCCTCCTCCCGGCCCCGCCGCGAAACCAGTCTCTTCTCCACCAGCCGCTCCACGAGCTTCGAAACCGCCCCGCGCGTTAACCCCGTTCGTTCCGCCAATACCCCCGGCGTCGAACTCTCCACCCCGTACAACTCCCGCAACATCACCCATTCGGCCACCGTTACGCCCGTCGCCCGCACCTTCGCCGCAAACGCTTGCGACACGTGGTTGGAAACGAACCGCAGCCAGAATCCCGTATGGCTCTCTAAATCGGAAATAGCGGATTGCGCACGGCTCATGAGTATAAGGGTATCCATATATAGTTTCCTTGGCAACTATTTCCTTGGAAATTACAGAGCCGCGCCCCTCTGCTACAGTAACGGCCATGAAACGGCTAGCCCTCTGGACCGGCGTCATTGTCTTGGTCGCCTTCTCGCAGGATCTCCAGGAAATCTTCCGCCGCCGCAGTAGCGACGCCGAAAAGGCCGGCCTCGCCGAACCCTTCAAAGGGGTCACCGCCAACGGCGCCGTCGAGCCCCATCTCTTTCCCCTCCGCTCCACGGGCGTCTCCACCGAACCCGTACGCCGCGCCGCCAAAGCCTTCCTCGCCGGCCTCACCGAGGCCCAACGCACCCGCACCCGGTTCTCCGTCGATGACGACGAATGGCGCAAATGGATGAACCAGCATTTTTACGTGCGGCAGGGCGTCAGCTTCCTCGAAATGACGCCACAGCAACGCGATCTCGCCTTCGCCCTCCTCCACGCCTCGCTAAGCGCCCGCGGTCTCCAACTCTCCCGCGACATCATGAAGCTCAACGAAACGCTCGGTGAACTCAACAACAACGACTTCACCCAATACGGCGAATGGCGCTACCACCTCACCCTTATGGGCGAGCCCTCGCAAACCACGCCTTGGGGCTGGCAAATCGACGGACACCACCTGATCATCAATTACTTCGTTCTCGGAGACCAGGTCGTCATGTCGCCCGCCTTCTTCGGCTCCGAACCCGTCATCGCCACGGCCGGCAAGTACCGGGGAACCGCCATCCTCCAGGAAGAACCTAAGCTCGGCCTCGCCCTCGTCCGCTCGCTCGATCCGGACCAACAGAAACAGGCTATTCTCAACGCCTCCAAGCCCGGCAACAACAACCTCGGGGAAGCCTTCAAAGACAATCTGATCCTGGACTATGCCGGCCTCCGCGCCAACGCTATGACAGCCTCCCAGCGCAAGGCCCTCCTCGCCCTGGCCGCCCGATACATCGGCAACATGGACAACGGCCACGCCAAGGTCAAACTCGCGGAGGTCGAAAAACATTTGGACCGCACTTGGTTCGCCTGGATCGGAGGAACCAAGGATGACAGCGTTTTCTACTACCGGATTCACAGTCCCGTTATCCTGATTGAGTTCGACCATCAGCGGCCCGTCGGCATTCGTCACTTGGTCAAGGACCAGGGACCGATGAAGGAACACGTCCACGTCGTCATTCGCACGCCCAACGGCAACGATTACGGCAAGGATCTCCTCCGCCAGCACTATGCCGCCCACAAGCACTAACGAAGGAAGGATTTCACACTTGCGTTCACTCTCCCGTCGAGCCTTCATGGCTCTCGGCGGCGGCCTCCTCGCCCAGCCCCAAGCCGCGCCCAATATCGTTCTCATCCTCTGCGACGACCTCGGGTACGGCGACGTCGGCGTCTATTTCCAGGGCTCAAAAATCCCAACGCCTCATATGGACCGCCTCGCCCGCGACGGCATGCGTTTTACCGACGCTCACTCTCCCTCCTCCGTCTGCACCCCCACACGCTACGGCGTCCTCACCGGCCGTTACTGCTGGCGTACCAGCCTGAAAAGCGGTGTCGGCAACGGCTACTCCCCCGCCCTCATCGAGCCCGGCCGCGACACCATCGCCTCTTTCCTCAAACGCACCAAAGGTTACAAAACGGGCGGCTTCGGCAAATGGCACCTCGGCCTCGGCGATCAGCCTAAGGTCGACTACGCCAAGGAATTTCACCCCTCGCCCAACGAATTTGGTTTTGACGAATACTTCGGCATTCCCGCTTCGCTCGACATGCCGCCGTACGTTTTCATTGAAAACCACCGCGCCGTCGAACCGCCCACCGCGTCCATTCCCGACAACGGCGAAGTCAAGCGCGGTCCTTTCTGGCGCGGCGGCCCCCGCTCTCCTTCGTTCCAGATGGAGGACGTCCTGCCCTCCATCGTGAAACGCGCCTGCGGCTTCATCGAACGCGAAAAGGGCCCCTTCTTCGCCTACGTCCCCCTGCCCGCGCCCCACACGCCCTGGGTCCCCTCCAAGCCCTTCCAGGGCAAATCAAAAGCGGGCCTCTACGGCGACTTTGTGGAAGAAGTCGACGCCTCCATCGGCCAAATCCTCGCCTCGCTCGAGCGTACCGGCAAGGCGGCGAACACCATAGTCATCGTCACTTCCGATAACGGCGCCCCCTGGGAGGAACGGGACTCCCGCGAAGCCGCTGGCCACTGGGCCAACGCAAATTGGCGCGGTCAGAAGGCAGACATCCAGGAAGCGGGCCACCGCGTACCCTTCATGATTCGCTGGTCCGGCCATATCAAAGCCGGCGGCGTTTCCTCGCAGACCATTTGCCTCACGGACATCTTCGCCTCGCTCGTGGAACTCCAGGGTCTCCGCCTCCCTCTCAACGTCGCCGAAGACAGCATCAGCTTCGCCCCCGCCCTCCGGGGCCGGGACCGTATGCCGCTACGGGAAGCCATCGTCCACCACTCGGCCCAGGGCCTGTTTGCCATCCGCCAGGGTGACTGGAAACTCGTGCTCGGCCGTGGGTCCGGCGGCTTCACCGCCCCGGCAAAAATAGAGCCCAAGCCCGGCGAACCCGCCGTCGAACTCTACAATCTCCGTGACGACCCCCACGAGGATCGCAACGTTTACGACTCCCACCCACAGATCGTGGCCAAGCTCACCGCTCTGCTCAAGCGCTACCAGGACTCTGGCCGCAGCCGTTAAAGAGCCAGTTCCAAAAACAAGGCGCCCGGCACCGGGTTCACCGTATAGGGCGCAATCTCCAAAAACCCCAGGCTCCGGTACAATCCGATCGCCGGCCCCATCGCGGGCAGCGTATCCAGCCGGAGCCGGGAATACCCTCGCTGCCGCGCCGTGTCAATGGCGGCCAGCGCCAGCGCCCGGCCCAGCCCCTGCCCCTGATTCTCCGGCCGCACGTAAAGCCGCTTCATCTCCGCCGTAAACGGATCCAGCGCCCGCAACGCGACAACTCCCGACCCCTCCCCGGCAAGTAGTATCGTACCCTGTGGCGGCGCATACCGTCCCGGCAACCCAGCCAACTCTTCGTCGAAGCTCTGAAAGCATAAGTCGATGCCAAGCTGCGCCTGGTACTCCCGGAACAGCGTCCGCACAAGGTCCATCTCTTCCGGGAAAGCTGGCCGAATCTCGCACGCGGCCGCCATCTATCGCCCTCGTCCCGGCCCGTAAAGGGCACGCCCAGGCCGCGCCGCCTGCATCTGGCCATTCACCAGCACCGGCGTCCCGTTCACCAGCACGTGCACAAACCCCTCGGAATACTGGTGCGGATTTCCAAACTCGGATTTGTCGATCACTCGTTCTGCATCGAATACCGCCACATCTGCCTTCATCCCGGGCCGTAGCAGTCCCCGGTCTGGAATCCGGAACCGGGACGCCGGCAGGCTCGTCATACGCCGCACCGCGTCTTCGAGCGTCAGCACGTGCTTTTCGCGCACATAACGGCCCAACACACGCGCGAACGTCCCATAGTTCCGCGGATGCGGCACGTCTACCCCAAAGACGGGAATGCCGCCGTCGGAAGCGATCATCGTCCCCGGATACTGCATAATTCGAACCACATCGTCCTCGGAGATCGAGTGATAGATGCAGGAACACCCGCCCGCCTCTTGCAACCGGACGACGTGCTCGGCCGCCTTCTCGAAATCATCGGAACCCGTTACGTCCCGCAGGTTTTTCCCTGCCAGGCTCCGGTCCGCCGCGCAGCTGGCAAACACCACATTTCGTAAATCGCCCGAGCCCCTGTCTTCTTTCAGATTCTTGGCAATCTCCACCTTCATCCGCGCGCGGGATTCCGGCGCCGCCGCCCGTTCCTTAAACGACTTCTGGCCGCTTTCCAAAGCCCACTTGGGCACCAGTGCCGCCAACCCTGTCGAAGACGCCGTATACGGATACTGGTCAATCGAAATATCCACACCACGCTTCCGCGCCTCTTCCACCAGCCGTAGCGTCTCCACCGATTTGCCCCAGTTCTTTCCGCTCATCACCTTGTGATGCGTCACCTGCGCCGGCAACTTCCCCTCTTCCCCAATCCGTATCAACTCCTGGACCGACGCCACAATCTCGCTCGACTCATTCCGCATATGGGACGTGTAAATGCCGCCCCACTCTCCCGCCACCCGCGCCAGGGCAATCACCTCTTCGGTGGGCGTAAAGGCGCCCGGCACGTAGAACAAACCCGTCGAAAGGCCGAATGCGCCCTCCGCCATGGCCTGCCGGACCAGTTCCCGCATCTTGTCCAGCTCTTCCGGCGTCGCCTTCCGGTCCTGCAGCCCGATCACTTTCTCCCGGATCGTCCCCTGCCCCACCATCAGCCCAAAGTTCGTGGTGGCGGGAACCTTGGAGAATCGCGCCAGATAGTCGCCCACCGGAAACGGCGACGATCCATCCGGGCCTTCGATAATCGTCGTCACGCCCTGCCGGATCTGGTTCTCCGCGCTGGGCACTTCAAACACCCCACGGCGGCCATGGCTGTGGGTATCAATGAATCCAGGTGTGACCACTTTGCCACTGGCGTCCAGCACAAAACGCGCCTGTACTTTTTTCGGCGGTCCCACATAAGAGACGACATCGCCCTGTATTCCTACGTCCCCGCGGTACCAGGGATTCCCGGCGCCGTCGATGATCCGGCCTCCCGAAATCCATATATCATAGACAGGCTCCTGCGCATGGAGTGCCGTCAACAGGCTAAGAAAGAAAGCAATACGGCAAATGGGCCCGGCCATGGCTCATTGTAGCGCCGCGGGGATGGCGTTTCCTGCGCATCAAGGGCCGTTTCCGCTACACAGGTGTGTCGGTAGAGGACGTCTCCTGCTCCCGGACATTCGTGCGCGGCGCCGAGGTCAACATGCTGAGAAACAGCCCCAGAATGACGAAACCAGCAATCAAACCACCGAGCATGAGAACCTCCGCCTATTTCTTTGCAATCGGACTGCCAATCGCAGCCCGGCGCTAGCGGCGCGGTTTCCGGCTCTCCACCGCCACCGGCGGACGCGAAGTCAACGACGTCAAAAACAAGCTAAAAATATACAGTCCCGCCGCTACCGCGGTAGCAGCCATTCCTGAATCTGGCAATGTCACTGGTAGGCTCATCGCAATTAACCCCTCACTTCTATAACGCGCCAACTCGACGAATAGATGCGCAATGTTTGGTGAAATATTTTCAGTGGGCGTTTCAGCCAGTTTTCGTGATACGTTGCAGAAAATGAACGTTGCCCTCGCCTATGGCAAAACCGGCTTAAACATCACCCTCCCCGCCGGATTCGATTACCGCCTCTTGGAGGCCCGCTCCGCGGTTGCCCTACCTGACGGGCCAGCCGCCATTGCCGCTGCTCTTGACGCTCCCGTCGGTACACCGGCCTTGGCCGACCTCGCGCGTGGAAAACGCACTGCGGCGATCTCCGTCTGCGACATTACCCGCCCCGCCCCGAACCGCCTGGTACTGCCGCCCCTGCTCGACCGTCTCGAACAGGGCGGCATTTCCCGGGAGAATGTCACCATCCTCATTGCCACTGGGCTCCATCGGCCCGCCACCGATGACGAAATCCGCGAAATCGTCGGCCCCAGCCTTTACGGAACCCTTCGCGTCGTCAACCACAACGCCAAAGTTCTCGCCGAACACCGCTACTTAGGCGACACCTCCACCGGTACCCCCGTCCACATCGACGAGCGCTTTCTGGCCGCCGATCTCCACATCACGCTCGGCTTCATCGAACCCCACCTCATGCTCGGCTTCTCCGGCGGCCGCAAACTCATCGCGCCGGGCCTCGCCGCCCAGGAAACCATCAAGGTTCTCCATAGCCCGAAATTCATGCGAGACCCGCGCGCCGTCGAAGGTTCCGTCGCCGGCAACCCCCTCCACCGCGAACTCCTCGAAATTGCCCGTATTGCTCGGCATGACTTTCTAGTCGATGTTTCGCTCTCCCGGGACCGCAAGATCGCACAGGTCTTTGCCGGCCACCCCGAACAGGCCCACCGCAACGGCATGGAATTTGTCGGCCGTACGCTCCTCGAACCGCTCGACGCCCCCGTCGACGCCGTCATCACAACGGCCGCCGGCTACCCGCTCGATCTTACGTTTTACCAGACCGTCAAGGGAATTACCGCCGCCAGCCACATCGTCAAACCCGGCGGTCGCATCCTGGTAATCTCGGAATGCCCCGAAGGCGCCGGCGCGCCTGAATTCCGGGACATGCTCAAGGCTTTCCCCACTCCTGACTCGTTTCTGGATCACATTGCGCACAACCCCCAGGTCGTCGTGGACCAGTGGCAACTGGAAAAACTGGCCCTGGTGAGCCGCGGCCGGCAGATTTTCTATTACGTACCCGGTCTCGAACAGCGCTATCAGAACAAGCTGTGGGGCAGTACATTTCCCAACGCCGCCGAGGCCATCGCCGCCGTTCTCCATGGCCTGCCGCCCGGCGCGCGCGTAGCCGTCATCCCGGAAGGGCCCTACGTCTTGGCCAAGGTCGAAGAACCCGTCTTGGCCTGAGACCATCCGCCCCGGTCCTCGCCCGGCCCTTCGTTGGCTGAGGACCGGCGTGCATATTTGTTGCGATACATTCGCTGATCCGCCAGCGAAAGAAGCGCCTCCGGGTCTGTTGCGTCTTCCGGAAACCGCGCAAATCCCACCGCGCAGGAGAGAATATTCTCCCCGGTAATCATCCGCCCCGCATCCGCGGCCAGTTGCGAAAGCTGCGCGGCCCGGATCTGAAAATGGCCAGGCTCGGCGCCCGGCATCACGATTACGAATTCGTCCCCGCCCATGCGGGCGATGTAGTCATACTCCCGGCAATTCTCGCGAATCCGCGTCGCCACCTCGCGCAACACTCGATTCCCTTCCAGGTGTCCGAAACGATCGTTCACTTGTTTAAAGCCGTTGAGATCGACAACCAGCAATTCCAGCGCCGTATGGTGCCGCATGCAGCGGTTCAGTTCTTCTTCCAGCCTTTGGAATAGGCTGCGGGCATTGGGCAATCCAGTCAGATAGTCGGTCGTCGCCGTTGTTTCGGCAACATGGAACCTCAGCGCATTTTCAATGGAGTTGGAAAGTTTCGCGCTGATCCCGTTCAGGATCCGGAGGTGATCGCGGGAGAAGGCGTCCTGCTCTGCGTGATAGAGCGCCAATACCCCGACCACTCCCTGTCCCCCTTCCAGCGGTACGGCCAGGGCGGAGCGCAAGGTCGAAAACTTTGTCGGATCGTTCAAATAGCCCGGTTCTACCGAAGGGTTTCCGTTCAGAATCGGTTGCCGCCGTTCGGCCACCCAACCGCTCAGCCCCTGGCCATATGGAATTTCTAGGGAAGCGAACAGCCTGCAGTTTTCCCCCGTCACGTACTCCGGAATCAGCTTGTCGTCCCGAAGGACGTAGATCGCCAGCGAGTCGAACGGTACCAGCCGTTTCAACCGCGTCGCCAACACGGAAAGCGTCTCCGGCAGGCTGAGCGAACTGCCCAGGTCGCTCGTCAGTTCGAACAGCGTCAGCACCTCCAGCCGGGCCGCGGCGATCTTGTCCAAAAAACCTGGCGAGTGGCTCGCAACATGGCTTGGGGCTTCCTGCGGGGCCTCTGCCGGCGGGGGGGACGCCGCCGCCGGCTTCCCGCGCGCGATACGGAGAGCGGCAATGTCTTTGATCCTGCCCGAGTTCGCTTTTACCTTGCGCTCCAGGTCTTGGTAATGCGCCGCCAGTACCTCCACCACCGACGGATCGAATGCCTGCCCCGCTTCCTTCTGCACAAAGGCGATGGCTTCGGCTAGGGGCAGCGCCATTCGGTACTGCCGGTCGGAGCTTAGCGCGTCGAGACAATCGACGGCGGACAAGATCCGGGCGCCAATGGGAATCGCTTCGCCCGCAAGGCCGTCCGGATATCCTTCGCCGTCCCAGCGCTCGTGATGGGAGCGGACAATGGGAGCCACCGGATAGGGAAAGTGAGCCCGCTCGATGATGTCTGCACCAACCAGCGGATGAATCTTCATTTTCTCGAACTCATCCGGCGTTAGCCGCCCCGGTTTCGACAGGATATGTTCCGGCACCGCAAGTTTCCCGATATCGTGCAACAGTGCCGCTGCCCGCAGCGCCTCCAGCTCATCGGGGCCGATCTTCATGATCTTGCCAATTTCAATGGCGTAGGTCTGCACCCGCTCCAGGTGTTTGGCCGTGGTCGAATCCTTCGCTTCAATCGCAAGCGCCAGCGCCTCAATCGTTCGGAGGTGCAGGCCCGTCAGTTCCTCGGCGTGGCGCAATCCATCATCCATACGGGCGATATGGAGTTGGTAAGAGCGTGTAATCAGGTACGCCGCTGGCAACAGCAGCAGCGAGAGCTGCCAGCCGATGCGGTGGGACAGCGCGGCAAAGATGCCCGCGACGGCGGCGCCAGCCAGCGAATAGGGTAAGGACCACAGGCTGCACTCGCGCCACGTGGCCAACACAGTCCTGCCTTCCGTCCAGGCAATCGCGACGGCGACCGGTATGGTGTGGAGAAGAAAGAGGGCCACAGCCGCCGGCGCCAGCCGGATCATCTCGTCAGCAATGCCGCCGCCCGTGGGCATCAGGGCGTAGAGCAGGGCCGCGGCGTGGATCGCTAGCACCGAAATCGCTAGGTTAAATAAGGTCTTCGTCGCCGTCGGCGCCCGGTCTCGCGCCAGCAGACACTGCAGGACAGCCGAAGTCCCCCCCATCACCGCCAATTCGGATCGCGTCAGGTGTACCAGTCCGATCAGCAGGAAAAGGAAATGAATCGATAGCGTCCCGCTATACGTCGGCAGGCTGACGCGAAGTCCGGTAGCCAGCACGGCCATGACGAAGTAGGTGAGAAACCGCGTGACGTCCGAACTATGGAACGGGAACAGATCGGCCCACAGACAGAACAATCCCGAAACAATCGTCGCCGCCAGAAAAAGTCGTGCATGCCTGGGGTACGGCGGTTGTTCCTGCCCTTCTCGGTTTGGAAAAAACACGTAGGAACAGAACTCCCTTTTCTGCAATCGGCAGGGGATGGCAAAGTCTGTAGTGGCTAAGGTACTTTCGCGGGCTAGGGGACATGCAAAACACAGAAAACAAACAATAAAGAAAAAATTACCCTTACCGGTCCTTCGATGGTACTAAGGTATTTTTCCGCTCCACTATAGGAAAGTAGCTCCTAGGAACCGCGTGCCTGACTGTTGCACGATGAGTGGAGGAAGAATCCAGCCAGGAATGCGAGGCGTTACTCATAGCTTCTTGGGAGTGCCGGTGGTGGCCGTCAGCCGGTCTCTCCGGAATCTCCTCAATACGGCGCAACTGGTAGCCCAATCCCGCGCCACCGTGCTGATTGAAGGGGAAAGCGGCGTGGGCAAGGAGATCCTCGCGCGCGCCATTCATTGCTTCTCCCGCGGGCAAGAGCAAGGTCCCTGGGTGAATATGAGTTGCGCCGCGCTGCCGGACACGTTGCTCGAAGCGGAACTCTTCGGTTGTGACGACGCCGGCGGGAAAGAGTCACGCATGCCTCGTCCCGGCATGTTTGAATTGGCCGATGGCGGAACCCTGTTCCTGGATGAGATCGGCGACCTCGAAATGCGGGTCCAGGCCAAATTGCTGCGCGTCCTGGACGGATTTCCCTATTTCCGCATCGGAGGCGTGGCGCCGCTGAACCCACGCGTCCGTCTGATCGCCGCTACAAACCAGAATCTGGAAGAGGCGGTCGCGGCCGGACGGTTCCGTGCGGATCTCTTTCACCGGCTCACCCAGTTCCGCCTCGCCGTCCCTCCGCTCCGGGAGCGGGCCGAAGATGTGGTGCCATTGGCCGAATACTTCCTCGAATCGGCGCGGGAAGGATGCGAGATCACCGACGACGCCAAACGGACTCTCGAATCCTATCCCTGGCCCGGCAATGTCCGGGAACTGCGGAACGTAATGAATATGTGCGCTGTGACTTGTCGCGGGCAGGCCGTACGCACTTTGGATCTTCCGGAACGGCTCCAGGACCACTACGCCGCCCTCCCGGCGCAGGAAAGTGACCTGAAGCGTCTCTTCCATTCGGTAAATTCCGAATGGGACGGCTCCGGGACCGCACCGGGCGCCATGCTGCAGGATATGGAAAAGCGCCTCATTCTCCAGGTCCTCTCCCACACAGGCGGCCACCAGGAAAAGGCTGCGGGCCTCCTCGGTATCTCCCGCCGCACTCTGAGCCGGAAGTTGAAACAATACGGCGCGGAATCCGAAGCGGGATTGGAACTGGTATGACCGGACCGGATTCGAAACCGAGTAGTCCTCCGGAGAAGGACGCCGGCTCCGTCGAGGATCGCCGCAGCGAACCCCGCTTTCAGGCAACCGGCGTTGTTCGCTTGCTCATCAGCGGGCCGCAGTCTGTCGCCGTCCCTGGCCGTATCCTGGATGTCAGCCAGCACGGCATGCGCATTGAACACATGTACGCCGCCCTTACCGCCGGGTCCATGATCGAGATCGAATCCGGCTCCACCCAGTACACCGCCCGTGTCGTTTGGAATCGAATTAAGGACGACGGCGTCGAAAGCGGCTTTTACCTGCTGTAGCCCAGGTTAAATTTTCTCAAACTCGAACGACATCACTTTGCCCCGGACCACAAAGCACAGGTAGTGCTCCCAAAATCGCCGGTATCGTGGCCAGGCGTTCACCAGGAACTCAAAACCCAGGTACCGCCACACCGATAGCAGCCGCACATGCAGCCGCACTTCGCGAAATTTGACGGCAGAATAGTACCCAAAACCGGCATTATCGGCGCCAAAATAGCGAAAAGAGTACGTATTTAGGTGCCATTTGTGCGACGGATCGCACCACGAACTGAAGTCTGTGTAGTGCGGCGTCTCCAGAATCGCCCGCCCTCCCGGTCGCAGAATCCGGTGGATTTCCTCCATCGTCCGGAGAACATCTCCAACGTGCTCAATCACATGGATCAACCGGACCTCGTCGAACGACCCGCTTTCCACCGGCCACGGAAACACATCCAGGTCCCAAACGATATCCGCCGCCGTCCCCGGCAGCCGGTCAATCCCCACCGCCCCGGGATACTTTTTTATGCCGCATCCAACGTCCAGTATCCGGCGGCCGGCGCGTTGTTTTTCGTCGTCTCTTGGCTCGGGCACTAGCGTTTAGTGTAGCGCGGCGATGGACGCCTCCAAGGCGTCCATCGCAAAAGTGGCTTGTTTCCAGTCGAGTACAAGCGGTGGACAAAGCCGGATCGAATTGGCGCCGGCGCCGAGCGTCAATACGCCTTGCCGGAAAAGCCGTTGCACGATGCCGTTCCTCAACCCGGGGTCCCTCTCCCGCGTTACGGGGTCTTTGACGAACTCAATGCCGATCATGAGCCCCAGGCCGCGCACTTCACCCACGCAAGGGTACTTCGCGGGCCACTCGTGCATCCGTTCCAACATCCGGCCGCCGATATAACCGGCATTTTCGATCAATGATTCTTGTAGTAGATCGAGCGTAGCCAGCGCCGCGGCCACGGCGACCGGGTTCCCGCCGAAAGTGGACGCATGCGCACCCGGTGGCCAAGTCATCAGATCGGCCCTGGCGATTGTCGCACTGAGAGGCAGACCGCTCGCAATGCCCTTGGCTGTGGCGAGAATGTCCGGAGCAAAACCAAAGTGCTCACTCGCAAATAACCTGCCGGTCCGGCCCATGCCGCTTTGCACCTCATCGGCGATCAGCAGGATGCCATGCCGGCGCGCCGTTTCCGTCAACGCATCCAGAAATTTCCGGGGCGGCACCACGTAGCCGCCCTCTCCCTGGACTGGTTCGACGACGATCCCGGCGACCTCGCCGGCAGGCAGAATGGAGGGGAACAGCTGTTGCTCCAGCACCTGGACACATTCGACCGCGCACGTATCCGGCTGCTTTCCGTAGGCACAGCGATAGCAATTCGCATACGGTATATGAACCACGCCGGGAAGCAGCGGGCCAAACCCGGCACGCTGTACGGCTTTTGAGGCAGTCAAGGACAACGAACCCTGGCTGCGTCCGTGGAAAGAACCCAGGAAGGCGACGAACTTGTCCCGGCCCGTGGCGTATTTGGCAAGCTTCATCGCCGCCTCCATCGCCTCCGTCCCCGAGTTGCCGAAGAACACCTTGCGCGGCCCTCCCCCCGGAGCCAAGGCGGCCAGCCGTTCCGCCAATTCGATCATGTTGCCATAGTAGAAATCCGTCCCGCTCATATGCAGCAGCCGTTCCGCCTGGGCGCGAATAGCTGCCGTTACCCGCGGATGGCAGTGCCCCGTGGCCGCGACGGCGATTCCAGCGTTCATATCCAAAAAGCGATTGCCGTCCACATCCGTCACAGAAGCGCCGGTCGCATGGTCCACGACCAGGGGATAGTCTCTTGTGTAAGACGGCGATAAGACCGCCTGATCCCTCGCGATCCAAGCCGCCGCTTTCGGTCCAGGCAATTCCGTACGTAGTTCGGGCAATGCTGACATGGCCGCTTCTCCTGGCTTTCCGATGAGACATTTTGCAAAGGTATTGTGTTACAAACCTTGCGCTTGCCGACACTAAACCGTAACATTGGGCAGCGCTGTATAAAGAGGTTACACTGAGACCCCTTTCAGCGCTCCTCATATTCCTGTAGTCTGAAAACGGAGGACACGCACCATGAGAATTACCACTGCTGCCGCTTACCTTTTCCTGGGCGGATTCACGAGTGCATTTGGCCAGTCTGTAATCTCGGCGAAAGCCGGCGTTGTCCATTACACGGAAGGGGATGTCGCCATCCTCGCCGGCGGAAAGTCCACGCCCGTAGAAACCCACACGGGCGGAAAATTCACGGAGATGAAGGATGGGCAGGAATTAACGACGACGGAGGGACGCGCCGAAGTCCTGCTGAATCCTGGCGTATTTCTCCGGCTCGGCGAAAACAGCACCG
>DASTML010000255.1:0-35021 GCA_035714175.1 Bryobacteraceae bacterium | reverse complement strand
CGGCGAACACATTCGGCAATGTTGGACGGAACTCGTTCTGGGGGCCGGGATTCTTCAACGCGGACCTGAGCGCCTTCCGGCGGTTCCGGTGCGGGGAGCGATTGACCTTTGAAGTGCGGGCGGAGAGCTACGATTTCACGAACACGCCGCAGTATCCCAATCCGGACAGCGGATTCGGCAATGCGACATTCGGGCAGATTACGAACGCCGGTATCGGTAGCTCGGCGGATGGGGGTTCGCGGCAAGTGCAGTTGGGGTTGCGGATTTTGTTTTAGGCGAATCGGGGCGAGGCGCGGAAGTGACTTGCCCCTGTTTTTCGTTGCGGGGTGCTCTGGCTGATGGAACAACTGCGCGATCTGACACTGGGTAAGCCCGAGCGATTGTCGTCTGAGAACTTCTTTGACCTTGCGCATGGACAACCTTTCCTGCGGCAACCTGGTCCCTCCACGTTTGAGTGAATTCCAGGTTGGTGCCGGAGGTCCAGCGCGCTTTGCATCGGCAATGCTTCTGTTCCGGTATGGAGGGTTTAAGAGAGCTTGTGTAAACGCGATTCTCCGAGAATGAAAAGGAGAAACGATGGATATGTTTTGCCCTTGAGCTGATCATTCTGCGGAGTCTGCCGGAGAGTAGTCCCCTGCTCCACGGCCAACCAGTTTCCCGGGCGGACGCCGAGCTTTTTCACCCCCTTGACCTGGCACTTGGCGGATTCCAGCAGCGCGGTTCGGGCTTAGAAGACCGCAATGGGCAGCCTCACACCATGCCGAGACATATATTGACCGTACCAGGGGCTAGCTTGCGCGACTCCAGGTGCATTGGATAGCGAAGGATCACAGAACGGTTGAAAGAGAGTCGGGGCGAGGAACAATATCATTCGATGAACTTATCAATGCGGTGACGGTAACCGTATTGGGCATCCACTGAACCTATGCTCTTGAGAAGGGTGGATTTGGCTTGGTCCAGGTCGGGCAGCCTGAGGACGGTCTTGTGAATTTGGCGGAGCTTGGTTTCTTTTCGTTTTCGAGGCATGGCTGACGTCCTCCTCGCCGCCAACCAATAGAGCGACCATTGGACGAGTAGCGCGTGATCCGGGCGCAAGGTATTCCGGTGTCCCAGAACGACGTCTCTCGGGATCATGGCCCCGGTCGGGCGTCTAATCAATTTCAAGGAGGCGAAGTATTTGTGGGTTCGGTCCCGATACACTATTTAGAGCAATGCGACCCGCCTTTCGTTTCCCCTGCTACACGAAGCTCAACATCGTTCTGGGAGAGCTTGATGCTTGTGCGGAGTGCCAGGAGATCGCGGTGCGCGACTTCGTTGAGAAGTGCAAGGATGCGGCCGATCCGGCTGCAGTCATTCAGGAACGCTCACGACATTATGGGATCAAGGTCGATGTGGTCGACCTCGCACGTTTTGCGCGCAGGAACACCGAGCTGCAACTTGTGTCTGTTTCACAAGCATTCGAAGGCTTCCTCGATGACTTCATCGCAGAACACCCACGGCTGGGTTTTCGACCAGAACGCAAAAAAGGCGTCCTGCTCCTTGACGCCGTCGTCGACAAGGTAGCGCCGCTCAGGGACGCGAAAGCGCTGCGTGCGAGCGTGGAATATCAGGTGTACAACTACTACCGAGGCTTGCGAAACGAAGTGGCGCATGTGGTCGATCGAGATACGGAAAAACTAACGGCCACGCTAACTAACTTAAAGAAGGACTGCACGGCGTCGCCTGAATATGCTCGGTTGGATGCGCCGCACTCATTCCAAGAACTCACGTTTGACGACTTCGTGCTCTTCACGCGTACCGCAAAACGCCTCGCATCACTCCTCTGCGACGCAGGAGCACTAAACGACGACGAAGTGTTGGACTGGGCAAGCACGCATCTACCAACCAAAGGAACACCCGAACGGAAAGCCAACGCGTTGCGCGCAAGGTTACGGATCGCTTTCAATCTTGCAAAGGATCGCTCGGACGCTATGATAGAAAGAATCCTGCCGCTTGCGGGTCAATAGCTTAATCGGTTAGAGCACCCCCCTCCATGAGCGCTTCGTTACAACGCTAAGCGCTGATGAAGGGGGAGATCGAGGTTCGAGTCCTCGTTGACCCACCACTCCCCATGAGCTCATTTCTCAGCGAAGGTTCTTGCTTGGCGGATTCTTCCCTCCGGTCCTTGGGTTCTTACGGCTTGTGGCTGCTTGCATAAAGAGAGAGCTGGTGGTCCTAAAGTAGTCGACATCGCTAAGATCCATAGGACAAGCCGCGAGATGTTTCCTTACTACAAGGACATCCGCGAGGGCCACTGAGCAAACGAACGATAAGTCGCATTGGGGAAACGCAGGTCACCCGTTCCCCCAACCGGAACTAAGTGTACCCGAACGCCGTTTGTGTCCAACGTCCGGATTGCCGGCAATCTGCCCTGGGAAACTATGTTCCTGTTTGGCGATCAACTGCACTGTGGGACCCGGATGGATTCATCGCTTTGGATCGACCGTGTTTAAGTGGGTATTCTCAGAGGACGCCTTGATGCAAACTCACACTCGAATTTTATGGACGCTGTGCCTCGGCGTGTTAGTGCCATCCACTCGAGCGACAGCGAAGTCTAGTGAAATAGCTGAGGTTCGTATAGCCTCGCAGGCCTTTATTGCTGGATTCCAGCGCCAAGACGTCAATTCAGAGATGTTGCGCTGGTTCGCCAATGGCGCTTTCACGAACCCAGTAACGAGGCAGATAACAGCTTTCACCGGCGGCGATTTCCATGCAACGCCCGAACGGATTCGGCAGTATGTTGCTGATACGCTCACTGGGATCGCAAAATCAGCCCAGAATGCAAAGACGATATGTTCCGCCCCCGCGGCCATCAGAGACGGGTTCGTTTCCGGTATCCAACCGGACAACGATCCAGTCCTCGACGGCTTCCTACTGAAGCGAGTGACGCGAGAACTCCTCAACGCGGTGGAGACTGAGACCGCATCGAGCGAGCCGCAGGTTGTGTGGCTACGTAGTCAAGTTCAACAGCGACGCTCCCTCGTAGTCATGATGGTGGACTGCAATGACGTTCCGCTTGCTATCCTGTGGGGCCGAGCAAAGTCAGGCAAGTGGATCATTGAGGCCCTTGCCGTCCTGCTGCCATGAATTCGGCTAGTTCTCTATTTTTCCCGAAGCGGATCGTTGTTCCATGGCAATTGCCAGAGGATGTGACTCGTCGTCCATCAATTGACGCATCGCGGACCATCCACTTGGAAGGTAACATGCGCGAATAAAGCGACATACGGTACCGGGGATCCAGTCCCGAGATACTACGTCGCTCCAGCTTGGCGTGTTCGAGCGATACTGTCGCATGATTCGGTACTCTGTTCTCTGGAATGGAGACCACGCGCGCGGCATACGATGAGGTCTACGTTTACGCGATGGGGCGCCCCGGCTTTATCCTGCAATACGTGGTCGATGCCGCGGCGGTGCAGAGCGCAACCGTTGATACGAAGCCGATCGCCATTGTGTTCGGTTTAGTGGGTCTCTACCTCCACACGGAAAAGCAGTTTTCCGGCAGGCAGGTACAGAAGGCACATAGGCTTTTGGCGAGTACGCAACGAGAATGGCCGAATCTGCATCTGCCTGACAACCGCGGCAGCATGACCGCCGCTGATGTGCTGGCAGCGGATGCCGGACCCGAGCGTGACCGTGCAATCGAGGACTGGGGCAAATCTGTGTGGGCTGCCTGCATTACGACTCGCGAAGCCATCGTTGAGCTTTGCAGGAAACACCAGTTGGGCTAGTCACCTACTGGTTCATGCGGAATCCAGTTGCTAAGCCGAAAAGGTGCTATTGCCGATTGATCCTGGATCATGCGTGATCCAGAAGCTGATATCGAGCGTGCTCAATGTCCAGATAGCTGACGAACTACTCAAGTGAAAAGCTGCTCTGCTGCATCGCGGATGCCGTCGATGCCCCGGTCCGTTTCCACCAGCGCGTGCTGTACGGCTTGCCCCCTTCGCGCGCGATGCACATGGCAAACGTGTCACGCTGCTGCCAGACGAGATTCGCAGGCGGCGCAGTACGGCCATGCGCTCATGCGGTTTCAACCAGCCTCGCCGATCCAGAAAGCGCTCACGGGCAACAGTGAACTTGCGCTCGAGCGCCGCAGCGTCATCCGCCGGCAATTCCGCTATATGGGCGCGATCATACGCTTGAACTACCTCAAGCATGAATCCTCCAAACCAGCTACCTCCTAAGCAAGCGCGACGGTTTCGATAATAAGTGCCGATCGCTCCGCCAGCGGGGTACTTTGGCGAGATAGTTCTTGTAGTGCGGCGTCTGGCGGTGCGCTTCAGCCGCCTGGGTGTCGGAATAGAGTTCATCCAACACGTAGCGCTCCGGCATGGCCGTATCCGCCAAACATCCCAGCGGAGATTTCCCTCCTCGGCCCGGCAGCGCGGCGCCATGTCGAGGAGAATCTTACGCAGTTCCAAAGCCTTGCCAGGATAAGCTGTCAAGCTTGCAGTTATTTTGACGGGTGATTGCGGGATGTCAGTTACGTGGAAGCGGCAGCCTCTCGAAGCGCGGCAACGAGTCTCTTCCCTAGCTCGCCTGCCGAGGCAGGATTCTGCCCAGTGATGAGACGCCCATCGACGACGACATGCTGCTGCCAATTGGCAACGGACGAATAATCCGCACCTTCGCCCCGCAGCGCATCCTCGAGTTCGTAGGGCACGTCCATGCGTGCGTAATCATATTCTTCAGCTTTCGAGAAAGATGTGAGCTTCTTTCCTTGTACGAAGGGCTTGCCGTCGCCAAGATCGACGCCAAGCAGCGCGCAGGGACCATGGCAGACCGCGGTCACCAACTTGCCGGTTGTCCAGGCGCGAACAACCGCTTTCTGGACATCGGGATTGTGCTGGATGTCGACCATAGGGCCGAGTCCGCCAGGTACGAGAATGGCGTCATAATCGGCAGCGTCAACCTCAGAAAGTTTGCGGCTGCGATTGAGCCGGCGAAAGGCCTTACTTTCGAAGAACGCCTTTTGCGCGGGGTCTTTCTCGTCGTATCCGTCGTAAGGCGCCCATCCGCCGGTTGGCGAAGCAAACTCCACAGCGATTCCGGCCGCGTCGAGCACCTCAAATGGATGCGCGATCTCCGGGAAAAAGAAGCCAGTCTTGCGGCTTTTGGGGCCAATTACTGCCGCATTCGTGACAATGAATAGTACATGCTGAGTCAAGGGTCTCTCCTTATTCGATGTGCAGCGGCGTCAGGATCTAACGACCGCACGGCCGACAATTTTGTTCTCGCGCATGAGGTCTATGTTCGTGTTGATATCCTCGAACGCGATGGTCTCGATGGTATTCTGGATCCTGCCTTGGACTGCGAGGGCCATGACTTTGATGAGATCGGCATTGTTGCCCCAGAATGAGCTATGGAAGGTTTGCTCGCCAGACACGCGCGGAATGAGCAGAATATCCATCCTGGCGCTGATAAAGCCGACATCGACATGATAACCATTGATCCCGAGCCGTGAGAAGTCAAGCTGCCTCCTCTCTGTTGTACCAGCACAATCGATGATTGCATCCAACTTATTCTGTCCGGCGGCCTTCTTGGGTTCTTTGCCCACGGCCTCGGACGACTTGTCTTCGATCGCGATGATGTGGCCGGGCCCCCTACTACTTTGCGACCTTAAGTTTTTCTTCGTTACGGGCGACGGCCACTACGGGACCAGCAACGCCGAGCTGCCTGGCATATTGGACAGCATAGGCATCGAGGCCGCCGATGCCAGATACGCCGACCACCTTGTCAGGACCCAGTTCTTGGAATTTTAGGTGTTTGGCTACCTTGCTCACATAGCGGGCTGGAACCGGGATGTATTCCGCAAAGCCCCCATCGGCGCCGAAGCCTAGCCAGCGAACATTAGGACAGATATGGGTATCGCCGACCTGGCAGTGCTTGCAGACCCCGTCGCCCCAACCAGGAGAAACGACGACATGATCGCCTCAAGGCCTGCCGCTTTCGGCACAACGCTGCTGACCTTCTCGATCCTACCGGTAGTCTCGTGTTCGGGAATGACCGGAATCGGTATGTTCCCATAGTCCTGGAAGAAGCCGTCGATCAAAAGCACGTCGGCGCCATCGCATCTGTGCCTTTGCTCTCAGCAGACCTTACTGCCGCTCGTGCGAAAGCCCGCGCTTGGCGGCAGTCCAGGAGTCCGGTTTTCAGAAGTTGCGGATGTTCTGTATTTAGCGGGAGATGGCCGTGACGCGCGGCGGCGGACTGCTGGTTAGGCCTTGATTTCCCCGAACTGCTTTGTCGCGATCCCGACCGGCCGGTCTATCGGAATACCGGCACAGGCGAGCAGGGTCGTCAACAGATCTCCCTGATTTCCTTTCGTGTCCGGGAGAAAACGTCCCGTTTTGAGGGAACCGCCGCCTTTACCGGCAATCACGAAGGGAAGATTTTCGCGGGTGTGCTTGTTCCCATCCTCGAGGCCCGATCCCCACATCATGATGCAGTTGTCGAGCAGCGTACCATCGCCCTCCCGCAGGCTGTGCATCTTCTTCACCATATAGGCGAACTGCGCGATGTTGAATGCCGTGATGGCGGCGACCTTGCGGACCTTTTCCGGTTCGTTCTGGTGATGGGTATTCGAGTGATGCTGGTCGTTGAAACCCAGTTCCGGATACGAAGCGCCGTTGGGCGTAGAGCCGATGTAGGTGCTGACGCGCGTCGTGTCCGTCTGAAAGGCCAGTATGTTCAGGTCGCACATCACCTGCATGTACGCGCTGCGCTTGTCGCCTTCCGGGATCTTGATGTCGATGGGAGCCGAGTCTGTCGCGCGACGTTTGCTGGGACTCACGCCGGCCTTCTCCAGGGCCGCCTCTTTCCGCCGAAACTCCATGCCTGCGATGCGCCGTTCCACCGAGCGGACGCTGTCGAGGTATTCATCCAGCTTTCGTTGGTCCGAGGTGGGCAGCGTATGCCGCAGTTCTCTTGCGCCGCCGAGCACGATGTCCAACAAGCTTCGATCCAAAGCATTCGCCGGTGATGCTTCGCGCCCGCCGCCCTCTTCCTGTTTGTTGAAGAGGCGATAGAGCACGTTCCGTGGATTGACCTCGGCAGGGACCGCCTGCGTCGGCGAACGGAAGCTGCAATGCGAATAGTAGCCCTCGTTCAGACCTTCCTGGTTTTCTTTCCATGTCTGCGGCATCGTCGCCAGTTCCAACGACGGCAATGCGGTGAAGGCTCCGACGTGGTTGGCCGCAATCTGATCCGCGGAGATGGCGATGTTGATCTCATTCCGCTTGTCGGCGGCGGGCAGCGTCGCCGTGAGCCAGGTGGAGAGTTCGAGTGCGTGGGGCGCCCCGTTAAACGGAGCGATGGCAACGCCCGAAATCCCTTTCATCATCAGGCATTGATCGAGCACCGGACGCAACGATTCGAGCGCTGGAGGCGGCGACGAGCGGAAACTCTCCGCATCCGCCGGCCAGAACTGATCCATGATTACGCCGTGGGGCATGTACATGAACCCCAGACGCACGGGAGGTTTGTACGCCTTGCCCTTCGCCGGGTCGGCCCAACCCATCGACTCCATGAGAGGCAGGCCGAGTGAGACGCCCAGCCCTTTCAAGCAGGTTCGCCGGTCCATCCTTGCACTTCTGGTCATTGGATCTCCTCTATTTTTCCCACTCTGCGATGCGTAAACAGATAACTCGTGACGACCTCTTTGACGAGCGTCTGCATGCGGTATTGATCACCGGCCACCTTCTGCACCAGGTTATCTACCACAATCTCGTCATAGCCTTCCAATCGCCGGCCTAACGCGTAGGCGAGCAGTCTTTCCACCAGGTTACGGGAAAGCACATCGGTTCGCCCGGCGATGATCGATTTCAGATCCTTCGGGCTCGCAAATCGTTCGCCGCTGGGAAGTTCTCCCGCCGCGTCGACCGGCTTGCCGGTGCTGTCCTGCTCCCGCCACCGCCCGATGGCATCGAAGTTTTCCAAACCGAATCCAATGGGATCCAGCAACTTATGACAGTTTGCGCAGACGATATTCGTACGATGCAGTTCGGTGCGCTGGCGCATGGTGAGGGTTGCGGCGGTCTGCTGGTCCTGTTGGTCCAGGGCCGGAACGTCGGGAGGGGGAGAAGGCACGTGGTCCCCGAGCAGCTGCTCCAGCACCCAAACGCCGCGCTTCACCGGGCTTGTGCGGTTGGGGAAAGAGGTTGCCGCGAGAATGCCCGGCATTCCCAAGACGCCCCCGCGATTGCCGTCACTCAGGCGAACTCTCCGCATGCCGGGTCCCTTGACGGTTTTCTCCAGACCGTATACGGATGCCAGGGTTCCGTTGAGGTAGGTGTAGTCGCTATCTACGAAACGGATGACGCTTTTGTTTTCACGCACGATGCTCTCAAAAAGCAGACGGGCCTCGTCGTACATTGCCTGGCGCATGGCGGTGGTCATTTGCGGAAACAGCGCGGGATCGAAAACCTGGCGCTTCAATGCGCTGACACCCAGCCACTGCGCACCGAAGCCGTCGAAAAGCGCACGCGAGCGGCGATCCTTCAGCAAACGCAGTACCTGCGCATCCAGTACCGCGGGCTGATGGAGCTTTCCCGAGTCCGCCAGCGACATCAGCTCGTCGTCAGGCATGGTGGCCCATAGGAGATAGGAAAGACGCGAAGCGAGTTGATAGTCATCGAGCGGAACGATCCCGGCAGCCGCGCCGGCTTCCACGGCCGGAGTAATAAAGAGGAACTGCGGAGAAACGAGGACGGCCTTGAGCATTAGCTGAAGCGCCTGCGGGTAGGGCAGGTTGTTCCGCTGTCCCAGTTCGAACGTCTCAACGAGGACATCCAGTTCCGCCTCCGCCGGCGGCCGGCGGTAGGCTTTTCTTGCGAGGGATCGGGCGACCTCACGCGCCGCTTTTCGCGGATCGGTCCCGGCCGGGGCGGGTTTACCGAATAGCCGCTTTTGCATCGGGGTGGGCGGAGCGCCTTGCGGCGCCACAATCCGGGCCAATACTTTGTCGGCGATCTTTAGGTACTGCTCGAGCTGGAGGGGCGAGAGCGAGTTGAGAAAGCCTTCGCCGCTGACTTCATCCGGCAGGCTATCGGCAATCGAGGGTTCCACGCCGAAGAGATCCCGCAGCGTGTTGCCGTATTCGGTTTTGGTCAGCCGCCGGATTACAAACGGTCCCGGATCCTTCTGGCTGAGGTACTTGAGTTTCGTAAGCCAGCCGGCGAACATGGCGCGCTCGGCGTCGTCCGGTTGCCGTGCGCTTTTGGGCGGCATGTCATGCGCCTTCACCCTGGCGGCCGCTTTCTTCCACTGTTCGGTGAAGGCAGCGTGACCGGGAGACTTGAGCGCCGGCGAGAAGTTGACTCCGGCCCGCGTCGGCCGCCGGTTTTGGTGGCAGGGCAGGCAATAGGCCGTGATAAACGGCGTTACGCGGCTACGAAAGAACTCTTCGGCATCGGCCTTGCGCGCTTCATGATCCGCAGCCATCGAGGGGGAGGGCCAGGCGAGGCCTACTATGACGCAGAGGCCCAGCCAGGTTGGCGCATTCGAGAGACGGCGGGCCGCAACAGAAGCGGCCATGTTTGAGAACATGCTGCGTGTAGCGTAACACCTTGGATGAGGCCCCAGCTGCGCATGCGGCATCGTTCCTGGCGAAGGTTGCCACGGTGCATCCAGCCTCGGCTCCCTATTCCCGCTCCCGCCCAACGAGAATGTGGATGCCATGAATGAACCGTTCCAAAGCATGACGCCGATGCGGGGAATTGGAAGGCTCGCGGTTTAGCGCTCGTTGATCGAGCGGAACCGTACTCCGATTGCTTCCGGGTTCCCGGTAAAGCCTATCAACCCGATCGAAGAGCGCCACCGTTGGATTCCGTTTTCCTTACTCCACAGACATTTAGCGGCGCAGACGAATTTCAAACAGCCGAGGCCAGTTCTTGCCGGTTACAAACAAACGTCCACCGGCAGAATCGTAAGCGATGCCGTTGGCCACCGCTTTTCCGTATGCGCCGAGACCTTCGATGTCCTGGGGCGGAGGAACCATCCGAGGTCTGAGTGGCGAGAGATCTATCCAGCCTGTGACCTGGCCCGAATCGAGTTGAATGATCGCAATCCTATCCTGTTGCCAGATGTTGGCATAGACCTCGCCGTTGATGTACTCGAGTTCGTTCAGCCATCGAATCCCTGTTCCCGCCTCGACAACGGCTATCTGCGCTTGCCACCTCATCGTATCGGGGTTGAGAAACCGAAGAATCGACGTACCGTCGCTCTTGATGAACTGATGGCCGTCATGCGTGAGTCCCCATCCCTCACTGTTGTGGGCGAAAGTAGACGTTGGGGCGAGCGAGTCGATGTCGTATCGGACACCGCTATGGACCAGAAAACGCTCCACTGGGGCGCCCGCGGCATCCAGGTTGTCCAGTACAAACGAGCGAATCGTGTTTTGCCCCGTTCGCATTGGTGTTAGCTGGATGAGCTGACCGTCCCATTCCGTCAGCCCTTCGCCGCGGCGGCGGCTGTCGACGGCGCGCTGCTGGATGACGCGACCGCTCTTGAGTTCTACTTTTCTGATGGAGGATTGCCCCTGGAGTTCGATACTTTCGTACAAAAAGCCGCCGGTATACACCAGACCTTGCGTCAGCGCCCGCGGATCGTGCGGATATTCCGCGATGACATCGAATTCGCGTATCGGAGCTGGATCGGGTGACAAGGGGACCGCGGGTATCAGGGTTGGCCTGCCCGTCAGATTGACGAGCATGGCAATCGCTCCCCCCAGAACAATCACAGCGCCTGCGAGGTATGCCAGTCCTTTCGACATGCTATACTTTATATCATAAAGTAGTTGCTCGTATTTATTATTTCGGGCTGGGCGGCAATTGGCGCACCGATCGGTTCCCGCGCCACTCGGAACGGGCTAGAAGCCGGGGTGTGGGAAGTGGCGGCCACTCCGTCCGGATGGCGGGCGATCCTTCGGATTTTCCCTTTGTTGCCCGTACAGTCCGCCGCCTTTCTTGGCTGACCATCGCCTTGGCTAGCCGGGCATTGCCGGCGGCGGCGCGCGGGGTCCCATCGATCCAGGCTCCCCGGTCGCGCGGTTCTCCCGTTGGGATCACGGTGCGCGCTAGACTAGGGGATCTATAAGGTCCCATTTTTAGATGCCGTCCCCGACACTTGTAATCCGGCCGACCCAAATGGCGCTGCTCGCCGATCAGGTGGACCAAACATTCCTTGATGGGCTGGTCGAACAGTTTGCGCGTCTTTATCCAGACATTGCCGGTATTCGAGACCGAATCACCGCCATCATGAGCCGTGCGCACCGGTATGGGATCCGCGGACAGGATGATATTGGCTGGTTTGTGGGTTTGGATTTCGCTCGCGGCCATGAATGGGAGCAATTGCCAGGGATGGAGTGGGCGCTGGATATTCTGGATAACCCCCGCGTGGATATGGCGGGTCGAAGATTTCGTCTTGAAAAATGGATGAGGAAGTGGGACAGCAACGGTGTCTGAGACAGATCCTGTACTGCCATGCGAAGAAGAAGATTTTGACGTAATCGCCGATGTTGAGGACGAGGAACCGGAGGAGCTGGAGGCTGAATCCGAGGCCGAAGACGAGGATCCTGACGATCTGGATGCCGTCGCGGAGACCACGGACGAGGATCCGGACCTTATCGAATTCCAGGCGGCTCCGGCCGATGAAGATCCTGAACTTTTAGATGCGGCAGGGATCCTGGCCGATGAAGATCCCGATGATATGGATGCCAGCGGTACTGTCGAAGACGAAGACCCCGAAGATATGGATGCCAGCGGGGCGGTGGAAGACGAAGATCCAGAAGATATGGACGGTATTGGGGACATTGCAGACGATGACCCCGAAGACATGGATGGCGCCGCGGCCATTGAAGACGAAGACGCAGAGTTCATGGATGCGGATGCGTCGATTGAAGACGAGGACCCAGAGGACATGGAACTCGCCGCCGAATTAGAACAAGAGTAAAGAGAAAGCCGGAGTGAACAGATGCCTGATTCGTTCTTTGAAGACGCAACCATCACCATTTCAGAAAATCTAACGAGGAAAAAATTCCGGAGAACAAAGCCTTACTCCGGTCCCGCCAAGATCAACTTCTTTAAAGGCGACGAGGCGAGTCCGTTCCACACCGCGACTGTGGAAGTGGTGGACGGCAATTTAAACAAGGCATTCAAGCACAAAATGCCGGCCGTCGAAAAGAAGGAAGAGTTTTACGCGCTCCGCGCCACCTGTGAATACAAGAAGATCAGCAAGCCGCTTCTGACGGCCATGATCTGGCCCAAAACGACGCAGGTGTTGTTCCAGGACCAGGGGAAGCAGCCGATGAAGGCGTTCAACTTCCTGGTGAAGCAGCAGGGAGAGCCGGATCAGCGGCTGGCGACGGATGGGCAGGGAAAGTGCACGGTCACCCTGATGGCACGGGCTCCCTATTCCATTGTTCCGGACGGCAAATTCAAACTGTTGTCCGATGAGCAGGCGACCGCGGGCCAGTTTCGCGATCACAAGATCACGGTGGAAACGGTGATCACGGCGAAATTTTCGGCGCCCGATATCACCAAGAGCTATTATGTTGCCGACCCGGACGCCGCTCCCGCGAAAAAACAGTGGATCAACCTGCCGTCGAAGGAAAAAGATCACGATGTGGGATCGGGATGCGAAGCGCAGGGTAAGTCCATCGTATTTGCGGTTACGGCCGATCCGCCCGAGGACGGCCAAGTAGGCGATAAGGTTTATTTTGAAGTCACATTCGGCAGAGAGAGCAAACGAAAAGACCCGCTCCCCTGCCTGCGCGCGGAGTTTCCTGTCAGCGACAAAAAAGTCGTGGAGAATAAGGCGACGGGCTATGTGATTCTGTCTCCCCTTGGGGACAATCCCACCGGCTATTTTGAAGTGGACCTCGGCATTGCGGGCGGCGATACGTGCACTGTGAAGATTGGCGGTACGCCGGCCGTTGCCGATGCGGAGATGAAGCTCATCAACTGGCGGAAATTGTATGGGCAGGTTACCAAGGCCGCCGGTATGACGGTTCCCGCTCTGGGGCCAGTGACGGCGGCGTTTAAGAAGGTATTTGTCGATTTCGAGGAATCGAAAGCGGATGAGGTGGTCTTGCAGGAGAGCGCGCTGCCATCCGGCGCCATGGTGGAGAACTCGATCATCAATGGCTCGGGAACCAATAAGATTCTGGTGATCGGCGATCATAACGTGGACTGGTTCGAGAATAAGATCAATCCCCGGTTCAAGAAAGATTCTCTGCCGGTCATCCACCTTATCTATTGCGCCGAACAGATCGACGGAGACAAGACGCCGTTTACGGGCGATGCAACTATCTCGAAAACAGACAAGATTTCTTACCCCGGCGGCGGCAAAACGGCGGGGATAGTGATCGAGGGGAATTCCGGGTCAGGAGATGACAGCGGATATATTTACCCCAAAGATCTGCGGGACAACTCTTCGGGCGTGAAGTCGGTGACCTGGGAAGAGCAGGGCGGCACGGGCGCCAACGGTACGATCACGGACGCCGACTATAAATTTAAATACGACTCGAGCGTGGGCAACCAGTTGTACATCCGGCTTCCAGCGGCCGCAAAGAGCCTCTCCGACAACGGTTCCTCCATCAAGATCAGCTATGAAGTGGCGTGGGCCGAGGGCGACAACAATGGCTGGTGTACGGACCGCAATGTGAATGTGATTGCATTGGGCCGTGCCGATGTGGACATTTGCGCGACGATCATCCATGAGATCGGGCATGCGATCAACCAGACTACGCCGGTTGGCGAGAAGTCGCTTTTTCCAGGTCTTAAACCGCCTCATAAACGTTGGTACGACTGGGGCCGGGGCCACTCCGGCAATCACTGCGCCGATGGCCTTGACGATAAGTCTTACAAAAACGCCAGCTTCGTTATGGATGACGGAAAAGCAGCCAAAGTTTGCTCCTGTGTCATGTTCGGTTCGACCGGTTCCCGCACCAATAAATTGCTCGATTTCTGCAGCCATTGCAAACCGTTTGTTCATGCGGCCAAGATCGAGACTATTTCGACATGAACGGCTGGCTCCTTTTTTGTGTAATGCTCCTTCCGGCGACGGGAGTGCAAGGACAACAGAAAAGCGACAGTGAAACGGGAAAAAGGAATTATTCGATGGAACAGATTATTCAAGAAGCGGGTTTGGATTTGCACCAGCCGACCGAAGAGGCATTGAGCCGGACCGGTTCGCTGCTGAAGGCGGCTGGAAAAAAAGGCATCTGGCTGGCGGCTCCTTCGCCGATTGGAATCGACTCGGCACTCGATATCGACATTACCGGGTTCGATGTTTTCGGCACGCGGGAGCGAGAGGGCCGCTATTTCAGAAAAACGGCCGTGATTGTCGGCACTCGGGTGGAGAGCCGCGAAACATTCGCGGAGCTTCTTTTCGAGCCGAAAGAAAAACGACCCAAGCGGCCGAATCCTCCTGCGGCGCAAGAGCAAGATCAAGATGACGACGACCCGCCGCCGAATCTGGAAATGGTTTCCCGCTTCAGCGTGGCCCTGCGTTCACGGCTGAAGCAGATGCCGTGGCGCACCGGGACATATCTGGTGGATGTGCTGTTTGACGACGATGTCTCCAACCGCGCGCAGTTCGAACTTACGGCAGGCAAGGCGGCGAGCAAAGATCCCGCCGTGGCGGCTTTCATTGAGGCGCAAAAAACAGCGACCGGTGAGCCGAAGGAAATCTATCCGGCCGATGGCAACTACGAGAAAACCGATAAGAGCCTGGAGATTCCCGCCGCTGAGGGTATTGCGATTGCCGCAGAGCGCGTCGCCGTGTACCGGCCTGACGAGAAAAACATTCTGCGGGGCAGTTACCGCTTGCCGGTACCGGCCGCCTTCTACGCGGGAGAGACCGCTACCGTTCCCATCACGCTCGTCATTACCGGCAACCTCAAAGCTGGCGCGTTCGTTGTGCCGCTCCTGATCCCGACAAAGGACAAAGTGACCGCCGGCGAGGCTGTTTCCACGGTGACGGGCGTGTTCGAAATCGACCTGTTTGCCATCGACCGCGTGCCCAAGGTACCCCAGACTTATACGATTCGAGCCTATTCCGGGGCCGTTCGCAGCGAACCGTTGAAGGCCGCCTTTATTACGCCGGAAATGTTGAAGTAGTCCCGGAGAGCTTGGAGATCCTATGCCTGAGAGCTATTTTGAAGATGCCGACATAACCATCGACGCGTCGGGCGAATCGATGAAAGCGAAGAAGTTTCTTCGCACCACGCCCTATACGGGGCCTGTTACGATTACGGTGTCGAAGGTGGAGCCGTCCAAGGTCCTGACCACCAAGACGGTGAATGCCACGAAGGGCAAATTCGACGCGCCGGTCACGTTTAAGGCTCCGGCTGTGGAGAAGACAGAAGAGTTCTACGAACTCCAGGTAAAGGCCACCTACAAGAAAGTCACCAAGCTCCTGCTGACCGCGACGATTTGGCCGAAGACGACGCAGGTACTTTTCCTGGATCAGGGTAAGCAGCCGCAGAAGGCGTTTGCCTTTCTTGTCAAGCAAAAGGGCGAGCCGGACCAGAATCTAGCGACGGACGATAAAGGGAAATGCACGGCGACGCTGATGTCCCGCGGACCGTACAGCATTGCGCCCGCCGGCAAGTTCAAACTGTTGGAGGACAAGCAGGCGACGGCCGGGCAGTATCGAGACCACCAGATCACTATAGAAACGGTGATTACCGCCAAGTTCCTGGCTCCCGACATCAGCCAGGATATTTATATCGATGACCCCGACGCTGCGCCCGCCAAAAAGCAATGGATCAATCTGCCTTCAAAGGAAGAAGAGCACGAGATCAATTCCGGTTGCGATGCGAAGGGGAATTGCATTGTTTTCGCAGTGACCGCCGACCCGCCTGAGGACGGTCAACCCGGCGATAAGGTGTACTTTGAAATCAACTTCGGAAAAGAGAGCAAGCGAAATACTCCACCGCCAAAGCTGACCGATACATTTCCGGTGCATGAAAAGAAGACTGTCGAGAAAAAGACGACCGGCTGGGTGGCTCTCGCGCCCTTGGGCGATGTCGCGACGGGCTACTTTGAGGTAGATCTTGGCATGGCCGGTGGAGATACGTGCGAGGTGAAAATTGGCGGGACCCCCGCGGTAGCCGACAGTAAGCTGAAGCTGATCAACTGGCGGAAGATTTATGCCCAGATAACCAAGACGGCGGAAATTACCGCACCTGGACTTGCCTCCGCCATTGAGTGCCTGAAGAAGACCTGCATTGATCTGGAAGAGAGCGTTGCCGATAACGTCAATCTGACGTCTTCCGCGGTACCGGGGGGAGCCATCGTGGACGAGGCGGTGATTACGGGCTCCGGGTCCGGCAAGCTGCTCATCGTCGGCACGCACAACAAGTCATGGTTTGAAGATCAACTGAAGGCCCGGTTTGCTTCGGAAAAATTGCCTGTCGCGCACATCATTTTTTGCCACTACCAGCTGGATGCCGGCAACACGGCCGAAGGATCCGCCAATCTGAAAGGCAAAAAGAACGGCCAGACCCAAGACACCATTGCCTTTCCGGGAGGCGGGACGGCGCCCGGCCTTTCCATCACCGGGGCAGCGACGACGGGCAACTCCGACGGGTTTTACTTCACGAAGGATCTCTCTGATGGGAGCGACGCCGTCAAGTACTGCCGGTGGAAAGAGGTCGGCGGAACCAATGCCTCCGGCGATATCGATGCTGCCGATTACAAACTGGAGTATAAGAAGAGCGTCGGGAATGAGCTTTTCATCCGCCTTCCAGCGGCCGCGAAACTCCTGAGCGACGGCGGTGCAACGATTACCGTTGAATACAAGGTGGCGTGGGCGGAGGGGAATAATCTCGGCTGGTGCACGCGCGACCGCCGTCACAATGTGATCGCCACGGTAGGACGTACGGCCAAGCAGATGTGCGGCACGATTGTCCATGAAATCGGGCACGCCATTGGCCAAAGCGCCCGGGATGCCAACAAAGGGGATTTTCCTGGACTGCCGGCGCCGCCGCATGCGCGCTGGTACACGAACTCGCGCGGCCATTCCGGGAACCATTGCGCGGACGGCGTCAGCGATACCTATTACAACAACCAGTCCAACAAGATGACGGCTTCCGCGGCGACTTCCGTCTGTACGTGCATCATGTTTGGGTCGGGCACTGATAAGCGAAACGAGACCTTAGCCTTTTGCGCCAAATGCCTACCGTACGTGAAGGCATATAAGATCACCACGGTGTCGACGTGAGACTGGCCGGGCCGCTACTTTTCGCGCCCGTGTTTGGTTTCGTCCTCAGCGGCTTCCTCCTCAGCGGACAGCCCACACAGAACAGCCGGTCAAACGAGAGAGAACTTTCCATGGAAAAAATCATTCAAGAAGCGGGTTTGGATCTGCGGAACCCCACGGAGCAGGCGCTGAGCAAAGTGGGCTCTCTTCTCCGCATTGAGGAGAAGAAAGGGATCTGGCTGGCCGCGCCTACTCCGCTTGCCATTGGACAGGACACGGACGCGACGATCTACGGATTTGACTTCTACTCCACTCACGACCGGCCGGGCCGCTACTTTAAAGATTCCGCCGTGGTTGTCGTCACGCGGGTGGAGAGCCGGGAGACCTTTGCCAATCTGGTGATAGAGCCTATTGAGAAAGATCCGGATAAGCCCACGCCGGAGCCTGACACGACGCCGCGCCCCGAAATCAAACTGTTGCAACGATTTTCGATACGGTTGCGAGAACGTCTGGAAGAGTTGCCGTGGCGCACCGGCACTTATCTGGTGGATGTGCTGTTCGACAACCAGGTGTCCAACCGCGCGCAGTTTCAACTCACCGCCGGGCTTCCCGCCGAGAAAGACCCCGCGATCGTCGCCTTTATTGAACAGCAGCGAGCCGCGGAGGGCGGTCCCAAGGAACTGTTTCCTCTTCCGGGGGGCTCCGGGAAGTACCCGAACTATCGCAAGACAGAGGACAGCCTGCCCGTTCCGAGCGGCGTTGGCATCCACCTGGAAGCGGAGCGGGTTAGCGTCTACAAGGCCGATGCGCAGAGCGTTCTTCGCGGCAGTTTCCGCCTGCCTGTCCCTGCGGCGTACTACCGCAACAGCAGCGGCGACGGG
Source organism: Bryobacteraceae bacterium (assembly GCA_035714175.1). Taxonomy (GTDB): domain Bacteria; phylum Acidobacteriota; class Terriglobia; order Bryobacterales; family Bryobacteraceae. The sequence goes on along the minus strand of DASTML010000255.1, from coordinate 16,896 downwards.
TCGGCTACGGCCGCTGTTCCGATCACGCTGGTGATTGCCGGCAATTTGATGCCTGGTCCGTTTGTCGCTCCGCTGCGGGTTGCGAGTTACGATCCGATTGACCGGAAAGCGGCGGAATCCACGGTGACAGGGCAATTCGAAATCGATCTTTTCGCGTTGCAGGAGACGTCCAAAGTCCCGCAGACCTACACGATCTGGGCCTATTCGGGCACAGCCCGCAGCACACCGGTTCAGGCTGCGGTGATCACTCCCGAGATGTTGAAGTAGCTTCTATTCCTGCCGAAGAGCCGTTAGCGGATCCATGCGGGCCGCGCGCCTGGCGGGCGCATAGCCGGCAAGAATCGCCGCTCCGAGCAGGATGGCTCCGGCGAGCGCCAGGGTTCCCGGATCGTTGGGTTGGGTTCCGAACAGGAACGACTTGACGAGACGGGAAGCCATGAGGGCGACCGGCACGCTGACGGCGAGGCCCGCGGCAGCCAGAAGCAGTACGCGGCGCAGGACCATCCAGATGACTACGCGACGCTGTGCGCCCAGCGCCATGCGGATTCCGATTTCCGCCATCTGCCGCGTCACGCTGTAGGACATGACGCCGTACAGGCCGACGCAGGCCGTGAGCAGGGCGAGTATCGCGAAACCGGTGCAGAGATTGGCGAACAGAATCTCCCGGTTAATGGACCGGTCAATTTCCGTAGCCTGGGTGATTATGTTGGTGACCGGGATGGCCGCGTCGGCCTGGCGGACCAATTCCCGGACGCTGTTCGCAAACCGCAGGGGATCGCCCACGGAACGGAGGGCATAGGTGACGCCGCCGGGGGTGACCTGGCTGAGCGGGACGAAGATGGACATGGCTCCCTCGTCCTTTACGCTGCCATTGCGGAGATCGGCAGAGACGCCGATGATTTCGAAATCCCGTTTTTCCTCCGGGAACGAAATGCGGCGGCCGATAGGGTTTTCCGCGCCGAAGTAGGTGCGCGCGAGGCGTTCCGAGATGACGGCGACCGGCGGGGAGTTGGGTTGATCCCGGCCGTCGATTTCGCGTCCGGCGAGGAGGGGGATCTGCATGGTGCTGAGATAGCGGGGGCCGGAGGGAAGAACACGCGCGCCGTCGACAGCCAAGGGACCGGCCTTGATGGGGCCGCGGAGAATGCCGCCGGCGCGGGGAGAAGCAATGAGCGTGGCGTGAGAGAACGATGCGCTTTGCACGCCGGGAAGCTCCTCGAACCGTTTCCGGAGATTCATGTAGAAGGTGACGATTTCCGGATCGCGGTGGCCGGCCTGGCGGGCGTTCATGGTGAATAGCAGAATGTTCTCGCGGGCGTACCCGAGTTGGACAGAGTGCAGTTGGTTGAGCGTGCGGACGAAGAGGCCGGCGGCGAAGAGGATGAGGAAAGACATGGCAATCTGCGCGACGACAAGAATCTGTTGCGTACGGTGGCGGGTTCCGCCGCCGCGGCCGTTCTTGAGCGCGGGCATTACATCCGGGCCGGTGGCCTGGAGAGCAGGCACGAGGCCGAAGAGCACGCCGCAGAGGACGGAGAGGGCGGCGGTGAGGGCCAACACGTTCCCGTTCAGCCCGGCATGGAGCGTGAAGTTTTCCTGCCCCCGGGAGAAGAGGAACGTCAACGTTCGCATGCTCCAGACGGCGAACAGGACTCCGAAGGCTCCGCCGAGCGAGGCGAGCAGGACGCTTTCGGTAAGAAGTTGCCGGACAACGCGGAAGCGGCCCGCTCCGAGGCTGAGACGGACGGCGATTTCGCGGCGGCGAACGGAGGCACGGGCGAGGAGGAGATTGGCGACGTTGGCACAAGTGATGGCTAGAATGAGGCCGACCATAGCAAGCAGGACGGCAATGGGTTTGGCGTATTCGCGGCGCAGACCCCCGAGGCCCGCGGCCCCGGGATTAAGCACGAGGGCGGGGAGTTTGGCGCGCTCCCCATCGGTGCTTGCGGTGGCCTCCACCCATTGATGAAATCGCGGAGCGAGCGCGGCCTGGGCCTGGGCCATGGTGACGCCGGGGCGGAGGCGGCCCATCATTTCGATCCAATAGTGATTTTGATTCGTGAAGTCCCGGGCGACGGAGGGACCTTCGATCTGAAGGATGGTTTGAAGGGGGAGGTAGATTTCCGGAACAATGGCTGGATCGACGCCGAAGAAGGCCGGGGGAGTGACGCCGATGACGGTGAAGGGAATATTGTCCACGAGGATGGGCTGCCCAATAGCGGCCGCGGGGCCGCCGAAGCGCTGCTGGCTGGCGGAAAAGCTGATGACGGCGACGGGCGGGGCACTGGGATGGTCATCGGCAGGTTCAACGAGGCGGCCGGCGGCTGGCGAGACAGCCAGACCCCGGAAGTAGCCTCCGGTGACGTATTCGGCGTTGGCGAGAAGGGCTTGGCCGTTGACGGAGACAGTGCGCCGCCGGCCGTTGTAGTAGCCGAAGACCGTGGAGAAGACGGGATTGTCGTCCCGCATCCGTTCGAACGCGGCGTGGGGGAACATGCCGCTGACCATGATTCCTTTGGCTCCGGGCCAGGCGAGCCCGGAGATACCGTGCATGACATGGACCCATTCCTTGTTGGCGTTGTGGGGCGGCGGACTTTGCCAGTTGAAGACAACGAGGGATTCGGGATCAGCGACGGGCAGGGACCGCAGGAGGATGGCCTCCATGAAGCTATAGATGGCGGTGTTCGCTCCGATGCCGAGGGCGAGAGAGAGGACGGCGAGGGCACTGAAGGTTTTGTTGGCGGCCATGGAGCGGGCGCCGTAGCGGATGTCCTGCGCGAGTTCGGACAGGAAGCGCGTGAGCCAGACTTCGCGGGACTCCTCGTGTTTCCGGGCCACACTACCGAATTGCCGGCGCGCCTCCAGACGGGCGCGCTCCGGCGGCATGCCGCCGGCCTCCAACTCCTCGGCCTTTTCCGTGAGATGGAGGTCCATTTCTTCTTGAAGGGCCCGGCTGCGTTTATCGCGTTGGAGCCAATATTGGAGACGTCGCAGCATGGTTACTCCGTGCCCATGACGCGGGCAATGGCGAGCGTGAGTTTGGCGTATTGCCGGGTTTCCACAGACAGTTGTTCGCGGCCGGCCGCGGTGATTGTATAGATGCGGGCGCGGCGGTTGTTCGGGGTGACGCCCCAGACTCCCTCGATCCAGCCGTTCAGTTCCAGACGCTGGAGAGCGGGGTATAACGATCCCTCTTCGACGAGGAGTTCGTTGGCGGAGGATTGTTGAATGAACTGGACGATGCCGTAGCCATGGAGGTCACGCAGGGAGAGCGTGCGGAGAATTAACATGTCCAGAGAGCCCGGCAACGAATCATTTTTTTGTGGCTTGCGACCCATACCTAGAATTCTCAGCTTACGGTGATCATACTAGGCGGGTCAAGCGCCGGGAGGCGATTCCATGAACAACACGAGAATTTTCAAGATGGCCTTTGCGAGCGTGTATCCGCACTACATCGCGAAGGCGGAGAAGAAGGGGCGTACCAAGGAAGAGGTGCATACCGTTATCCACTGGCTTACGGGATACGACGAGGAGGCGCTGCAAGAGCAGATCGACAAGCAGGTTGATTTCGAAACCTTTTTCGCCCAGGCGCCGCAGATTCATCCGAACGCATCCAAGATTACGGGGGTGATCTGCGGCTACCGCGTGGAGGAAATGGAAGACAAGCTCATGCAGCAGATCCGGTATTTAGACAAGCTGGTGGATGAACTGGCGAAGGGCAGAGCGATGGATAAGATTTTGCGGAAGTGAGGGCGAACAGCCAAGCCGCCCTCAGCGCGCCGGGGGATATGAGATGGAGACCGGTTCGTTCCTGCGCGAACGGGAACGTAAGAGCACAATCGCCAGATACAGGAGCGAGCCTCCTCCCCATACTTTCAGCGGGATTGTTCGCAGACTCCAGTTCACGACCGCGCGCTTGACCCAGGTGACATTGAATTTGCCGAGCGTTCGAACCTGATCCAGACGGGGTTCCGCCTTTGGCTGTTCGGGTTTAGGTTTGGGCTCGTTCTCCGGCGGCGGCACGGGCGAAAGCGCCATGTGCATCGCCTTATCCACCGCTTTCGCCATCTGCTCTCCGGCAACCGTGCGGACGTCCTGGCTGACATGCTTGCGCAAGGCAGCGTTGCCGCATATCTGCGCGTTGCAGGCTGCTCCGTTGGCAACCAGACTCCTTGCGTATTCCCGCAGGACGAGGCGGCGATCTTCCGCGCCTAGTTTATGAATGCCCGTTCGGTCCACCTCCAGGAGCCTTGCAAGAACCGTTTGCCGGGCATGCGGGTTTCCGGTTTGGAAGAACTTCGTAAGTCCGAGTTTGTATTTGTCCTTCACATACACATCGACGACGCTTTGCCAGACATTGGGGTCCAGGTGATCCGGCGCGGTTTTCTGGAATCCATACAGATGCTCGATTTCACGGGCGATCTGGCGAGCACCGGCGTAGCCGGAGTTCTTCATCTGGCCGATCCATTTCGGATTGAGCTGCCGCGAGTGCAGTTCAATGGCCAGCCATTCCCGCAGTACAGTGACCTTTTCGCCCTGTGCATTGCGGAGATTGTGCATATAGACCTCCGGCCCGCGGCCTTGGTTGAGACCGGCGATGGTGGTTCTCAACCCGCCAAGGAACTGGTAGGTATCGTCGTTGTCGAGCGCACCATAGAGGTTGGATGACCGCGAGAATGCGACGGTGTCGACGTGCTTCAGATTCGCTTGCAGCGCCGCCGCCACTGGCTCGCCCCATTTGCCGCCGCCGTATCCGAAACCCATGTTGGCGCTATAGATGGCGGCAATTCTAGCCGGGCTATCGCCGCCTCCCGCGCGTTCCACCACATTCTGCACGCCGCCGACTCCATAGGCTCCCGGCTTCGCGCCGAAGATTCGCAGGCCGCTTTGCGCGCGCGCCTGTTCTTCCCCAAGGCCGGACTGGCGCAACTCCTGCTCCATGCGTTTGGTGTTGCGCGCGATTTCGCTTTCGGGGGCAGCGGCGGCCAGTTGCACCGCTTTGTCCAGCCATTGCAGCTTGTCAGGAAAACCGTCGCGGTAATTGCCGGATACGGTGAAGACCACATCGATTCTCGGGCGCCGCAGTTCCGCGTCCGGAATCAATTCCACATCCTCCACAATGCCGCGGGAATTCCATACCGGGCGAACGCCCATCAGGGATAACGCCATACTCTCCATGGCCCCTTGATGCCGCTCTGTCTCGCCATACCAGAGAACGACGGACACTCGCTTGGGAACTGTTTGGTGCGTGTCCTGATGGCGCGCAATCATCTCCTTCGCCATAGTCTGTCCGACACGCCACGCGGCTTCGGTCGGAATGCGAGTTCCGTCCACGGCATGGAGATTGCCGCCCGTGGGCAGCGCGTCCGGACGCCGCAACGGATCGCCCAGGAGGCGAGACGGGATATGTTTCCCGCTCAATGCGCGGGCGAGTCCGTCCAGTTCCCATTGTCCGGAACCGCGAAGATGGTCCAGCCAAGCGGGTACCTCCGCCGCGGTCCGGCGCAGGATGGGGAGGGCCCCGGGGCTTGCCAATTTTTCGTCCGCTGGTTCGCCGCGCAGCAGTTGGCCGCTCCAGAGGGGAACGTGTTCTTCCACATCGTCATGTAGAGCGGCCGGGAATGCCGCAAATAAAAATGCGCCGATCGCTTCCCGCAGTTGCTCTTCGCCTGGCGGCTTTCCGAAAATCGGCAGCCCGGCGGGAATCGGCGAGTCTTCGATTTCGTGGAGGAACCGATGCAGCGCAGGGGCCATTTCCTTCCAGGAGCCGGTCATATTGAGCTTGAGTTGGCGATCCAACCCCAGACGTATGATTTCCGCCCGGGTGACTTTCTCGTACTCCGCACTGACCGCCGGCGTTAAAGAGTCTCCGCGATCCACGAGTTCGTGAAATGACTGGTGCAGCTTTTCGATATCGTCGCGTCCGCCGGCACGCCAGATGGTTGGCGTGAGATGGCTGATCAAGGCAGCGGCGCCCCGACGTTTGGCCTGGATCGCCTCTCCGCCGCCGTCCATCACATAGATGTTGAAGTTGGGGATGGGGCCGCCGAGCAGGACCGGGGCGGCTTCGGATTCCAGAGCCGTTTGTTTGCCAGGCAGCCATTCCAAGGTGCCGTGCCTTCCCAGGTGGAGAAAGGCGTCAGCCTTCCACACATAGCGTAGCCACAGGTAGAAGGCAATGTATTGATGGGGCGGAGGCGTTGCCAATTCGTGGCCGGGGTCCGCCGCCTTATCGAATGTGGTTCGCAGGGGTTGTGGCGCGAGCGCGATGTTGCCGTGCCGCCGCATTGGCAACAAAAGGCAGCGTGCGTGCGCCAGAGGGGCTGCGCAAGCCGCCGTCATCAGTTCCGACTTTTCCGGCGATCCCCAGGCAGCTTCGACTCCATCGCGAAATGCTTGCGGGAGAGTGTCGTAGTATGCCCGGTACTCCTTGATTGGCCACGCGACGACAGAGGGATTGTGGACCATGCGGTCCCGCTCTCCTTGTGCCCAAAGCTCCAGGTTGCGGCCGTTGGCTTCGAGCGTGGTTCGAATTGCCGATTCCGTAGGAAGCGGCATGCGAACTGTATAGCTCTCGCTGGCCAGGCGCGCAAGAATGTTGCGGATGCTGGGAAACACCTGCAGATAACTGGCGCCAATATTCCCTTTACCGGGTGGATTGTTGTAATAAATCAGGGCAACGCGCTTTTCCTTGTTGGGTTTGTTCCGCAGCGCGAGAAGCCGCGATGTCCTTTCGACGAGCGCGGTAATGCCCGGCGTGTGGGGACGAGTATATTTCAACCCATCCGCACCGGTTTCCGTCGTGGCCGCCAACGTGGGAGCAACAAGCCCGGCGCGTTCCGGCAGGCTGAGGTGCGCGTGGATACGATCGGCCGGCAGACCCTTGGGATTGGCCAGCCATTGCGCGGCCGATTCGCGCGTGACAATGCCGTTCAGCACGGGCACGCCCCAAGATTCATACGTTGCCGCATCCTTTGCGGACGGCAGGGTGGCGTTCATTGCGATCACTGCCGATGCCTGCAACCTGCCTTCTTCCCGCAGCAGCGGGGACAGAGATTCTACGGGATACCCGTAGGCGGCAACCGGCAAGTAGCCGGCTCCTTCGAGTTCCGCGATGAGTTTGTCAGCCGCGGCGAGATCCCGGGAGCGTACCCATGTGCTGAAAATGGGAATGGCCACGACCGCTTTGGGTTCCAGCACGTCATCGCGCCGGACCGTGCGCCACCACGCACGATAAGAGGCAAAGGAGGCGAAGGGCTCGGGCGAGGCTGGATGGTAGATACCGGTCTTGGGTTGCGTGACCGGGGGATCCGGCTTCAGCGCCCCGGGTCTCGCCAGAGAATAGAGATAACTCAGCAGCCTAACTCCATTTTCGATGCCGCCTTCATCCAGATACGGAACGGCCTGGAGCGTAGCGGGGGCATTTACCGGTTGCGTCCATGCGGGAGAGACATATTCCACTGGAAAGCCGAGCCGCTGCGCGACGTGTACTTCGTTCAGGGCATCCCGTTCCTCCGGCAAGGGATGGTAGGCGAACAGCAAGTCGTACGGTTTCTCATCGCGGTTGGCCGTTCCGAAATGCCACGTTGCTTTGTGTTGCGGGTGGCGTTGTTCGAACTCCGCAACGATTTTTGGCCAGAGAGGTTGCGGCCCGCCAACAAGCAGCAGACGCGGTTCCTGAGCAGCGGCGATTGCCAGACAACTCCATAGAATGATCAGTCCTCTCATATGCTCAACTCCTGTCTTCTACGGTTCTGGAGGCAGTTGGGCCGCGAATTCAATTTGCGCTTCAGCACTCGCCAGCCAATAACGAGAGAAGTGAGGCAAAGAGCCGTGCCTCCAGCCATAAGGCCCAGAACGATGACGTCCCAAAGCGGCCGGTAGCGGTAGAGCCATGGCAAGTCCAATGAGTGCAGCCCGTGGTAGAGCCAGCGATTCCATCGGGCTCCCGCACTGACGCTTTGTACGACCAGCGCCGTACGCGGGTCCAGGTAGTAACCGGCGTCCGCCTGGTCCTTCCACCGGACATAGAAAACCGGCAGAGGTTTACGGCCATGCCGGTCCACATAATAGGTTTCGTATTCGTAAACCGTGCGAAGTTCCGCAATTTCTCCGGGAACAGATTGCAGCAGATCCCGTGAAGCAAAGGCCGAAAACGGTTGTCCACGTAGCGGCAGAATCTGATCCGGCGTCAAGTAGAAGGGGCGGCCCGCCAGTGAGATCATCTCCATGTCGCGCACCGGCGGCACGTTCTTGAGAACATCCGCCGGAGGCGATTCCCTGAAGCTGGCGAGATCAATATCCCGGTCTCTTATCGACAGAACAGGGGCGCGATTTCTGGTGAGGGCGGGCATGGGGCTCATTGACATAAGCCCACTGAAAATCCAGGTACAGGTGACCAGGCCGAAGATGAGTCCGAGAATCAAATGCCAGCGCTTCATGCCGGAGTAGGGAATCGGGGACGGACCGTCAGGAAAGCGATACTTGCGAGACGGAGAGTATAGCCAGATGCCTGCGATCATTCCGAGTACAGACATGAGCGTGCCGGCCGCGGAGAGCCAGATTACTGCTTTCGACCAAAGCATCTGGTCCCGCCGGAGCGGCGTGAAGTAAATCCAGTGCGGAATTGCACCAAAGTATGCACCTATTCGGGAAGCTCTAGTCGTAAATTGCGCAACTTCGCCGGTTTTTGAGGAGACGTAAATCTCTTCTCCACTAGTCCAGGAGAATTTCCAAAGGGGGCCGAGAGATTGCGTGCCTCCAGGGACTGTCCATTGATCGGGCTCCGTCAGATAGCCTTCGAACCGGGTTGGGGGGACCTTCATCCAGCCGGAGGCGACGCGGAAGGCAAGGTTCTGGCCGACGGAGCGGAGCGGTTCACCATTATCGGCCCATACGGCGGCGGGTTTTCCTGAAACGGTGAAACGATAAAGAGGCCGGTCCCCCAACATCTGCAATTGCGCGCGCCGCGGCAAGGCGGAGAGGCCCGACCTGCGCCAAGCCTCCACAGGACTATATTTCACTTTGCCGGCAGCAATAGCCGGGGCATGTTCGATTCGTTCGGCCGGCCCCACCCGCGGATAGCCGGCGTACATCATTACGATGCCCGAAAAGAACCACACGAAAAACAACAGCGAGAAGAAAATGCCCGACCAGCGATGGCTGAGCATTGTCCATTTGCGTATCCATTTGCGCGTTGGGGACATGGCTATTGCAACCGGAACCGCAGTGTGGTGAAGACGTTGACCGGCTGTCCAGGGTAGACTTGGCTGGATATCTGCGCCGGCATGAAATAGCGGCCCCTATTGAAGAGATTTTCCGCATTCACGGTCCATGACCAACGGCTGCGCTGGATTCCTGCCGACCCATTCCATACGGTCCAGCCGCCAAGCCTGAGGTCGTTGAGGTCCGATGTGAACATCGAACTGACGTATCGGGGTCCAATGCTCGCCAGGATGCCATTTTTCCAGTTTTTCGTGAGCCAGACATTCGCGGCGTGGCGCTGGGTGAAACGCGGCCGGAAACCGGAGAGGTTGATTGTGCGATTGGACGTGAAGTAGTCGTCGTAGCGCGGAAGGGCGTAGCCGTAATTTCCGTTCAGCAGGAAGCCCTTGCCGAGTTGGGCATTCATATCGAAATCCAATCCGCGCGCCGATTGTTGGCCTGCCTGGTCGTACTGTTGGTTGGGCAAGGCGATTAGCACGTTCTGGCGAGCCAGGTAATAGACGGCGCTGCTCAGATGGATCCGGCCGTTCCACCCCTGCCAGCGATGTCCGAATTCAAAGCCGCGGCCAGTTTCCGGATTCAGTTGACGGCCGTCGGCCGGAATGGTGTTGATGGGCTGAAAAGAAGATGACGAACTGAAATAGACCTGCTGATTTGTTGGCAGGAGATAGACCAGTCCCGCGCGGTATGTGTAAGCAGTCTGTTCCCGTCGAGAGTCCGGCGTGCGGCTAGTCTGTTGATTATTTGCCCAGGGATCGTTGTGGAAGAGGCTGTGGTATCGGTCATAGCGTCCTCCGATATTGAAGCGCAGGCGTTCTCCGATTGCGATCTGATCCTGCCAGAAGAAGGCGTCAATACGATTGGCTGTATAGTCCACACGGCTGATAGGGAAATCGGGAACCGGAATGTGCGTTTCCGCATAGGAGGCGAGACTGATGGCGGTTGTGGCCACACTGCGGCTCGCGCTGCGATTGGTGAAGTTGTAATAGTCCTGATACTCATGTCCGGCGAGGACGGTGTGATGCAGACCAAGAAAACGAAAGCTGCCGGTGACATCAGCTTGATTGAGGATCGGGCGGCGGTGATGTTTGAAGTACAGAAACTGCCGGCCAACCTGGTTGAGCGCCGGCTGGTAGGTCAGAGACTCTGTCGTGAAATACTCGTCGTTCATGCGGCGGTAGAGAAAGCTGTGCCGCAACTGGAAGTTGTGTGGAAGTGAGTACAGAAACAGAGCGTTCGTCTGGGAATCCCGATTGCTGGCGAAATCCTGCTGCGTATTGAACCGGCGGGCTGGATTGAAATCGGGGCGGCCGATGACGCCAACGGGTACACCCGCGTCACCGGAGAAGTTGTCGCGATTCCAGGCCTGTGTAACGGTGAGCCGGCTGCCTTCACTGATAATCCAGGTGAGTGCGGGTGAGAAGTTCAACCGTTTTGTTCCCGCGTCACGCCAGGCATCGGAACGTTCCAGGCTAAAGTCAGCCCGATAGAGGAGCGAAGAAAGTCCGAAGACTTGGCCAGCAGCGCCGCCGCCCGCCTGGTGCGTATTGAAGCGGCCGCCGCGATAAAAGAGGTCATAGGTTCGTTGCGCCTGCGGCTTTTTGCGAACGATATTGATCGTTCCGCTTAGGGCTTGGCCGCCATAGAGGACCGAAGCAGGGCCTTTCAGCACTTCCACGCGCTCCACATTATTGAGCTGGGTGTTCATGCGGTTGCCTTCCAGACGCATGCCGTCGACGAGCATGACGTTGGAGGAGTTGAAACCGCGAATGGTGTAGTACTCGTAGACGCCGTAGGCCCGAAAAGCGGTTGCGCCGGAGACATTACGCAATGCGGCGACCATGTCGTTGACGCCTTGCGCTTCCAGCGTTTCGCGGCTTGCCGCGCTTACCTGTACCGGCAACTCCCGGTCCGGCACCGCCATGCGCGATGCCGTGGCTTTGTCGGCGATCGCTGAAACGTCGATGCTCGCGGATACAGCGCCGAGTTCCAGAGAGATGTTCAGCTGCAAGGGCTGATCCGTCACGACGAGCTTTCGCACCGCAGGCTCAAAACCGGCAAGTTCAAACCGGATGGTCCATTCTCCGGACGCGATACCATCCAACCTATAAAATCCCTGGCTATCGCTTTGAGTCTGTTTTTGTTCGGCAGCACGGCTTGCCCGGATGAGGACTTGCGCGGCTGCGCCACCCCGCGCATCGAGCACGACGCCCTCAATCGTGTTCTGGCTGAACAGGGGAAATGCGCAGGCGAGCCACACCACGCCATGGAAAAGTTTCATTACGTCTGATCTCCTCGGATAGGGGACAGACTTCTGGCGGTGAAGCGGGTATCAATGACTTAGGAATGCCGCCGCGGGGCGGTTCCATCCGGCAAAATTGTCTAGGGAAACAGTCGTTGATCTGGACCATTCTTTCCGTTCTCCGCAGAAAGTCTGTACTGAAACCCTCGGGTAGGTCTCCTGGCTCGGAGGCTGACATTGCTGCCGACCGTTTCACCTTCCCCAGCTTCCGCTGAGTGGCATTCGAAACGGCTTTCCTCGCTTACAGTGGCGGGACCGCGCCGGATTCACACCGGCTTCCCTGTTACTCCCTTTCGGGAACCTGAGGTTCTCTCACGTTAGCACGGAGATGTACATTTTTCGAAGAGCATGACAGCCGGTCAATGGAAGTCGTGGGAACGAGTGGCCATTGCCAAAGGGTTTTCCAATGGCGATATGCGCCGGGCAAGGATGTGCGTGACTTTATCCTTGTTTTGCATCCGCCCTTCCACCATGATCCAGGGACAACTCAATATGCTGAGTCTGTATTTTTCGAAGAGATCCGGCATCACCACGATATTCGAGATTCCGGTTTCATCTTCTAGCGACAGGAACAGGATGCCTTTCGCAGTGCCGGGCCGCTGCCGCACAATCACATTCCCCGCGACACGCACCGTCCTTCCGTTTGGAATGGCGGACAGTCCGGCCGCCGGCACGACGCGCAATTTATCCAATTCTGCCCGCCGGTAGGCCAATGGATGTTTGCCGGTGGTCATCCCAGACCCCACGCTATCCGCCATCAGCCGCTCCTCAATCGTCATCTGCCGCAGAGGAGACTCCTGGGTTGCTTCCGGCACGGCCGCCAGCAGCGCCCCTGCCTGGCGGCCGTGCCAGGAGACTTGCCACAGCGCGTCCCGCCGATGTGTGGCTCCGATCCCATTGAGAGCTCCAAGGGCCGCGAGTTGCTCCAACTGGTCCCTTCGTAACTCCGGGACACGCAACGCGAGATCGCCAATAGCGGAGAATGGCTGTTTCGCCACAATCGCCGCCGCCGCGGCGGCGCTCAGACCGCGCACATAATTAAACCCTAACCGCAATTGCAAGTCTTCCAGCGTGCAGCGCGCTTTGGATCGATTGATATCCACGGGCAACACGCGGAGGCCGTGGCGTTGTGCATCTTTAACCAGCGTGGAGGGATGATAGAACCCCATTGGCTGATTGTTGAGCAGAGCACAGGTAAAAGCCGCCCGATAGTACGTTTGGAGATACGCGCTGGCATATGCCAATAGAGCAAAGCTGGCCGCATGGGATTCCGGGAATCCAAACATGGCAAACGAGGTGATGGACTTCACAATTGTGTCCTGTGTTTGCCCGGTAATACCGTTTCGCGTCATGCCAGCACGCAGCTTGCCTTCAATTTCACGCATGCGTTTTTCAGAACGCTTAAATCCAAAAGCGCGGCGCAACTCCTCCGCTTCCCCACCGGTAAAACTGGCGGCCGCCATTGCCATGCGCAACAACTGTTCCTGGAACAGGGGTACGCCTAATGTTCTGCTGAGGATCGGTTCCAGCGAGGGATGCAGCGGCTCCGGCTTTTCGGTTCCTTGCCGGCGTTTCAAGTAGGGGTGCGCCATTTTGCCCTCGATCGGTCCGGGGCGGATGATGGCCACCTGCACCACCAGGTCATAAAACTTCTCTGGTTTCATACGAGGGAGGGAAGCCTGCTGGGCCCGGCTTTCCACTTGAAACAATCCGATGGTGTCCGCCTGTTGCAACCCCGCATAGACCTTCGGGTCGTCCTGTTTCAGATTTCCCAGATCCACATTCTCGCCGTGATGGCGCTCGATCAACTCAATGGATTCTTCCAGCACGGCCATCATGCCGAGTCCCAATAGATCGACTTTCACGATCCGCATGTCGGCGCAGTCTTCCTTGTCCCATTGCACGACGACGCGATTTTTCCCCGTCGCAGGCTCCAGCGGAACAATTGAATCAAGTTGTCCCTGACAGACCACCATGCCGCCAGAATGCTGACTCAGATGACGCGGCAGATCCTGCAAGCCCACGACGAGTTCGAGAAACTTTCTGACCCGCCGGTTAGAGAGATCCAGACCGGCTTCTCGAAAGTGACGTTCCGGGTTGTCCGATGCATCGGTCCAGCCCCACATGGGAGTCAGCTTTGCCAGTCTTCCAATGGTCTCTTCGTCGAAACCCAGGACTTTACCGGCTTCGCGCGCCGCGGATTTGCCGCGATAGGTGATGACGTTCGCGGTCATGGCGGCGCCCAATTGCCCGTACCGTTTGTACACATATTGAATAGCCTTTTCGCGCTGCTCCCCAGAGGGGAGATCCAGGTCGATATCCGGCCATTCCTCGCGGTTTTCCGATAAGAAGCGTTCAAAAAGCAGGTCCATCTTAACGGAATCGACGGCAGTGATTTCAAGCGCATAGCAGACCGCGCTATTGGCGGCCGAGCCACGGCCCTGAATGAGAATGCCGTTGGACTTGCAGTAAGCGACGATGTCCCACACGATGAGGAAGTATCCAGAGAATCCAAGCTTTTCGATGAGAGCCAGTTCTTTTTCCAATTGAGGCCTCGCGGTCTCGTAGCGCTCTCTGAACCGCTTCCGCGCGAATGTTTCCGTCAGATAGCGAAGATAGCTGGCCTCGGTGTGTCCATCCGGAGCGGGGTAATGTGGGAATTGATACCCCAAATCTTTGAGCGTGAACTGGAGGCGCGATGCCACCTCCTCCGTGTTCGCGACGGCTTCCGGCACGTCGGAGAACAACCGCACCATTTCCTGCGTGGATTTTGGGTATCGTTCGGCGTTGCATTCCAACAGCCGGCCCGCTTTCGCCAAAGTGGTGTGATTTCGCAGGCAGGTGAAGACATCGAGCAGTTCACGTTGACGGGGTTCGGCATAGCAGGGAGCATTGGCGGCTACGAGAGGAATGCCCAGACTGCGCCCCCATTCGATTGCCGCCTGGTTGTGCGCTTCCTGGCCGCGGAGGAAATGGCGTTGTAGTTCGATATACACATTCTTCGGGCCGAATGTATCCCGTAGGCGGAGCAGCGTTGCCCTGCCATCCATTTCGCGAAGTCCTTGTGCGAGCGGTCCGTTGTCCGCTCCGGTTAGGCAGATCCAATCTCCCGCAAACTCCCGTAACTCCTCACGCGTGGCGCGGGCAGGCTGGTTTTTAGGAACACGGAGTTTCATGCGCGTTATCAACCGGCACAGATTCTGGTATCCGCGGCGGTTGATGGCCAACAGAGGGTAATGCGCTCCATCGACGCATTCGATTTCGGCTCCTACGTAGGCGGTGAGGCGCGCCTTCGTCATTGCCTGGTGGAACCGGGGCGATCCATAAAACCCGTTTGTGTCCAAAAGAGCCATGCCAGGCTGATCCATCGCGGCACAGAGGGAGGCGTAGTCTTCGGGGACACTGGCTCCCCGTAGAAAACTGAAAGCGGAGCGAGCATGTAGTTCTACGTATCGCAAAGGCATTGACACTTGCTGCCAGTATAGGCGAACATAAGGCAAAAATGAATCGTTCCGTGCAGCTATTGCGTGATGAGCTCCAATCCCGGATTGGGAGTTGCGACAGCGCTGCTCTTCTACGGAAAAAGCCAGCGCGGGAAACGCTGCCGTCCGTAGTGGACGAAATTCCGAGAGGCGCGCTGACGGAAATCAAGGGAGCGCCGTCGTCGGGACGGACCTCTCTGTTGCACTCCTTACTGGCGGGAATCACCTACCGGGATGAGTTTTGCGCACTTATTGATGTACAAGATTCGTTTGATCCTGAAAGCGCAGAAGCGGCGGGAGTGCGGCTCTCCCAACTGGTATGGGTACGATGCGGCGGAGCGGTGGAGAAGGGGCTGAAAGCCGCGGATATGCTGATCCATGGCGGGGGATTCGGTCTGGCGGCGATCGATTTTGGGAACACTGCGGACAGCATTTTGCGCCGGATCCCGATGGTGGCGTGGTTCCGGCTGCGACAGGGAGTGGAGAATACGCGGACGGCGTTTGTGGTCGCGGCAGGACAGTTTCATGCGCATCCCTGTTCGGTTTTGCAGATTTCACTTCAGCGCAACCGCACGCTGTGGCACGGAAAAATGGCTGGTTGCCAATTGCACGGCTTTGAGGTGGGCGCTCGCAGCCTGCGTGATCACCGTTTGCGCGAGCAAGCATTTCGAGTTTGCGGGTAGTCCATGTTTGCGTGCCTGCATGCTCCTGGAACCTTACCTGTGCTCATGGAATGCGCCAGGCACTTTTCCCCTTTGATAGAAGAAACATCGCCTGATACCGTCGTGTTCGATATTCGCGGGTTGGGACGGATCTTCGGTGCGCCAGAGCAGATTGCGGCCGCTATTCAACAACGCGCAGGCATTGCGGCGAATCTTGCACTGGCGGCAAACCCGGACGCTGCCATTTATGCGGCTATCGGGCTTCCCGGCCTGACGATTATTGCTCCCGGGAAAGAAAAAGACTCGCTGGCGCGGTTGCCTGTTCACCTTCTGGACGGTTCACTGGAGTTTGCCCATCATCTTGCCCTGTGGGGTATTCGCACATTTGGCGAGTTGGCCGCACTTCCGCCCCTTGGCATCGCCGCGCGTTTTGGAGAGGAGGGGGTTCGTCTGCAGCAGTTGGCAAGCGGTACGTCCCAGCGGCGTCTGCGGCCGCACGTAGACCCCCTGTTATTCCGGGAGGAGTTGGAACTGGAGCATCCGGTTGATTTGATGGAGCCGCTGCTGTTTCTGCTCTCGCGCCTGTTGCGTAATCTATGCGAACGGCTGCGATTTCAGGGCCAAGCAACCAATGAGGTTCGTTTGCAATTGCAGTTAGAGCAAACTGCGGATTATGCCGTGACGCTAAACCTTCCGCTTCCGATGTTGAACGCTACCGTTCTCTTGAAGCTACTGCAACTCGAACTGAATGAACGGCCGCCTGGCGCTCCGGTGGAAAAACTTTTTCTGGAGCTAATGCCGGCTGCGCCACGCGCAGTGCAGCATGGGCTCTATATGCCGTTGGCGCCGGAGCCGGAGAAACTGGAGGTAACGCTGGCGCGGATCCGGGGGCTGGTGGGATCTGTGAATGTAGGAACGCCGAAGATTCTTGATACGCACCGGGCGGATGCCTTTTGTTTGCAAGCGCTTTTCCGTTCTTCCGGTCCGAGCCCGCCTATTCATCCCCGGCTTGCGTTCCGCCGGTTTCGCCCGCCTTGTCCGGCGCGCGTATGGTGTACGCCGCAGGGGACTCCTAGCCGTGTGGTTTCTTCCGCCGGCAGCGGCGTTGTGACGGCCTGTGCCGGACCCTGGCATAGCGCGGGGGACTGGTGGACACAGGAATCGTGGGACCGGCAGGAGTGGGATATAGAAATTGCGGATCTCGGCATATTTCGTCTCTTGCTGG
>DASTML010000254.1:0-11623 GCA_035714175.1 Bryobacteraceae bacterium | reverse complement strand
CCCACTTCACCAACCCTTGATCATATGGAAGCGGGTGCTTGTCCTTGGAGCCGGAAGAGCATCAGGCCTTGGTTCGGATCAGTTTCGCATTCCATCTTCATTGGAGCCAACCAATTTGCGTCCGAACGAAAGAAATTTGGTGAGGTTCGACGAAGTTGGATTCTCTGTGCAGTATGGGCGGTCGTATGCATTTTTACTGACCTATAGAGGCGAAACAGGCGTTTTCGCTGTGTCGCGTTACGTCGTGTCGACAAAGCTTCCCGATTCGCCTCTTTACGTGGCATGTCCTTCTCGCTCTTTCAGTAGTGTTGGCACCGCCCATGCGGGCCGCGACAGACCCCGAAGCGCTATTGAAGGAAGCCGGGACGTCCGCAAATCCGGCAACACTGCCATAAGCCCGGCCGTGTATCCGGCTTGGCATGCCGCAATGCGCGTTCGGATTTCGTGGATACCCCGGCTGTGAGGATAATCACGGGCTCACATTCGGATGATGCCGGGGAAGTGATCGAAACGGAACCTTGATCCGTCACGCGGCGTTGCGATTGGCTATCACGGTAGGCCCGTTGCCGGTCGCGATGATCCACCTGGCCTTCGGGGCCTTTCTGGTGCAGCAGATTGGCGCAACGCCGCTGCTGGAGTCGCGCGCCATCACGGCAGGCGAGACTGCAATAGCGTTGGCCGCGGTCGCAGTGCAGGCAGAGCCAGAACACGGCAAGGCAAGTTTGCGCGCGGCAAACCCGTTGCCGGAGAACGACTTCGCCGTGATCGTCCATCTGCCCTCGCAGGCAGGGCTAGACAACGGCAACGGTTTCGTGTCAGGTTAGATTTGATTCTGATTGGTCGCCTGACCACGGGCTGCCATTCGGGAACTCCGCCGCTGCTAACGGCGGGGTTCCCGTTTTACCGGCCTGCAAAATCACAATAGACCGCCTGGTGACCCCGATGATCAGACCGATGACTCGCGCCTACCGGCGCTGATGATGTTGCTGGCCTTCGGTCTAAAGTCCAGAAAACTACGTTTTCTGATGATTGCTAACAGCTAGCAGCGGTGCCCCGCCTAGGAGCCGGTCTTCTCCTTCGCGCCGTATTCGACCAAGGGGCCGTACTACTACAATCCAAACGCCAAGGAACCGAAGACTGGTGGGCCGCGATCGGAGAAGCAGCAGAAAGACTCGGTCAACCGCGCTCTACGGAACACTGCCACACGGCAGGAACGCAAAAGTCGACGCGCCTAGACTGTTCAAGACGGGCAAATCGATTGTATTTGAGAGTTACGCTGCTTTCAAACGCTGGCTTGGCCGAACCGTAGTTGATTTATGTGGAAGAAACGCCCCGCACATGCTGCAGAAGATCGTAGTGAAGTCTGGCGGATATCAGCTTCCGTTGCCGGACAAATCGATACCGCTCGACTTCGCGCCGGGGACAGTCACCGAAATGCGTGTTGGAATCTACGGTCGAGAGGCGGAACGGGCCAACGGACACAACATGGGCGGAAAGAACCTGCCGCAGCGGAAGTTCTTCGCGGTGACGGCCGCCGATCTCAAGGCTCGTGGCGTAGAGATTCTGGCACGCATGCGGGCGCGCGTGAAGCGGGCTTAGCCGGTGCACACCGGGCAATGGCACTGCTAGCACTGGCGGTATCGGTATAGAGGCCCGTCTTTGGACCAGCGGCCCTTGGTCGGCAGCCTGGAATGCAACGAAATAGAGGTGACTTTTCATGGTTGATGGGCGACTTCGGGCGTGGTCGAAACTCCCCGGAGAGTCTTCGCGCGCCTATGCCGCGTTCCTCGAATACCGGGACCTCCACCGCGGCAGAACTCTATGGAAAGCGCTGGCAAACTATCGGCACACAAAAGAACAACAAAACAGCACCGAAAGGGCTACCTCTAAACCGTTTAGGGGAACGATCTTCGACAGGCCGATGAGGGGGCCGAAGAAGGTAGTTCTGCACGGCTACTGGATACGTTGGGCGCGGCGGTACCGGTGGAGGGAGCGGGCGGCGGAGTGGGCCCGGTGGGTCGATCGTTTGTGACCCCGGTGTTGAGAACGCGCCGTAAGGAAACAGAAACTATCGCTGCCGTTCCTTATAAAGGCCCTCTTCCGTGCACCGGCATCCAAAGATTCTGGACGGGACTTCGAAAGGGCATATCGCTTAAGCTACTCCCCGGAGACCGAGGACTTCGATCCTTGCGAACCAGTTACGTTAGCTGTGTGTCGATCGGGTTGAAGCCATGCGCCGTGCCCGCTGGTGCGTTCCCAAGCTACGTTTCGCTGCTGGTGACCGTCCAGAGTGTCATGTACCCCATCAGCCCTCTTCTTTGCGGGATCCTGGGGCGGTGCCCGGCATCAAAGTGCAATGGCCAATCTGCGATGCGCCCGATTGATCGATGGAGGGGCCTCACAAGTGTGCAAGAACGCGCAGGCGAGTGCGGCTTGCCTGCGCGTATTGGAATTGGATCAGGGCGAGATCCTTAGACGTAAGAATAGTGTCATCTGTGTGGGAAAACTCTCACTCGATGATCAGCCCGAAACTATAGGATATTTCCGCAATACGAATAATTGTTGCCGCACGGAGCGTCAATACGGGCAAAAATGGCGTAGGCGATTGACGCCTACGCCGTCGAATTGGCTCTGGGGGCGGAGGTGGCCCCAATGTGTAGTATTAGCTACAGGGAATTCCTCTCGCTGGAAGCCCAAATATTCTTGGGACGGTGACAGCAGTGTCTATTGAACCTGTTCCGCTCGGAGCGAATCTGGAATTTCGGCCTTTCGCCATGCTTCCCAAGATGCAAGCTGATACTCGGCGGCACATAGCACCGAATCTTTCACACTCTGCGCCGGTGCGCCCTGGGGCCAGGCAAAATTTGTGAGGCAGTGATCATTGCCGACGAACAGGAACTCGCCCATGCAAAAGTCGTACTTATGAATCGGTAGGAGCTCGGCGTGAAAGACGGGAGACTCAAAACGGTGCACGTAGCGGGTGCCCGCAGAGGTACAACTGACCGCCCAGCAGCCGTCCACCAGCAACTCGACAATTCGTGGTTTTTGGAAGTAGGCCTTATCCAAAGACGTCGTCATCTAATTCTATAGTGTCGTCTCCTAGAGAACGTCTCATTTTTTTTGAGGGAAATCCCTAGGCTGGTACTGTTTTTCTCGTCATTGGCGGGAAGTCGCACGTCCCCGCATGTGCGATAGCTCATAGTAATAAAGTACTGTTTTATCGTATTAAGCACTAATAATTCCCTATTTTTATCAGATCTATTGCCTGATTTTAGGCCCTGGGTATACTAGTACTACACCCCAAACATTAGCTTGATGGCCGTTGAGCCGCAGGCCGTTGGGCTGTCTCTCCCGTTCATATTTCCCACACTGCAGGAGCCTCATTTTAATGGAATTCTGTTCGAATTATGCGCATCAATCTAACCACGCAGCTACAATTGATAGCGAGGTATTGTTGAGAGGGATCGAACAGGATGACCCAGATGCGACAGATCATCTATACGCAATAATCCGGCGTGCAATGCTAGGAGCGCTTCGCGGTCACCATCTTTCCCATGTTGAAGATCTAGTACAGGATGCTTATTTAACGGTGCTCCATGCTGTGCGACAGGGCCATGTCCGTACGCCCGCAGCATTCGTCGCCTATACAATTGGCGTTTCACGGAATGTACGCGCGCAGTTCTTTTCCAAAAATGCACGGATGGACATGGGCGATTCCGAGCCACTGCCGCATGTACCCGACAACCGAAAGCACTTCACGGCTGAGTTTGAACAGGCCGACACACTAGAGGCAATTCGGGCTACTGCAGCTTGCT
The DNA here is from genome assembly GCA_035714175.1 of Bryobacteraceae bacterium. Lineage (GTDB taxonomy): Bacteria > Acidobacteriota > Terriglobia > Bryobacterales > Bryobacteraceae. The sequence continues at coordinate 7,808 of DASTML010000254.1, read as the reverse complement.
TGTCACCCCATTACCGTACGATCATCGAGGATTTTTACTTCTCGGCAATGACGGCCGAGGAAGTCCAGGCGCGGCACGCATTGACCGAAACACAATTTCGGCTTTTCAAAAGCCGCGCTATTGGAAAGCTGCGCAAACGCGTTCGTTCCTACCATCCACTCGGCAGGCTCAGGTCTGCCTGAGTGGCGGTGATGCTACGGGCATAGGACGATGACCTTCCCACTGGCGGCGTTCATGGTCGTGACCTGCTCCCCGAAAGTTGAACCAGCCTAAACTGGAAAAAAACCGGGAAGGGCAGGAGAACGGGATGAAGCGAAGTCAGTTCAGTGAAGAGCAGATCCATCGTGCGGTGACGCAGATGGAGGCGGGGCGGACAGCGGAGGAAGTGGGACGAGAGTTAGGTGTATCCAAAGCGACACTGTACGCCTGGAAGGCAAAGTACGGAGGCCTGCAGTTGAACGAAGCCAAACGGCTGAAGGAATTGGAAGACGAGAACGGTCGGTTGAAGCGGCTGGTCGCAGACTTGAGCTTGGACCGCGAAGCGCTGAAATGGCTCATTGAAAAAAACGGATGGAGCTCGCAGCTCGGCGCGAAGCGGTAGTCGCCCTTCGTGTCCAGTTCACGGCTTTAAGTGAACGAAGAGCCTGCGGGCTGGTTGGGGTCAATCGCGGTAGTTTGCGGTACCGGTCGAAGCGGCCAGAGCAGGATCGAGAGGTCGCCGACCGGCTCAAACAGTTGGCACAGCAACAGCCACGGTTTGGGTATCGGCGGCTGGCCGTTCTATTGTGACGACAGAACCCGGCGCCTATTAATGAAAAGCGAATCCGGCGAATCTACCGATTGTCCGGCTTGGCATTACGGCGAATCAAACGGAAGCGGATTCAGCGCAGTGCTGTGCCGCTGGTGCTGCTGACGGCGCCGAATCAGGAGTGGGCAATGGATTTCGTACATGATGGGGCGGCGAATGGACAGACCTTACGGTTTTTCGCGGTGGTCGACCAGTTCACGCGGAAATGCGTGAGATTAGCTGTAGATACGTCGATTCCGAGCGCACGGGTCATTCGAGAGCTTTCGGCGGCGATGGCCGAACACGGCCGGCCAACACGAATTCGTATGGACAACGGCAGTGAATTCACCAGCCGGGCGTTTCTGGCCTGGTGCGGCGAAGAGAAACTGGAGATGATTCACATCCGGCCCGGCAAGCCGATCGAGAATGCCCATAGTGAGAGTTTCAACGGGAGGTTGCGGGAGGAGTTCCTGAACGTCACGCGGTTTCAGCACCTGTGGGATGCCCGCAACAAGGCTGCCGAATGGCTCAAACACTACAACGAAGACAGGCCGCACAGCAGCCTGGACTATCGGACCCCGAACGAATTCGCCATGGCTTGCTCCGCCCTCCGGGCTCCGCAACCCATGGCCTCTGGCACCCCACTACGGTGCTAACTTACTAATTACTGCTGGTTCAAAGATGGGTCGCAGGTCAGTCGCAAATAGCTTCGTTGTTTCATAACGCTTGTAGTCATGCATCATGGTCTGAGCGCGGCCTTTTTTAGGGACGGTCCGGGCTTCGTTCGCTCGAGAGCTTGAATCTGGCTCTTTTCGTTTACCCAGAGAACGATGACATTCTCCGGCGAATTGAAGCAAAGCCCGACAATCGTATCGAGTTTCTCGCCAAAGCGCTTGCCGTTGCTGATTTTAAATTCTTGCACCCGGTGCAGTTTCAGACCGTGCGCATGCCATATCTTCAACGCATTGGAGTCGCTGATGCTAACGGCCGCCACAATCGACCGCCAACTCCAATGCGTGGCGCTGGACGGCTTATCCTGCGTAGTCCTCCGGACGATTTCCAAAACAGTGTCGCCAATGATCGATGGCGTTCGGGCAGGGCTTGGAGCATCCTTCTCGAGGTCGGCAAGCACAAACTAGTGAACACGCTGCCGCCATCGGACCGCTTTCTTCGACGTCGTTGACAACCCAGCAACAAACTCGAGATCCTGCCCCCCTCGGCCTCAAGCTATACGATACGGGCTCGCCCCGCAAGCTAAACTGGACACTTTCGGCCATTCGACCAGGCCGAAAGCGTGGACTGCTGTTCTGCCGACAGCTCAAGGTTGGAGCAACGCGCATCGCACCCCGACACCTCAATTGTTTAGACACTTGCTCTCTCATAGCCATTACTAATCATCAGACCCTACACTAGTTGCACAGGAAAATCTGTAGCCTCGAATCGGGATGTGCCATAATACAAGTGTTCAAAGTAGTACTTTGTATCCGTCATTATCAATCATGGCTGATTTGCTCATCTTGGCCGTGGATCTGCCGGGGGTATCGGTCCACGTTGGGGGGTTTGTTGTAGTTGCCCAGGACAACGCGTCTTGTGTTGTTGCATTCCGACGTAATTGGACTGGTTTAGCAGAGGCGGCCGATGCAGAGATTCTCTCTGGATACGAAGAAACGTTGCAAGCAATGTGCCGAGAAGTGGACCTTGAGACCTTCCTTCGTTTGATTGAAACTCAACTGGCCAATACGGTACGCTTTTTGGACCGTGTGTCCTTACTGGGCGATATGTCCATTTCGGAGCGCAGCACATTGCTACGCCAAGCGCTCCTCGGCGAATAGCTCTCCATGCCGTATTTCCATCGACGCTTCCCCGAGCGAATGCCGATGGGTCGGTTGCAAGAGGATTCCGGTGAAATGGGTTTCGCGATCACCTTCCGGTTGCTAGTTATACAGACGTCCTGCTCAGTTTTAGGACACTTCATGGATAGCAAGAACATCACCGCCTATTCGGCGTGCGACAAAGATGGCTAGGGGCTATTTGGATGAATGGCAGCATAAGCTTCTGGCGGCACATGAGGAACTGGCGGCGCGTTTTCGGGCGAGCCTGAGTTGGGAGAATGCGATTCTTGCCTACCAAAGGCGGCCACTACGAATGTAGAAGTCTGCGGTTGCTCTACGAGTGTCCCGCAGTCAGTTGGCGCTGGCGCTAACGAAAACTTACCCACCCCTGCCAACGAAAAGTTGACCACTCGATAGGCGCGCCGATAAAGGGAGATGCCCCGACTGCGGAAGCGCCCCTGCCGGAATTGTCTGCGGTGGTTCTATCCCGATCCACGTGTAGGCGATGTGTAGGCGATCGACAGCGCACCTGCGGCAAACCCGAATGCCAAGCCGCCCGCCGTCAAAAGACCCAAGCAAACTGGCGCAGGCGCAATCCCAGTTACGCCGCCGACTACCGCATCGATCACCGCCACGTCGCACCCGATTCCGATCCCGAACCACTCCGCCTGCCGTTGCCATTGCAAAAACTCCCCTGGGACATCGCGAAAGACCAGTTCGGCGGCAAAGGCGTTGATTTCATTGCGGTTATGAGTAACTACCCTCTGCGCGCCACGAAAGACCAGTCACCCGGCTATCGCATTGACTCCACAGGAGTTCCGAGTAACAACCCACCTTTATCGCAAAAGACCAGTCCAACCGGCGCACATACTGAAACCCAAGCGCCGCCACCCCATGCCCCAAACTCTGGAGTTTTATCAATTGGACCGCCGCCTGGCCCACCTTCGGGTCCGCCACCCGGCCCGTTTTCGACTGCTGCTGGCGTCACTGGCTGAGACCGGACAGCAAACTCCCATCGTCGTCATCCCGCAAGCCTCACGCTATCTGGTCCTCGACGGGCACCAGCGCATCGCCGCCCTCGATCAATTGCGCAGAGACACCATTGAGGCGATCGTTTTGGACACGGTGAGCGAAGCCGAAGCCCTGCTGCTGGTCCGCTCTCTGCGCACAAACAGCCAGCCGGAAACGGCGCTCGAACAAGGCTGGTTGCTGGCAGAAATGGAAGCCAATCTCGGCTATACAATCGACGATCTGGCACGGCGGTTCGACCGCAGCCCGACCTGGGTAGCGCGCCGCTTGTCGTTGGTGGAAACGCTCTCGGAATCGATCCAGCAACAGGTGCGCGACGGCCACATCGCCCCGCAGATTGCCATGCGCTATCTGGCGCCGGCGGCGCGCATCGATCTGGAGCAATGCGAGCGCATGGCGCAGATCTTTGCGAAACAACAGTGGACCACGCGCCAGGCCGCCGATTTCTACAACGCCTGGCGCAACGCAAAGGGACTGGTGCGAGAACGGATTCTGGCCGAACCGGACCTGTTCGCCAAAGCGAGGCAGCACCCACAGCCGATAAAAACAACGCTGGAAGACGATCTCGCGCAGATCGTCGCCATCGCCCGCCGGGCCCTTGAACGCCGAGACCAAACACCGCAAAACAACGAAGTCATCCACAACAAAATCCAGCACGCCACCCGGCTGCTGCAACAGATCGAGGAACAATATGCTGAGCCAATCGCAACGCACGACGATTCTGGAGTTATCCGCCGCGGGCAAGAGCAAGCGCGAGATCGCCAGGCTGCTGGGCCTGTCGCGCCAGAGCGTACGCAAGGTGCAGGCGATGAATGCAACCGCTGTGCCGAAGATCGAGCGCGACGAGAAAGCCGCGCCGCATCGCCAGCGGATTATCGACTTACTGCACACGTGCAAAGGCAATCTCGTGCGAGTCCATGAGGAACTTACCGTCGAGGGCCTGACGATGTCGTATCAGACACTGACGTCGTTCTGCCGCCGGCAAGGCATCGGCCGCGCGCCCATTGTGCCCGCTGGCAGCTACGATCACCAGTGCCTGCCCGGCGTGGAGATGCAACATGACACATCTCCGCACGAGGTCATCGTCGATGGCCGGAAGTATAAAGCCCAGACCGCCTCGGCGGTGTTCTGTTATTCGCGCCTGCTCTACTTCGAGATCTGGCCGCAGTTTCAGCGTTTCGATTGCAAGGCGTTTCTTACCGAAGCACTGCGGTATATCGGTGGCGCACCGCAGCGGGTGATGATCGACAACACGCATGTGGTGGTGTTGCGCGGCAGCGGCAAACAGATGGAGCCGGTGCCCGAGATGGCGGCCTTCGGCGAGCGATTCGGCTTCCGCTTCGTGGCCCATGAGATCGGCGACGCCAAACCGCTCGGCGCGCGTCGAGCGGCCGTTCCCTTTCATCGAGAATAACTCTCTGGCCGGACGGACGTTCGCCAACTGGCAGGATCTCAACCGCCAGGCGCGCCACTGGTGCGACCGTGTCGACGCCACCTACAAGAAACACCTTCGCGCCATTCCACGTGAGCTCTACGCGATGGAGCGAATGCATCTCCACCCGCTGCCAGCGTGGATTCCGGAGGCCTACCGGCTGCATCAACGCATGGTCGACACCGATGGCTACGTGGCGCTCCACTCCAATCGTTATTCGGTTCCAGCGGACTTTACTGGGCGTCGCGTGGAAGTGCGGGAATCGCGCGAGAGGATCGAGATTGAGCTCGACGCCCGCCGCATCGTGACGCACACTCGCCTGCTGACAACCGACCAACGCGTGACGCTGCGCGAACATCGCCCGCCACGTGGCGAAGGTCCCAAACGCAGCGATCCGCATCCGGACGAACAGGCGATCGTCACTGCTGTGCCGGAGATCGCCACTTATGTGGCAAACCTGAAACAGAAAGGCCGCAAGGTGGCCGGAGTCACCCTGCGTCATCTGCTGCGTCTGTTGCGCGAGTATCCGCGTGAGCCGTTTCTGGGCGCCATCGGCGAGGCCGCGCAGTATGGCCTCTACGATCTGGACCGCGCTGAGCGCATGATTCTTCGCCGCGTGCAGCGAGACTTTTTCTTACTGGAGGGCAACAACGATGACTGAAGAGCTCGATCAACTGCTGCGGAACCTGAAGCTGCACGGGATGCACGCGGTCTTCGACGAACACCTCCGCGCCGCCGATCAGCAACAGATCACTTACACCGATTTTGTCGTCGGCCTGTTGCGCGCGCAGTGGCGCGACCGGCAGGAAAACGCGCTCGACTGGCGTATCCAACGCGCTGGCCTGCCGGAACGCTGGGCCATGGAGACGTTCCCGTTTGCCAAGCAACCGGGCGTGAATCGCAAGCAGATGCGCGCCTTCGCCGAACTCTACTTTGTAGCCAAGCACGAGAACATTGTGTTTATCGGTCCAACGGCCGTTGGCAAGACCGGGCTGGCGTCCAGCATATTGATGAAAGCCCTGCAAAACGGATTGCGCTGTCAGTTTATGAAGGCGCAGGATCTGTTCGACGACATGTATGCGTCGCTCGCCGACCGGTCCACGCGGCGGCTGGTGGACCGCCTGGCGCGCCTGGACATCTTACTGATTGACGAGCTTGGCTACACCAATCTCAAGCCGGAGCAAGCCAACGTGTTTTTCAAGCTGATGGAGGAGCGCTATCGACGGCACTCGACCATCATCACGACGAATCTGGCATATGAAGAATGGGCAGGGCTGCTGGGCAACACGCCGATGACCGAGACCTTGCTGAGCCGGGTGCGGCATCACTGCCATACGGTGCGTATTGAAGGGCCGGCGCTGCGCGAGTCGCAGGGCTGACCGATGGACTCGTTGGAGTATGTGCGACGCGTGCTGGATGTTTACCGCGCGACGCCGGGAACCTGTGGCACGATTCGGAAGCCGGATCGCGCCTTTGCTTTGCAGTTATTCGCGCGTGGTGTGCCGTTGACCGTGGTGGAAAACGCGCTGGTGCTGGCTTGTGCGCGGCGGCTTCTGCGGCCCGCCGATGCGCCTTCATTGGGCGTGATTCGGTCGCTTGCTTACTTTGGCCCGGTCATTGATGAGGTGCTTGGGCTCGACGCCAATGACGCGTACTTCCAGTATCTTCGTGCGCGGTTAGCTCGTCTGCGCTAGCTGCATTAGCTGGTATTCCGGCACGCCTTCGGCGTGGATGATATTGCCCCCGCAAACAATGCGGCGGGACACGCGCGCCTGCCGGCGCGGATGATGATGGGCCTTCGCAGTTTCCGTCGTTGTCAACACTGTTTCCAGTGGGGTCAACTCTATCCGAGCAGAACTGGTCAGGTTTTGGTTAGCGCCGAAGGGCTTCGGCGCAGTAAGCGAACAGCTACCGGAATGTTTGATCAGCAGGTGGATCTGGAATTGACGGAATTACGCCAGCGCCTGAACGTGAATCAGCAGTAAGAGGTAAGCCCGTGCCGACCGAGGACGGCCATCCAAGAAATGTGGTTGCTATCTAAAGCAAATTGTTCCGAGTTGCCGTGTAAACACCGATACCGGGCGATTGAAACGGGAGAACTAGTGCCAAGAGATGGACAGACTCGATAGGAAAAAGAGCGGTATGTACGGACGGTCCGTGGGTGGCAACCGGAAACCCGAAATGATCTTTAGCGCTATCTGATTGCCGAGGTGAATGGCGGCAATTGGGATTGCTACCACGGCCGTCAGCAGCGGCTTCATTACCTATGTCGACCCGTTGCGATCTTTCCAATCGCTCTCCCTATGACTCTATGTACTGTTATCCCAAATATTACTTAGGCTGACTCGCGGAGCTTCGAGTGCAGTGTTTATTGTAAAGAGTTCTAGGGACTTGTTTACAAAGCCCTTCTGATGTCAATTTTATTGCTGCAAATTGTTGATTTGCGGGTGACACTGTAGGCACAATTTGGTCTTTCAACAAGCCTCTAGTCCTAAAGCCAGCGGTTGAACGCGTTCAACCGAGCGTATGCCGAGGTTGCTATCTAAACTGGAAACGCCATCCGTATGTGCCTAGGTGGACCGTGTCCGCCGACTTTTGCAGAGCCCTTAGAAATCACCCGGAGGTTGATCCTGCTATGGCCATCGCCGTGGACTCCGTCTAAATTAACAAATATTAGCACTGTGCTGTGGGCTTTGTGGCATTTGTCGCAGGTAAGTCTATAAACTCT
>DASTML010000253.1:0-6317 GCA_035714175.1 Bryobacteraceae bacterium | reverse complement strand
CTTTCACAGAGGCTAATCCGGCACCGACGGAGTGAGACTCAATCTCTTCGGCGAAGTGTCCACATAACGGTTTGTGGACACCTATTTCTCGACCTCAGCTTCTGCTGAGCTTGTCAATGCGGTTGCCACCGTACGCTTACGCTGACGCGTGAATTGCCGCTTTCGAAATGTTCGGAAGATGCGAGTCCTTGCCAAAACGAGTTGGCAACACCACTCGCCGTTGCTGGCGTTCCACAGTGGAACTTCGGCGGTCGGGTCAAAGCATCCAGCGACGAATGGCAGACCGAAGAGGCAATAAAGCCTCACGGAGCCTTCGGTGACATCTCACAGAATAAAGCACTGCGTCAAGTGCGAATGGATGATTAAGAGAGCAGTCACTACTGACTTATACCAGCAGACTCCCTTTTCCTGGACATGTCAAGGGGATTGTTAAAGTTTGTCAAGAATTTATTTAGTTGCATTGTCCTGTCTTGCAATATCTGCGCAGCCTTGATCTCTCATGATTCACCATTGCTTGATTGCGCTTAGTCCCTCCATGGGAACGGCGCCGGCGATGCCGGAGTCTCCAAATCCCGAGAGGGTGGAGCGATGAGCGGAGAAAGAACGGGACAGTGTGGACCGCCTGGGAGCATGAGAGTGCGCACCCATCCGGAGGCGGTTGGTCAACATTGCCCGAACGATAGGGAGAAGTCCTACGGTGACACAAACCGTCAATAAAAGATAACGGAGCCTTCCTTCAGGTTTGTTGCGCGATTGCCTGATCGATTATGTTCCTAGCGAATCTTGGTGCGGCCGTCACGGCTGATCGGACGCCCACAACTCACCTCGCCAGTCTCCGCGAGAGGTGTTTAAACTTTAGGGCGTGGGGGAAGCCGCAGTCAGGCCTCGGGCAATAGCGAGTTCGTAGGCTGCGTAAGCACGGAAGTAGTCGGCTAGGGCGTTGGCTTCGCGGATGGCGGCTTCGGCGGTCGACTGCTCGCGTTGATTCAGCACGAATAGCGTGCTGTCGCCCAGTTCGTAACGGGTTCGTTCGGCTTCTTCCACCTGGCGGGTGATCTTCAACTCTTCGTGCAGTACCTGTGCCCGCTGGAATGCGGCTTTCACCGCCGACGCCGCGTCCTTCACTTCGGCAGTGGCCTGATCGCGTTGGTAGGTCTCCCGCTGCTCGTACTGCCGGATTTTGGCCTCGGCCGCCTGCAGTTTTCCTGTTGCTTGCCGCCGCTGGAAGGGCAGGTCAAAAAGGACACCGGCACGGACATCGTTCGGCCCGCGAAGGACAGTACCACTCCCCATCTCCCTGCCGTACTCAGTGAATACGTCGATACCGGGCTTGCGCTGGTTGATGGCCAGCTTCCGGTCCACCTCGACCTGATTGCGCTGAAAGACGATCCGAAGAATATCGGGGCGGCGTAATACGGCGGCATCGAGATCGGCCGCGATCTCCGCGTCGGTCGGCGGGGCCGGGTCCGGGAAGGCCGGCGGCAGCTCCGTATTGACGGCCAGGCGCGGACGGCCTTCGGCATCCCGCAGATAGAGGCTCAATTCAATGGCCGCATTTTCGATGGCGCGCTGCGCTTCGACGATGTTGTTCTGCCGCTGTAGAACAAGCCGCTGGTTGTCGAGCTGTTCGAACTGCGGGAGGCCTCCCAGGCGGACCGCTTCGCGCAGGATGGAGTCGCGCGATTGAGCTACTTCCAATAACGACCTGGCAATGGCTAGGCGGCGGCCCGCCGAGACCCAATCCCAGTAGCGCCTGGTTGCGCTCTGGAGGATGGCGATTCGCTGTTGGTCGATAGAGAGGTCGGCGAGGCGTAGGCCGATCCGTTTCTGCATGAGATCCGCACGGCGGCCGTCGATCTCGCGGTCTCTCGCGAGCGGGACACGAATGCCGGCGATGTACTGGCCACCATCGTTGGTGAGCTGCTTGCCGTCATAGCTGGGATAGCGGCCCGTACTGAGGGCATAGCCGCTATAGAGCGTGGTGCCCCACACCTGCGTGGGCTGCTCTATGTTCACCGAAAAGCGTTCATTTTCGTAGTAGCCGAACTGCTGCGTGTCGAGGCGGGACTTCAGGACAAGATCGAATTTGCCCTGGGCCGAAAGCAGGTCCGCCTCCGCCAGGGGCCGTTCTAGCAGCGCGGCGCGCAGCGGCGGAAAATGCCTGTTCAGACTCTCGACTAGAGTGGCGAGCGTAAGCGAGTTGGACTGCTCGGCGGGGCTAAGTTCACTGAGGCGGTTGGTGATGGGACGCTGCTTCGGCAGGCGAAACTGCTGCTGGGCTGTAAGGGTTAGCAGGCCTAAAGCCGCCGCAGTGAGTGCTTTCCGCAGGGCCATCGCTACTTCTTCTTGCCGCCCTTTTTAGAGTCTGTTTCCAACTGCGGCGTGACGGTGGGTGGGAAGCCGTTGAACTGACGCCAAAGCTCATAGCCAAGTGAGACCCGGTTCAGAAGCACCCAGCCGTTGGTTCTGACGCCCTGCCGGAGGTATCGGTCCGATGGCCATGGTTGGTCATTCTCATCGGGCTTCACCAGAATTCTGAATTTACCCTGACCGTCGTCCGTCGAATCGACGAGCATCACCCGGCCGCCGTAGGTTCCCACGGCAACGCTCGGCCATCCGGCGAACTGAATCGCCGGCCATCCTTCGAACTGGAGACGGACTCGATCGCCGTTGTGAATCAATGGAATGTCATTCCCACTCATCCATAACTCGACGACCAGATCCTGGGTTTCGGGTACAAGGATCGCGATCGCGTCGCCGCCTTTTAACTGTTGGCCGCCCGGCTGAGTGAGCAGGCGCAGGATGGTTCCATTCCGGGGTGCGCGGACGGTCTGGCTGGACTGGCGGGCGACTCGCACCTCAATCCGCTGCATTTCGGCGACCGAATTGGCTACGTCGGACCTGCCGGAAGCCAGGGTAGCTTGGCCGGTGGCGATGGAGTTCTGAAAATCCGTTTCAATCTTCTGGAGGTCGGCATCGCGCGCCAGCTTCTCATTGACGGCTGCCTGGAGCGCCGCTTTGGCCCGGTCGACTTCCGCCTGAGCCCGGCCCATATCCTGGACCTGCAGTTCCAATTGCCGGGTGGAGTAAAGGCCGCTGGCGAGCCCGGCTTTCACTCTCTCCAGGTTCTGCGTGTTTGCGGTGACTCCGAATTCGGCGGAGCGGAGGGAATTTTCGGCCTGCTTCACGTTGTCTTCCGCCACCTTGACCCGGCTTTTGGCGCTCTCGATGGCATTTCTCCGCGAGAGCTCGATCTGCTGGACGCTGACCTCCTGGGCGGAGACCCGGCTCTTCGCCTGGTCCACGCGCATCGAGATCATGTTGCGCTCTTCCCGGAGACGTTCCAGAATCATCGGATCGTTATCAGCAACTTCAGCAATGAGATCGCCTGTCTTTACCTTGGAACCTTCAATAACGTGCCATTTGACGATTCTGCCTTCGACAGGAGAATCGATCGTCTGCTGCCTCTCGAAGGGTGTGGTGCCGACCACCTTACCGAAGCCAGTTACGTTCTGGACCCACGGCGCGAAGATAAGCGCCGGGATCGAGATGGCAAAAATGATCCCGAGAACGATCGCAAGGAGACGCGAGCCTCCACTGCTGCCGACCATTTCCATCGCCGGCATCTGGAAACCCAAGGACTCGTTCGTCTTAGTCGCTTCCATGCAACACTCTTCCTTCTTCAATACGCAGAACCAGGGAACAATGGCTGACGACCTTAGGAGAACGGCTGGAGATAATCAACGTCCACTCATTCCTGGGATCGCTGAGGCCGGTAAGCAATAGGTCGCGGTCCGGCGTGTCTTCTAGCAAATCGAGAATCTCATCCAGGATGAGCACCCGCGGTTTCAACGCCAGGGCACGAGCCAGCATCAGGCGCAAGCTCTGTCCCGTATTGAGCGGTTGGCCGCCCGTGGTGAGCCGCGTCTGCAGACCCTCCGGTAGATTTTCAACGACTTCCAGAATACCCACACGGCGCAATATGGCGCGCACGTCAGCGGAACTCAGCTGCGAGTTCCCCATACATAGATTCTCTTCGACCGTGCCGTGAAAAATCTCCGACTTTCGAATGATGCTGATCTGGCTGCGCAGGTCGTAGAGCCGCAAGCTGCGATAGTCGTGGCCATCAAACAGCAAAGTGCCGCGTGTGGGTTCCCGCAGGCCGTAGATCAAATCCAGAAGCGTGCTCTTCCCCGAACTGGTCACGCCCAATATTCCTACCCGTGCCTTGGGAGGGATCTCCAGGTTAATACCTTGGAGAACAGGATTGTCTGGAGTGAAGCCAAAGGTAACCCCGCGCAGTTCGATTTGCGCACAGCCGACAGCGGCAATTTGGTCATGACCGGCATTCTCCAACGGTAGATCGGATAGATAGCCCAGCTTGTCCACGGCGGCGAGCAGATCGTAAAAGGTTTCCAACTGTTTGCCGAACTTCGAGAATCCATTCAGCACCGCGGCGACAACGAGTTCCGCAGCGACCAATTGTCCGAGCGTGAGCTGCTGCTGCATGACCAACCAGCCGCCGGCTCCCAGAACGGCCGCGCTTCCAGCCGCCTGCAACAGCAGGGACCCGGCGATCTGGCGAAGAAGAATCCGCCAGTGGTCCTTTCGGTGGTCCAGGTAGGAGGCAACAAGCTGGTTGCCGCGATGAAGGGCGAATTCGGTTCCCTGGGCCGACTTGAAGGTGGCTGGATGCCTGGCAATTTCCTGAAGCCACGCTGCGATGGAGTATTTCGCCCTGCTCTCGTACACCGCGGTTCTCACCGCCCCGCGGCCGAGCGGAAACAGGATGACGAAGACCAGAACCATCAGGATGAGCGCGAATGCCATCAACAGCGGGTGGTAGATGGTGAGCAGCAGCATGCCCACCAGGGTGGTCATGAGGAGTTCTCCGCCTTCAATCAGGAGCGTAGCGCCGCCTTTTTGCAGAGTGACGACATCGAAGAAGCGATTGACGAGCTCCGGACCGTGGCCATCGTCATAGGCGCTGATCTTTACGCGAAGGAGCCGTTCCAGCGAATCCGCCGAGACGCGAACAAAAATTCGCCGCTGGATGACCTCGGCGACATGCGACCGCAGGGCCCGGAGCACTCCGGAAAACACGAGGGCAAGGAGGACCAGGACCGATAGCACCAGCAGCGGCTGGAGGAGGGTGCCGAAAGCGATGGTATTAACGAGACTCTGGGTGGCGATGGGGACGACGAGACTCAACAGCCCGATGAAAACCGAGTAGATGATTACGACCCAAATGTCGGTTCGCTCTGCTTCCATCCAGCCGCGCAGGCGGCGAAAGGGGCTGGCGTGTGATTTTCCTGGAGAGTCACCCATTCCTATCCTTTTCGGCAAACAGCGCAGACGTACCGCCAGGAACATCAACCGTTTGTGTTTGCCTTTAGATTAACAGATATCAATGTCCGCTCGCCACTCGAGAGGGTTCCCATTTCAGGTAGGTGGGATTCGGCCGTCGCCCGGCAATTTGGGCATGGCATCGTGCTCTGGTTGTTAGTGTTACGTTCAGTTCACTGGGATGGAGGCGGTCAGGCGCTCGCGCGACTGGAGTCCAGACCGGCGCGACCTTGCGGTCGGAGTTTACCGAGACCGTGTTACTCCAAGGCAGCGCCCTTACAGTTCCACGTCTGTCAACGTAAGTTCTTTTCTGGTCTTGTCCGCCACAGCCACAGCAAACTTGTTTGTGAGAAGGTTTCGGTTGGAAGGTGCAACCAGCGTGGCGATTCACGACCAAGCCGAACGGCGATGCAAAGGCAACTCGAATAGGACTCTAATGTTTTGATTGTGAGGTCAATTGTTGTCAGGATTTTTACAATACCTGACCTAAACGGGAACACCCGCCATACGTGCAATCGCGATTGCGTTTGTCTCCTGTGTCACACCCTCTTTAATCCGATAGTCGAAATCGAGCGGATCCCGCCCGGTGCTCGCCATGTGGACATTGGCGCCGCCATGATCTGCAATGCACGCTAGCGCAATGTCATGCGTTGAGATGGCGCCCACTGCCCCACGATTCACCAGGGTCCGCACGACCGCATCTGCCGCCAATTGGCGATCCCGGGAGTTCGTTCCACTGAAGATCTCATCGATCAGGAAGAACACCGGCCGCTGTAGTGACGCATCAAGTGCAAGCCGAAGACGCTGAACCTCAGCTAGGAATCGGGACCTTCCTTCCCGTAAGGAATCACCTAGGGAGATAGAAGCGTACGGGCTCATCGCGGCCATTCGAACCGACTTCGCACGAACTGGAGCACCAGCCAGGGCGAGGACTGAAGCAAGTCCCATCGATCGCAGGAGCGTACTCTTAC
>DASTML010000252.1:0-22986 GCA_035714175.1 Bryobacteraceae bacterium | reverse complement strand
AACGTCACGAGAGGTTAGACGCCGGCCGGAGCCATCCGGCTACGCCTGTTTTTCGGCCAAATCGCCGATCACCGGAATTTTGAACTTCTCGCCGTTGTAGGCCTTGTACATCAGGAAGATCCAGGCGCCCAGGAAGCAGAGCGAAATGCCGAGGCTGAGCAAGCTGAAAATCACCCAGGTTCCGTAAGGAAGAACGTTGCGCATGATCGAGAAAATAATCGAAAGCGCAATATTGAGTACGATGGCGCCAATGTTGAAGAAGATCGACTGGAAGGCATGGAAGCGCACGGTCTTGTTCTTGTTATGCGGTTCCAGCACCAGGAACAACACGCCGGTGATGAGGCCAAACAAGTAGCAAAGGGCCGACGCTACATTCTGGTCCAGTCCCCCTGTGGCTGCCGGCGGCTGCTGGCCGTATTGCGGTTGCCCATACTGCTGCTGGGGCTGTCCGTAGGGCGGCTGTTGGGGTTGCCCGTACTGTTGCTGCTGCGGGGGCGGTGCTTGCTGCGGAGCGTTCCCGGCGACCGGCGTGCCGCATCTCATACAGAAGGCGCCTTGTACCTGGGCGCCGCAACTGGGACAAAATGCCATTGAATAATTCCTCTGTCTTCCTAACGCGGATTCCGTCCCCTGAGGTTATCAGGAATCAAGAAAAAAAGAAGGCCGGGGTCGCCCCCGGCCTTCGGTTCGGTTTGTTTATTGGTTCGTTTTAGAAAACGAACCGGACACTGAACTGGGCGCGGCGGGCATTGGTGCCGTCGGGGAAGCCCTGGGAGGCCGACCCTTCGCCCAACCGCGGCGTCACCGACAGCACGCCATTGGTGGCCTGGTAAGCCTGACCGTTGACGGAGGTATTGGAGACATGGTTGAAGACGTTGAACGCTTCAAAGTTCAGGAAGAGCTGGTAGCGTTCGGTGATAGCCAGGATCTTCGACAACCGGGAGTCCAAACGGACGATTGTGTCGATGTCCAGGCTAGCCGCGGGCAGGAATGGAACGCGGGTGGAACCGCCGAAGCCGTTGAGCGAGGTGTTGAACGCCGCGCCGGCGAACGGATTGCCGCTGACGAAGATCGTCGGGGTTTGGGGCTGCGAACTGGCTCCGGTGAAAATATTGGAGAGCTGCCAGCCATTGACGATGAACTTCGAGAACCAGTCGGTCTTCTTCGTAAACACCGGGGTGAAGATGGCGGTGCCAACGAAGCGGTGGCGCTGGTCGAGCGAGGAGCTCGATTTGTCCTGCCGGTAGTCGCCGTTCACCAGCGAACGGGGGCGGCCGGAATAGAAGATGTTGTCGTTGCCGCCGCCCTGGTTCAGGTCGATAGCATGGGACCAGGTATAGGCGATCGAGCCTTCCCACATCTGGGAAAAGCGCTTGCGCATCTGGAGAACCATCGCGTCGTAGTAGCTACGGCCGCCATTTTCGATCTGGTTGACCGAGCGCCACCGGGTGTCGATACGGTTCGCCAACAGATAGGAGGGCGTGGAATAGGTGCCCACCTGGTTGCCGCTCGCGTCGTTGATCCGGTAGGTGACGTTCGGGCCCATGGCGCCGACGTTCAGATCGCGGACCGTGTAGAGCTGTACGCCGCGGCTCCAAAGGTAGGAGGCGGTGATGCCCAGGTCGCGAGTGATCTCATGCTCGATGCCGACGTCGCCCTGCTGCGTGTAGGGGTTGCGCAGGTTGGCGTCGGGAACCGAGATGTCGATGGTGCCGGCCGGCGGATTGCGGTCGATACCGGCTAGCTTGTTCGGGAAAACCGGTCCAATCGCCAAATCGGCGGGCACCGCGCTATTCAGGCTGATCTGCTTCTGCACCACGCCGTTTTCGAGGTGCAGCGTGTTGATCAGACCGCCGGGCGTACGGGCATAGAAGATGCCGTAGCCGGCGCGGAGCACGGTCTTGTTGTTGTTCATCGCATAGGCGAAGCCGATGCGCGGCGCGAAGTTCTTGCCGTAAGACGGGATGTGGCCGGTCTGGGCGGCATAGTCCGGGTTGACGATGCGCGGCTGAGTGAACCACTGGTATTCGTAGCGCAGACCGTAGTTGATGGTCAGCTTCTGGGTAATGCGGTACTGATCCTGCGCGTAGAAGCTGATATCGCGGATGGTGGTGTCTACGACGGGTTGGCCGAAACGCTGCGAGTAGGAGGTCCACCGCTTGGTTCCGGAGGGATTGTCGGTCAGATCCTGCGCGAAGGCGGTGAAGGTCGGGTAGACGTAGGTACCGTTCTGGTTGCGGAGGATGTTGTTGTAGTCGCGGGCGTTGACGAAATCGCCGCCGAATTTGATCGTGTGCTTCCCAACGGTCCAGGTGAGATTGTCAGCGATCTGGTTCTTGTTTTCCGAGGGGTTCAGGCGGGGGTAGGCATCGGCCACGCCGAGATTGGTCTGCCCCTGCACGGTGATCTGGACGCTGCCGGTGAGGGCAGGGATGAGGGAGGCATTCACCGAATCGTACAGACGGTCCTTGAACCAGCCGTAGCGGAGTTCATTGACGACGGTGTTAGTCGGGATGAAGGTCCAGGAGGCGCGGCCGTAGCGGGTGCGAACGGTGGAATCCGCGTTGTTGCCCACGCCGTTGCCGTTGTTAAGCACGGCCTGGGTCTGAATGCCGTTGGGCGAAATCCAGCGGAGGTAGTTGAACGAGAGGCTGACGGCATTGCGTTCATTGGGCCGCCAGTCAATCTTGGAGAACCCGAGTTCGGAGTTGGCGGTACGGTCCAGCACCTGAAACTGGCGTTGCAGGAAGTTCTGCGCAGCCTGGCACTGGGCGGCGGTGGCGCCGCAGGTACCGACGAAGGCGCCGTTGCCGTCAAACAGCGGGGGGCGGGTAAGGGAGGCGACGAGCGGGAAGTTCCGGCGCGTGGCTTCCAGGTTGACGAAGTAGAAGAGTTTGTCCTTCTTGATAGGACCGCCGAGGGAGCCGCCGAATTGATCGCGGCGCTCTTCGGGGTTTACGGTGGCATAGGGGTCGCGGGCATTGAAGTCCTGGTTGCGGAAGAACCAGTAGGCGGTGCCGTGGACGTTGTTGCCGCCGGAGCGGGTGACGGTGTTGATGACGCCGCCGGAGGCGCGGCCGAACTCGGCGGAGTAGCCGTTGGTCAGCACTTGGAACTCCTGGACGGCGTCCTGGGAGATCTGGGTGGTGATGCGTGTACGGCCCGCGTTTTCGTTATAGAAGTTGTTGGTCGTGTCGTTTCCGTCGGTGAGGAAGGCATTGCCGCCTGCGATGCCGCGGAAACTGACCAGGCCGAAGGCGCCGTCGGCGACGACGGCAGGGGTCAGGAGCGCAAAGGCGTCTACGCGGCGTCCATTGATGGGCAGTTCCTGAATCTGTTTGCTGTTGACGACCTGCGAGATCCCGGTCTTGGTCTGTTCGACAATGGGAGCAGCGTCGGAAATATCGACTTGCGTGGCGGTGCCGGCGACGCCCAGGGGAACGTTGATGTTGACGTTCTGACCGACGAGGACTTCGATTTCCTTGACCTCAAAGTCGGTGAATCCGGTTTTGTTGACTTTCACGGAATAGCCCGGGGCGGGGACGAGGGCCGGGGCGGCAAAGATGCCTGCGTCATTAGATGTCAGGGTCCGGCGGATGCCTTTGGACGTGTTTTCTACGATGACATTGGCGGACGGGACAACGGCCCCCGTGGCGTCACGGACGACACCCGAGATACCGCCGAAACCGGCAACGGCCTGCGCGAGCAATCCCGCGGGCAGGCAGAGCAGTAACAGCGCTGCAAGTACTGATTTTTTGTTCATAAAGAGTGAAACAACCTCAAAGTGGTGGTTGAAGCGTACCTCAATTTTATCAAACGAATGTTACGCGCCCGTTTACACAAGCCGTAAACATTTGGTGTATAGTCTTCCCTATCTGGTGGCCCGAAAGGGCTGGGTCCGAGCTTAACAAATTGTAACTAAGCGCTTTGGGGGTTAGGGAAATGATGAAGTCGATTGCCCTTGTAGGCATTCTAGGGGCCGTGTTATGTGCCCAGGAGTTCCGGTCCACGATATCGGGGCGTGTGACGGATCCTAGTGGGGCGGCTGTGCCTGGAGTAAAGATTCTGGCGACGGAGAAAAACACCGGCGCCAAGGCGGAGGCCACAACGGGAGGGGAGGGCGAGTACACGCTTCCATTCCTGCCTCCTGGCCCTTACACGCTCACGGCGGAGCACGGGGGATTCAAAAAGCATGTCCAGGACGGGATCACGCTAGGGACGAATGTGCGCCTGGCGGTGGACATTGCATTGCAGGTCGGGAGCCAGTCGGACGCGATTACGGTGTCGGCGGACGCGGCCATGTTGCAGACTAATTCGGCCTCGGTAGGCCAAGTGATTAGCGAGAAGACGATCGGGTTGATGCCGATGAACGGCCGGACGCCGTTGACCCTGGCGCAGTTGGCCTATGGCGTAACGCCTTCATCCGATCCGCGGTTTACGCGGCCGTTTGATAACGGTGGACCGGCAGGGTTTTCGATGGGAGGCGGCCAGAGCCAGAGCAATGAGCTGTTGTTGGACGGGGCGCCGGACATGACGCGCAACCGGCGCGTGGCTTACAACCCGCCGGTGGATGCGGTGCAGGAAATCAAGGTGGAGGCGTTCCAGCCCGATGCGGCGTACGGCAATACGGGCGGGGGTACGGTGAACGTTGTGATGAAGGGAGGCACGAACGATTTTCATGGTTCCCTGTACGAGTTTCACCAGAACCAGCGGTTGAAGGCGACACCGTTTTTTACGAATCAGGCGGGGCAGACGAAGCCCGTCACGCGATTCAATCAATATGGCTTTACGGTTGGCGGCCCGGTGATGATTCCGAAACTGATCAACGGGAAGAACAAGCTCTTCTTCTTTTTCGGTTCAGAAGGAATCCGGCAGTCTGAGCCGGAACCGACGTTCTCGACTGTCCCGACGGCGGAACAGCGGAATGGCGATTTTTCGCAGTTACTCCGCGTGGACAGCATTTATCAGATCTACGACCCACGGACGGGCGTGACAGAGGGTTCGCGCATTCGCCGACAGCCCTATCCGGGCAACATCATTCCGCAGAGTCAACTGAATCCGGTCTCCAAGGCGATCAGCCAGTTCTACCCACTTCCGAACGCAGCGGGGACCGCGAACGGCACAAACAATTACTTCAATAACGCGGTGCGCTCCGACACGTTTTCCTCATTCATGGGGCGCATTGACGTGAACGCTTCCGACCGGCATAAGTTTTTCCTTTCGGGCCGTTACAACGACCGCGTGGAAAACCGGGGCAACCGGTTCTCGAATATCGCGACGGGAAACAACCTGCTGCGCAGCAACTGGGGCGTGACGTTTGACGATGTCTATACGGTGAGCCCGTCCCTGTTCCTGAATACGCGGCTGAACTGGTCGCGGTTTGTGGAGGCCAATATCCGGCCCTACGACGGATTCGATTTCACTACGCTGGGCTTACCGGCTTCGCTGCGGGCCGCGAGCACGAAAGTGCTGCTGCCGCGCATCGATATGGGGAACATCACCGACCTTGCCGATTCGGGCGGTGACCGGACGCCATTTGATTCCTACCAGATCTTCCTGGCGGCGACGAAGATTGTGAATCGCCACACGATCAAATTTGGCACCGACTTGCGGACGCAGCGGGAGAGCTCCAACAGCTACGGCAATTCGTCGGGGCTATATGGATTCAACAATACCTGGACACGCGGGCCGCTGGACAATTCGCCGGCCGCGCCGCTGGGACAGGACATGGCCTCCTTCTTCCTGGGATTGCCGACGAGCGGACAATTCGATGTAAACGCGACGCGGACGCAGAGCGCGAAATACCTTGCGTTCTTCGTGCAGGACGATTTCCGGGTGAACAGCACGCTGTCCTTCAACCTGGGTTTGCGGTACGAAAAAGAGACCGGCACGATTGAACGGTACAACCGGACGGTGAGGGGTTTTGACCCGAACGCGAATCTTTCGATTACGGCGCAGGCGAAGGCGAACTATGCGGCCGCGCCGCTTCCGATTCTGCCGGCCGCGCAGTTTACGCCGACAGGCGGAGTTCTGTTTGCCGATGATAACAACCGGACGATTTATAGCCCGCCGAACAACGCGGTGAGCCCGCGTTTTGGTTTTTCGTGGTCGCCACGGATGCTAGGCGGCAAGACTGTATTGCGCGGCGGATACGGCATCTTCTACAGCACGTTCGGCACGACCGGAATCCAACAGCCCGGTTTCAGCCAGACGACGCAACTGGTGCCTACGCTCGACAACTTCCTTTCGCCGGCGACCACTTTCACGAATCCCTTCCCGAGCGGCATTTTGCAGCCGGTAGGCGCAGCCAATGGGGTGAATACGTTCCTGGGGCAGTCGGTCCGCTACAACTCCGGCGAATTGAATCAACCGATTACGCACCGGTGGAATTTCAATATTCAGCGGGAATTGGGCAAGAACATGCTGCTGGAGTTGGGATATATGGGCTCGAAGGTGAAGAGCCTACTGGTGACGCGGCAGTTGAACTATGTGCCCGAGCAATACCTTTCGACTTCGCCGGTCCGGGATCAGGCCACGATCAACCAGTTGACGGCGGTGGTTTCCAACCCGATGCGGAACCTGCTGCCGGGTTCGACGCTGAATGGGTCCACGGTATCGACAGAGACTTTGCTCCGGCGGTATCCGCAGTTCCTGGGCACGTCGGGCAATTCGTTCAACGATGGCGTGATTGTGGACGGACAGTCGATTGGCTACTCGAATTTCCACATGGCGCAGATCCGGCTGGAAAAACGGTTCGCGAGCGGGTTGCAGTTCCTGACCAACTTCCAATGGTCGAAGATGATGGAAGCGACCAACCGGTTGTATGAGGCTTCCGATGCGTTGCAGTACCGCATTGCCGGTGAGGACCGGCCGTTCCGTTTCGTTTTCTCCAGCACCTACGAGTTGCCGTTCGGGAAGGGGAAGGCGTTGGGCACGAACGCGGGTCCGTGGTTGAACCGGGCGATCGGCGGATGGCAGTTGGCGGGCATCTTCAATTGGCAGTCGGGCGGGCCGGTGGAGTTCGGCAACGTTCTTTACTACGGCGGTAATCTGCAGTGGGACGCGCGGAACCTGAACCAAGCGTTCGATATTTCGCGCTTCGAACGCAACAACACGTTGCAACTGGACCGCAACCGGAGGACATTCCCGCAGGCGTTTCCGGCTTACCGCGCAGACAAGATCAACAACATTGATCTTTCCGTGGTGAAGGCGATCCCGATTGTGGAACGGATCAACATGCAGTTCCGTGCGGAGGCGTTCAATGCGTTCAATCACGCGATCTTTAACGGTCCGGAGATGAGCGCGACGAACCAGAACTTCGGCCGGATCACGTCGCAATCGAATCTGCCGCGCACGTTCCAGTTGGCGCTACGGCTGACGTTCTAAACAGGAGGCGGAACGAACCCGGCATAGAGATCCTGGTGCACGTACCAGGGGGATAGCCGGGTTCGTTCGTCGATGTAGGCGGGGTCCAGAGTCGGCACATCGTCAACGGTGGTGTGGAGGCGGGTCCAGTGATTGAACGCTTCGTTGTGCCACAGGTCGTAGAAGAAGCCGGCTTCGCCGTTTGGCGTGGCGAAGAACCAGATGGTTCCTCCCTGGCGAAGGAGGGCCGGGACGGGGAGCGCGGGATCTTCGCCGTCGACCAGAATGACGGTGGCCGGGCCGGTGAGCCCGGTGGAGCGGATGGCGCGGGATTCGACACGAATGGTGGAGCCGTTGGGGAGTACCAGAGAGTGAGGCATGCCGGGGATCGTGCGGCGTGCGTGGCCCAGGCGGGCGGCGAGGCGGCGGAGCGTGAAGGCGAATAGGGCCGCATTACGAGCCGAGAGCGCGAGCACGAGGACGCTGGCTCCCGGATGGAAGACGGCTGTGTGAAGCGCCTTGATGGCAAGGAGCGTGGACTTTCCCCATTGGCGGGCGGCACGGACGGCGAGGCGGGGCGCGGCGGAGTCCAGGGCTTCGGTCTGTTTCGGCTCAGCGATGAATTGCAGTTCCGCGGCGGCCCAGGCGGAGGGCGCTGGCACGTCCGGGCAGACGGGGCCGGCTGTACTGGGGAAGTGGGCAAGCGCCGCGTGGAAGGCGGCGACGGATTCAGGGGACTGGAGGGCGGTCATGCGGCCTCAAGGACTTCGCCGGGGTCCGGTTCGGGCGTGCCATAGAGGGTGCGGAAGAGCTCTGCCGTGCCGGAGGGGAGGCTGGGCTCGTTGGAAACGAGGAGTTGGGGACGGGCGGGGTTGGTTCGTTCGGGTTCGTTTGTGGGCGGGTCGCCGGCGGGCCAGTTCTTCTGAAGGTGTTGGAGACGGCGCTGGAGTTGGAGGATTTGCGTATTGGCACTGGCGGTATCGCGGCGAAGGGCCGTGATGGTACGGTTGCCGGTTAGCGCTTCCTGGACCGCGATGCAGATTTCGATATCGCGGAGTTCGGGCGCGGTGGGGGTGATGGTGTTGGCGACGCGGAGGAGTTCGCGGTTGTGGAGGGCGGTTTCGATGGCGTGGTTGCGGTCGATTTTCCACTGGAGTTCGACCATCTGACGGACGATGGCGTGTTCGATCTCCGACTGCGGGCGGAAGGCGGCGACGGCGGCGTCCATTAGGCGATAGAACTTCTGGCGATCTTCATTGGCAAGGACGGCGGAGTGGGGCGGGACGAAGAGTTGGAGGGCGGCGGCGCGTTCACCGTGGGTGATGGCGTTGCGGGAAGAGCGTTCCTTGCCTTCGGGCGTGACAGGTCCTTTGGATTTGGCTCCGTTGGCGCGGGCGATTTCCGCTCTGCGTTCGGGGGTGATCATGACGTTCCGTCTCCTCGTGGGTCTGAAGTGGAAGCGGCCTCCTGGGCGGAGGCCGTTTCTCTGTTTTGAACCTAGCACGGGGCGGCAAGGAAAATGGGGGTCACATTTTGTAAGTTTCTGAAAATGGGCGGGAAATAAACTGGAAAATTGCGAACTGCTGTTGAGAGGTTGGTTTCGCCACGACAGGACAGGCTAATTCTTACAAAACAATCCCTTCCGATTTCTCCAGGAACGTTTTGCGTGGCCTACTTGCCATATTATGTTTGTTCAAACTCCAACTTCGGTAGGTACTTGTCATGGATCTTGCGTCCGATCGGCCAATGGGCTGGTGGCAGAGCTGGCGCGTCTTCTGGTCTACTTCGTGGCCTGCGTGGACGGTGGGGATGTTCTTAACGATGCAGGCGGCGAGCTTGTTGCCGGCGGAGCAGATGTTTTCGTTTTCGTTCGCCATTGGCGGTCTATTTCAAGTTCTCTATTTTGCGGGGCATGTTCTGCTCATTCCCCGAATGGCACGAAAGCGTTTTCGCGGGTTTCGACTGATTGTGGAACGAGAGGACGGAACTGCGTCCAAGCTGACTCCGCGAGAGTGGGCTCTGGTGGCATGGAGGATTGCGCTACCGCAACTTCTACTCTTAGGCGTTGTTTCGGTGGCCGCCAACATGCTGGCGTTATCCGGCGATGCCCGGCTACTCCAAAGTGTTTCGTCTTTGGGGAGACTGATTCATCTGTTTGGGGTTGGCCCGTTAGCGGTGAAGTATGCTGTGACGGAGCCCTACGCCGATTTTCGTTTTCGCGTGGAATGAACGGGATTTTGGCGGAGTTGACGAGTTTTTGGCGGGGTGGCGCGGGCGTGGTTGTTGGATAGTAAGGCCTTTTTGATTGGTTTCGGGATTGCAGAGGTTTCTGAATGCGAATTGACGGAACGAGCCGTGCCTACGACATGATGCAAGCCGCGATGACGGGGAAGAGCGGGGGCGCGGACTTTGCCGCCTTACTGGAGAAGGCCGGGGTGAGCGGGAAGACGGACTTTACCAAGATGACCCGGGCGGAGATGAAAGACGTGGCGAAGAAGTTGTTCGATTCCGGGGTGATCGATCTGACGCAGTTGGGGATGTTGCAGATGGCGGGGCCGATCGGCAAGTTGGGCCCGAACGGGCAGTTTATTTCGTTTACCGAAGCCGAGCAGAAAGCGATTGACAGCCAGCCGATGAACTATTTCCGCGTGGCCGGGGATGCGATGCGGTTTATTGAAAGCCAGGGCAAGCAGTACGATTCGACATCCGGCTATGCGAACTGGCAGCATATTTTGTCGGTGCTGCGGGAGCGGCAGGGGATGGAGATCTAAGGATTTCGTGTGGCCTCTAGTGCTACTAACCGGGCTCCTGGCCCGATGCCACTCGGTGCACAAGGGCCGCCATTCCGAACACCCTGGAGCTTATCACCCTGCACGGACACGTTCCAGCATTCATTGCCTACATTCATTCGGTATGTGGATTTGTCGATTTTTGTGGCTGTAATCTCTGTGATCCGGAATTTCCTTGCCGGCTTGGTTTTGAAGCTGGCATAGAGGCCTGTCAGTTTGCCCGCGCGATCTGTGAACTCCAGCGTGAACGACTCGGCGAATTCCTCCATCCCGTCGGTGTAGCTCCATCGGCCGGTCCACTTGCCGACTAACGGGGAAATTGTGGGGATGATTGGCACGGCGGAGACCGGTATAGATTCCAGGAGGCGGAACTTGTTGTTTTCCCATAGGAAGTAGAACGACGCGCAAGAGTTCGGACCCTGGGGGCAAACGTTGGGTATGCCTAGTAGGTTGCTAATTGGCAAGAATTGCGGCCGTTCCGGATCCCAGTTGGAGGGAGGAAGTGCGAAAGGATCCGTTGCCGTTGCAAAGGGCGAGGGATAGATGATTCCTGTTGTTCGATCCACGATAGCCATCTGCCTTTTGTCGCGGAGTAGCTTGACATGGTAGTGACTGGCGAAGTTACTAAAGGTAGGCGGACGGTCACCGAATTCCTGTTCCAGGGCTTTCCGCTCCGGCGTGTCAAAAATCAAAGGATGCGGCTTTATATCCATCAGGGGCGGCGTGGGATATTCCATCGGATTTGGGATTTTTTGCCCGCGTAGGGTGAGAGTTGCCGTCAGGCATACGATGAGATAACCGACTCTAGCCACGGTTCTATCTTGTCTATACGGTTGTTGTAGATTCAATGGAAGCGTGCGAAAGTTATTCCTGATTCCGGTTGCGTGGGCTGCCGTGTGGGCGCAGGGCGCGCCGGATTTTGCGCGGGATGTGCAACCCATTTTGCAAAAGCGGTGCTTCGGGTGCCATGGGTCGGCGCAGACGATGGGGAATTTGCGGCTGGACCGGGAAGAATCGGCGACGACGGCGGGGCGGCGGATTGTCGAGGCTGTCGGGCGCCAGGGGAAGATCAAGATGCCTCCGGGCGGGACACTGCCGGAAGAAGAAGTGTCGGTTTTGCGTGCCTGGGCGGGCGGGCTGCGGCCCTGGTCCTTTGCTCCCATCCGGCGGCCGGCGGAACCGGTCCTCAAAAATGCCAACTGGCGGCGCAATGCGGTGGATTCCTTCGTGCTGGCGGCGCTGGAGGCGCGGGGGATTGGTCCTTCGCGGGAGGCGGAGCGGCGGACGCTGGCGCGGCGGTTATACCTGGACTTGACGGGGTTGCCTCCTTCGCCGGAGCAGGTGGAGGCGTTTCTGGCCGATGGGCGGCCGGATGCTTACGAACGGCTGGTGGATAGCTTGCTGGCTTCGCCGCACTATGGGGAGAAGATCGCCCGGCACTGGCTGGACCTGGCTCGCTATGCCGATAGCGAGGGTGGAGTGCAGGACTATGGCCGGCCATGGGCCTGGCGGTATCGAGACTGGGTGATTGACGCTTTCAATCGCGACATGCCTTTTGACCGGTTTACGGTGTTGCAGATGGCTGGGGATCTGCTGCCGCGAGCCGGGCTGGAGGAACGGACGGCGACGGGGTTTCATCGGCAGACGATCACGAGCCGGGAGGGCGGCGTGGAGTTGGACCGCATCCGGTTTGAGCAGTTGGTGGACCGGGCGAGCACGGTAGGTACGGTTTGGCTGGGCCTGACGGTGGGCTGCGCCCAGTGCCACGATCACAAATACGATCCGATTTCGCAGAAGGATTTTTACTCGATGCTCGCGTTTTTTGAGAATGCGGATGAAGCTGATCTGGATGCCCCGCTGCCTGGCGAGTGGGGAATCTACCGGCAGTATGCGAAGACATTCCGGGCGGAGCGGGAGAAGTTGCTGGCCGAGTACGGGATTGCGGGCACGCTGGCGGAATGGGAAGACGGGCTGCGGGATGCGATGGAGAACCCGGGGCGGCGGCCGAATTGGGATGTGAATTATGACTCCTATTCCAAACAGGTGGACCATGGGCGGCGGACGCTGCTGACGGCGCGTGGGAAACGCACGGAACGGGATCAGGATGCGTTGACGGACTACTTTGTGAAGTCATCGCAGGGCACGATTGGCAAAGAGAAGTACGACGGGCTGAAGTTAAAAGAGCTAGGCGAGAAGCTGAAAAAGCTGGACGAGAAGTATCCGCGAATGAGCCGGCTGATGACGCTGGAAGAGAGCGGGCGGAAGGACGCCACGCATGTGCGGATTCGAGGAAATTGGACCGATAAGGGGGAGGCGGTGGCGGCGGGAACGCCGAAGGCGCTGCCTGTGTTGGCCGGCGGCACGGCGGGCCGGTTGGCGCTGGGCGAGTGGCTGGTGGCCAAGGAGAATCCGTTGTCGGCGCGGGTGACGGTGAACCGGCTTTGGCAGGAGTTCTTTGGACGCGGGCTGGTGCGGACCTCAGAAGACTTTGGCGCGCAGGGAGAGAAGCCGACGCATCCGGAGTTGCTGGATTGGCTGGCGGCGGAGTTCCAGGATGGATGGAGCGTGAAGAAGATGGTTCGGCTGCTGGTGACGTCGGCGACGTACCGGCAGGCGTCCGAGGCGCGGCCTGACCTTTCGACGGTGGACCCGCTGAATACACTGCTGGCGCGGCAGGCTCGGCTGCGGTTGCCGGCGGAGTTGATCCGGGATTCGGCGCTGCGGGTGAGTGGACTGTTGAACGATGCCGTGGGCGGGGAGAGCATACGGCCTCCGCAGCCCGCGGGCGTGGCGGACTTGCAGTACAGCATGAAGTGGGAAGAGACCGGCGGGCGGGCGCGGTACCGGCGTGGGCTGTACGTATTTTTGCAGCGGACTGCCACCTATCCGCTATTGATGAATTTCGATGTGCCGGACCGGACGGTGAGTTGTTCGCGGCGCGAGACGTCGAATACGCCGCTGCAGCCGCTGAACCTGATGAACGATCCGGTGTTTGTAGAGGCGGCGCAAGCGTTGGCGGCGCGGATTGAGGAAGCGCCGGAGGCGGAACGGCTGGACCGGGCGTTTGCGTTGTGTTTTGGACGGGCTCCGACGGGCCGGGAGCGCGATGCGGTGCTGAGCCATGTGGCGCGGCGGGGATGGTTTGGCGCGAGCCGTGCATTGTTGAATACGGATGAGTTTTTGACTCGTGAATAACTACGATTCCATTTTGCGACGGCGTCGGTTCCTGCAGACGGCGGCGGGCGGAGCAGGCATGGCCGCGTTGGCGGGGCTGCTGGCCGATGAAGGCCGGGCGGCGGAACCGCCGATTGTGAATCCGTTCGAACCGAAGCGGCCACATTTTCCGGCGACGGCGAAGAACCTGATTTTTCTCTACATGGAAGGGGCTCCAAGCCAGATCGACCTGTTCGATCCGAAGCCCGCACTGACGAAGTGGCACGGGCAGCCGCTGCCGCCTTCGATGACGAAGGACTTCAAGTTTGCGTTTATCAAGCCGAATGCGAAGGTGTTGGGTTGCAAGCGGCCATTTGCGAAGTATGGGCAGAGCGGGGCGGAGTTCAGCGACTGGATGTCGGCGTGGGGGCCGATTGCCGATGACCTGTGCATTGTGCGGTCCATGCATACGGACGCGTTCAACCATCAGCCGGCGGACCTGATTCTGTTCACGGGCCACATGTTGCAGGGGCGGCCGACGCTGGGTTCGTGGGTGCTGTATGGGTTGGGGAGTGAATCGAAGAATCTGCCGGGCTTTGTGGTGTTGAGCACGGGGAAGAACAACATGAGCCAGTCGGCCCAGTGGTCGAGCGGGTTTTTGCCTTCGAGCCATCAGGGGGTGCTGTTCCGGCGGACAGGGGACCCGGTGCTGTACTTGTCGACGCCAGAGGGAGTGAGTGGGGAGGAGCAGGCGCAGGATTTTGGGCTGGTGGGTGAGCTAAACCGGGCACGGTATGAGAAGACGGGGGACCGGGAGATTGCTTCGCGGATTTCTTCGTACGAGATGGCGTTCCGGATGCAGATGAGCACGCCGGAACTACTGGATCTATCGAAAGAGACGGCGGCGACGCGGGCGGCCTACGGCGTGGAGCAGGAGACGACGCGGGCGTTTGGGACGAATTGCCTGATGGCGCGGCGGCTGGTGGAGCGGGGCGTGCGCGTGGTGATGGTGACCCATTCGTCGTGGGACCAGCATACGGAGCTGGAAAAAGACCTGAAGAAGAATTGCGATATTACGGCGGGGCCGGTGGCGGCGTTGATTCAGGATCTGAAGCAGCGGGGGTTGTTGGATTCGACGCTGGTGGTGTGGGGCGGGGAGTTTGGGCGCACGCCGCTGGGTGATTTTCGCAATGCCGAGGAGGCGAAGGCGGGCAGGGATCACCATGCGAGCTGCTTTACGATGTGGGCGGCGGGCGGAGGGATTCGCGGCGGGCAAACGATTGGGGCCACCGATGAGTTGGGAATGCGCGTGACGGAAGACCCGGTGCATGTGCATGACTTGCAGGCGACGATGCTGCATTGTTTGGGGTTTGACCATACGCGGCTGACCTACCGGCATATGGGCCGGGATTTCCGGCTGACCGATGTGGACGGGCATGTGGTGAAACGGATGCTGCGTTAGCTGACGCGGTGGCGGCGGTTGCGGAGCGCGCGCCAGGCTTCCAATAGGCGTGTTTGCTCGGTTGCGGAGAGGCCTAGCGGGGTTAGGATGGTCTTGCTTTGCGCGGCAAGGATTTCTTGCACGGGAACCGTTCGGACCGTTTGGTCAAGCTTGTCGATGGCCGGAGCTTTTGTGAGGGGGATGAGCAGGCGTTCGATCTCCGAGGGGATGAGTTCGAGTACGCCGCCGCCGTAGTGACGGCCTTCGAGTTCGGCGCTGAGGGCGGTGAGCGGGTTCAGAAAGCCGGCGACGAGGGATTCGGCGGGTGTGGCCTTGGAACGGATGCGGTAGGCCGTGTCCGTTGTGTAGGCGCCGAGGCGATTGAGGATGAGGCGGGGGGTGTCGTGCGAGCGCTTCAACATGCCGATTTCGGTAGCGTAGACGGACGGCACGGTGTACCAGGGTTTTCGAATGCGGCATTTGTAGCGGGCGGGGAGTTGCTGGGATTCGCCTAATGCCAGGTAAGCCTTCGGGGGGCGGGTTTGGAACCAGAGGAAATTGGTGGGGAGGCCGGCGGCGGCGTTCGCGGCGTGTTGAGCGGCGTCATAGACGATGCCGGGGCAGTGTTCACTGCGGCCGAACATGGGGTGAGCCCATTCTTGCAGTTTGTAGGCTTCGACTGTTTCGTCCGGGACGAGGAAGAACTTGTTGGCTCCGGTGACGATGCCGACGTCGACTTGGGCGATGTCGTGGAAGCGGTGGACTTTGGGGTGCGATTCGAGTGTTTGGAGGAGGGAGCGGGTGGGTGCGGAGAGGAGCGCCTGGGTCCATTTGCCTTGGAGGGGGGCGGTGCTGGCGGGCGTCTGAAAGATGTCGGAGGGCGGGAGGCCGAGGAATTCGCGATCCTTTACGGGGTAAATGGCGAGGCCTTCGCCGGGTTCGCCTTTTTCGATTAGCAGGAGGACCGCGCCTTGGAGTGTTCCCTCGAACCATAGCTCTTCGGGGTCCACGATGACGATACGGCGGGCGTGCGCGGCAAGGTAATTGCGCAGGGACTGGGCGTGCGTGACGTGCAGGATTTCGGCCGGGACGACCATGGCGAGGCGGCCGCCGGGGCGGAGGAGGGCCATGGAGGCCATGATGAAAGGCACCCAGGCGTTGGTGTGCTTGGTGAAGGGGAGATGGAGGGTGCGAAAAACCTGCTCCGCGCGGGTTTGAAAATCGGCGGGGAGATATTGGTAACGGATGAAGGGAGGATTGCCGACTACGGCATCGAAACGAACACCTTCTGGACCCATTTGCGGGAGGGCCCAGGCGAGGAAGTCTTCATTGCGGACCTCCGCGCGTGGGTTCGTTTGCGCGGCTTTCGCGGCTTCGACGGGGTCGAGTTCGAAGGCGGTGATGGCAGAGTTGCCATGCAAGAAGACGCCATCCCCACAACTGGGCTCCAAGACGCGGGCTGGCCGGAGTTCTTGCATCCAGCGAAGGAGAAAGCCTGCGAGATCTTTCGGGGTGTAATAACCGCCGCGGAGCTTCTGGAGGGACTCCTGCGCGATGAAATTCATTCTGTGACAAGGGGCCGTTGCCAGCCCCTTGTCACATATAACACAAGGCCTAATTTTGACGTTTTACACGAACCGCGACGATAGGCGACGTGGCCACGCGGTTTTCACCGCGCGGGAAACTAAGCCGCCAGTTGGGGCAAAGATACCCTTCGCGGAAGTGGCCCGTGGTGCAGGCCGAACCCAGGCCGGAGATGAGTATCGGATCCGGACAATACTCAGGATGGCCCCAAATAATGGTTTGGTTTTGCGGTTGCGGGATCACCGTATAGGTGGTATTCCGCGTTTCCACTTCGAGGATGGTTCCCATGGGTACCATGGCGAGTTCTATGCCGCCGCTGGTGTCGACAGGAAGGGCGTTTATCGCTGGTTGCGTTACACGCCGGATGTTGCCGGAGTCATTCATCGCTTCTGACTGATAGATGAACGCCAGAAAGAAATGTTGCATTAAAAGCCGGACATTTAAGGAAGTTTTGCAGAGTAATGCACGGCGCGGTGGCGATTGTCGTCAAAGGCGAAATGGAGCCATTTGCGGTCGCGGCTGACGAAACCGTCGGGGTAGTTGAGGCGGCCTTTGGGGCCGTCGACAGACTCGGGGACGAGGACGCGGCGGTAGGGCCAGGTTTTCATGCCGTCGTGGGAGATCCAGAGGGCCATGGGGCTGCGGTGGGTGGGATTCGGGTTGTGGAGGAGCGCGACGGAGTTTTTGCCTAGAGCGTAAAGGGTGGCTTTGGAGCCGGGATTGGGGATGTCTGATTTTACGGCGAACTCGGGCCAGGTCCGGCCGCCGTCCGTAGATTCCGCGTAGTAGAGCACGCCGCCGAGTTTGTCGGCACGGATGATCATGGCGATGTTTCCGTTGGCGAGTTCAAAGAGATTGTTTTCGGCCCAGCCGAAGTATTTATCGTCGGTGGTGAGGCGGATGTTGCCGTGTTCGGTCCAGGTTTTGCCTTTGTCGGCAGACATGAGAACGCCGTTGCGGGGATTGGTGAGGGCACGTTCGAGAGGCGGGCGATCCGCTTCGGATTCGGGGCCGATGTAGTGCTGGAAGGGAAGGAGAATGCGGCCGTCGCGGGTGGCGATGTGGTTGCGGATGAAGGTGCGGTTGGCGAGGCGGCCGGGGATGGGTTCGGGCTGTGACCACGTACGGCACAGATCGGTGGAGTGCATGACCCAGGATTTCCAATCGTTGCGCCAGTGGTGGGAGTGGGTGGAGAAGTAGAGAGAACAGCGCCTCTTGCCGACGATCAGTTCGGTGGGACCCTGGCCGATGGTTTTGCCGGAACGCGGGAAGCCGACATTCACAGTTTCGATGGGTGACCAGGTACGGCCTTGGTCCTTACTGCGGGTGACGGCGGTGTAGTTGAGCGGCGAGGGCTCGGTGTCGCCGCCGGCCAGGAGGAAGAGGATCCAGGAGCCATCGGGGAGTTGGCGGAGCGTGGTGTCGCAGACCATGCTGTTGGGCTTGATGCCGTCGTAGGCGATGGAGGTGCGGTCCTGAGAGGCCTCGTTGGCAAGAGCGATGGAGGACGCGGAAAGAATAGCTTGGCGGCGAGTGATCATGACTAACGGAACTTCGGGAGTACTGTATCAGCTACGAAGCGGGCCGCGTTTTCCGGGTTGTAGCCGGGACGTTGCAGGACGTGGGCGGAGACTTCGACGACGATGGGGCCGCGGTAGTTCAGACGGCGCAGGAGGGCGGCGTAGGCGGTATAGTCGATGGACCCTTCGCCGGGGAGGGCGAAGCGGAACTTGTCGCGCGTGCCGGTCCAGTCCTTGATGTGGACCATGGCGATGTAGGGGAGGGCGGCTTTCAGGGTGGTTTCGAGGTCAAGGCCCTGGAGCTGGAAGTGGCTGTAGTCGTAGTTGATTTTGAGGTACGGCGAGTTGATTTCGCGGCAGAGGCCGGCGGCGTCTTCGGGCAGGTGGAGCGCGGAACCGATGTGGGCCTTGATGGCGACGACGACCTTGTATTTTTCGGCAAGCACGGCCCAGGGTTTCAGGCGTTCCAAGAATTGCGGGCGGAGTTGGGTCCACTCTTCGGGCTTGCCTCCGACGACGGTTTCGATGAGAGGGCGACCGATTTGGGCGGAGAGTTTGCAGGAGGATTCGAGTTGGCGGAGGTGGGCGGCGGCGTCGCCGGTGAGACGGAGATCCTCCATGATGGCGACGATGGGGAGCTTATGTTTCGCGGCGAGACGGCGGGCTTCGGTGGCGTCCACCTTCGCGGGTTCGAAGAGTTCGACGCCGGTGTAGCCGAGTTGGGCGGTGAGCGAAAATGCCTTTTCGAGCGGCCACTGCGGGTAGCCTTTGAAGCTGTAGGCGAAGGGCCAGTGGGTACGTTGGGCGAGGGCGGCGAGGAGAGCGCGGCGAGTGATCATGGGGTGATTCGGCGGAGCCAGAAGCGATTGAGAGCGAAGGCGGGATTATCCGCGGTGGCCTGGATTTGCTGGATGCCTTGTTTCAGGGAAAGAGTGCCCGCATGGACTCGTTGGAAGACGGCGGGGCCAGCGGTGGGTTCGATTGTGATGGCATGGTTGGCGATCCGCGCCGTGCAGGCAGCGGTGCTGGCGTAGGAGATTTCGAGCTCGTACCTGCCAGGGCGGATGACGTCGATTTTCCAGCTTGCGGTGTCGGCGGGCGACTGCATGGCTTCCACGGTATCCCAATCGTAACCGGCGAAGGTGTAGGTGGTCTTGCCCGCGATTCTGGCCCAACTGGTCTGGAGTTCGACCGGGTTTTCATCGGGGCGGCCGACTTCGATGGGGACCGGTTCCCAGGTACGCCCCTTAGTGACATCGGCGAACCAGGCTTCGAATTCGGCGCGGAGGGAGGCGGCGATTTCCGGGTGTTGTTTGGCGATGTCGGTGGTTTCGCCGGGATCGTTTTCGAGGTCGAAGAGCTGATTCTTGACGAGCTTATAGCGCTGGCCGCCGATGCCCCAGTTGGAGTTGAGGGAGGGGGAGACGCGATCCCAGATGTGGAAGACGCGGCGGTTGGGGTCGGCGGGCGCAGGGCCGTTGAGATGGGGCAGGAAGCTGCGGCCGTCGATGTTGGCTGGTGGTTGGATGCCTGCGATTTGACAGAGGGTGGGAAGGATATCGATGTGCGCGGTGACGGCGTTGACTTCCCGACCGGGGCGGACATGAGCGGGCCAACGCACGAAGAGAGGAGAGCGGACGCCGCCTTCGAAGGCGCTGGCCTTGAAGCCACGCAACCCCGCGGTGAAGTGGCGGCTGACGCCGCCGTTGTCGCTCATAAAGAGCACAATCGTGTTTTCGCTGGCGGCTTCGAGCAGTCGGCCGATGGCGGCGTCCATATGATCGACCATGCCGTACATGTGGGCGTTGGAATAGTTGCAGCCCTTCTTTATGTATTTCTCGGCGTAGGCGTCGGGGGCGTAGAGAGGCGTGTGCGGAGCGTTGAAGGCGACGTAGGTGAAATGGGGCTGGGCGGATTTGTGGGCCAGGATGTGGGCGCGGGCGGAGTCCGCAATTACGTCGGTTATGTGCCCGCGCGCCTCAACGGGTTGCCTGTTCGCGTTGAGTTGATTGGGGTGGGTATAGCGTTCGAGGTGGCCCTGGGAAAACGTGAGAGCTTTGTCGAAGCCGCGGTTGAGCGGGTGGTACTTCGCATAGCGGCCGAGATGCCACTTGCCGAAGAGGGCCGTGTGGTAGCCGGCCTGTTTAAGGAGTTGCGGGAGGGTGACTTCGGCGGCGGACATGGTGTCGCCTCCGAAGCGCGTATTGTAGACGCCGGTCCGGAGATAGTGGCGGCCGGTCATCAACGAGGCGCGGGTGGGGGCGCAGACGGGCGAGACGTAGAAGCGGTTGAAACGCACGCCGGAACGGGCCAGCTTGTCGAGATTCGGCGTTTCGAGAATAGGGTTGCCGTGCAGGCCCAAGTCCCACCAGCCCTGATCGTCACTGACGATCAGGAGGATGTTTGGGCGGGGGGACGGGGCCTGCGCGGCTGCGACGGCGCTGAGGGAGAGGAACGAACGGCGCGTCATTTGGGGTTGGCGGCGATGTACTCCTTCAACATGCGCATCCACTCTCCGACGAAATAGGGGTTGTCGTGCCACGTGCGGCCGGAGACCATGTTGCCGTCGCGGACGCAGCGGTCGTTGACGTAAGTGCCGCCGCAGATTTCGACATCGAAACGGCATTTGGCGACCGTGGCGAGACGGCGGCCCCGGATGACGTCGGCGGTAGCGACAATCTCCGCGCCATGGCAGACGACGGCAACGGGCTTTTGCGCTTCAAAAAAATGGCGCGTACAGCGCATGAGGTCTGGATCGTAGCGGGTGTATTCCGGGGCTCGGCCACCAGTGAGAAAGAGACCGGCGTACTCTTCGGGGTTTACGTCGCGCAGGGCGATGTCGGAAGCCCAGTGGTAGCTGGGGGATTCCTTGGTGATGTCCCAGCCGGGAGGAATCTCGTGCATGACGAGATGGTAGACACGCTTTTCCGGGCCCGCGACAACGGCGTCCCACCCTTCTTCGATGACACGCCAGATGGGATAGACGGTGTCCAGGGCTTCGGCTGCATCGCCGATGGGGATGAGGATTTTTGGTTTCATTTCAGGTTCGCTTTTTTGAGGGCTTGTTCCAGCGCTTCGGCGGGAACGGAGTATCCTGTCATGCCAACGCCGCCGCGGTAGTCTACATCTTTGTAGCCGGCGGGGTGGGTGTAAAAGGCGTCGATGGTCATGCGGCGCGCCCAGTCGAAGAAGTCGGCTCCGGGCTTGTCGGCGGGAGCGGCGCGGCGGCGGTCACATATGCGATCGAGGAGTTGGGTTTGTTCGGCGGGCGGCGCGGAGGCGAAGGCGCGACCGGCCGTGTGCGCATTCAGCCAGGCGAGGCCGCCGTGGAAAATTTGTGCGATCCGCGCGTTGCGGCTGGCCAAAAGTTCAATGTATTCGGGGGCTCCGGCGACGGAGGCGGCGGGAGATACGTCGTCGGCAGGGAGAATGAGATCGCAGAGCACTTTCAGAGTTTGGAATTCATGGTCCGTGAAGAATTTTACGCGGGCTTGCGCGGCGGCTTGCGCGGGCGGATGGTGATCATGCTGCCCTTGCACCTGCGCGGCGAGGGGGAGGGCGGAGATTTGCACGAGCGTGCGGCGCGTGAACTTAGACATTGCCCTTCCTCATTTCTTCGGCGAGATATTCGCTCATGCGCATGGCGAGCGCGACGATGGAGAGCGTGGGGTTTTTGTCCGGGTTCGATACGAACGGCGCGGCGTCGGCGACAAAGAGGTTCTTCACATCGTGGGCTTGTTGGTACTTGTTCAGCGCCGATTTCCGTGGATCGTTGCCCATGCGGATGGTGCCCACCTCGTGGATGACTTCGCCTCCGGTGGTGATGTTGCCGGAAGAGATGGTTTCGGGGCGCCCGCCGAGGTTGGTGATGATGTGCGTGAAGGTCTTGCGCATGTGCTCGGCCTGGCGGAGTTCATGTTCCGACCACTGGAAATGGAAGCGCAGGACCGGGATGCCGTATTCGTCGGTGACGTTGGGATCGATTTCGCAGTAGCTCTTTTCGTTGGGGATCATCTCACCACGACCAGTGAAACCGATGTAGGTGCCGTAATCCTGGCGGATGTGCTTCTTGAGCGCCGCGCCATAGGTGGGGTAGCGGGCCGCGGTGGATTGGAACGCGCCCAGTTGGGGCTGGGCGAAGCCTCCGCCCATTTCGACGTGATAGCCGCGTGGAAAATCTAGCTTCTGCCCGAAAAGCCACCAGGGGATGTACATGTGCATGCCGCGAATGCCGTCAGTATCGTAGTGCATGAGGCCTTCGAGCGCGGGCACCTGCCCACGGACGGAAAGGCCGACGGTGTCGGTGAGATAGCGGCCGACCACACCGCTGGAGTTGGCGAGATTGTTCGAGTTCAACAGAAGCCGCGCGCTTTCGCAGGCGCTGGCGGCGAGGACGACGACACGGGCGTTGACTGTTTCTTCCTTGCGAGTGAGCTTGTCGATGTAGCTGACGCCGGAGACCTTGCCGTTCTTCGTGATGAGTTCGCGCACCATGGCGTTGGTGCGGAGTTCCAGGCGGCCTGTCTTGAGGGCAGGGAAGATGTGGACCTGGCTGGAGGAGTAGGCCGAGGCCGTCAGGCAGCCGCGCCCACAGTGGCCACAGTAATGGCAGGCGGCGCGGCCGTTGAGGGCTTTCGTGATCATCGCCTTGCGGGCGGGAATGACGGGGATGCCGATCTTGGCGCAACTCTTCTGAATGAGTGTTTCATGGACGCGCGGAGCGGGCGGCTTCTGGAAGATGCCGTCCGGCGCGGTGCGCAGCCCTTCCTTTGTTCCGTGGACGCCGATGAAGGCTTCAGCCTTGTCGTACCAGGGGGCGACGTCGTCGTAGGAGATGGGCCAGTCGTCGCCGAGGCCATCGGTGGAGTGGGGCTTGAAATCGTAGTCGGAAAAGCGGAGGAAGATGCGGCCGAAATGATTGGTGCGTCCGCCGACGATGCGTGAGCGGAACCAGGCGAACTTGTCGCCAGCGGCAACGGTGTAGGGTTCGCCGGGAATGTCCCAGTAGCCGTTCGGCGCTTCGAAGTAGCCGTACTTCATGCCGCCGAAGTAGTAGCGGCCATCCTCGCCGGCGCCGCGATGCGGCACCTGCCAGGGCATGAGATGTTCCTTGAAATCCTTGGCCGGATTGAGC
>DASTML010000251.1:0-21000 GCA_035714175.1 Bryobacteraceae bacterium | reverse complement strand
GTGCAAACGGCGGGCCAACGGTCGGTCCTTTATTTTGTTAGCGTTATCGCGACCTGGGGAGCGGCGGGCGTGTTGGTGTGACACACTCCGTGGGACAGCCGGGAACCGCAACAATTTCGTTTGCGAATGTTTTGCTCTTCTATTGTACGACGAGAAGAGGGATTTTCACCGCATGTCGCACATGTTCAATGGTTTGCCCGTACACCAAATCTCCGATTCTTCCATGTCCATGCGCTGCCATCACAATCAGGTCGGGTGCCTCCGCTTTTACCAGGCGTACAATTTCTTGCGATGGCGATGTCGAGTGACGGATGAAGAAATCACATGTAATATGCTGTTCTGCAATGTGTTTTGAGAGGGACTGGAAATAAGTAGAGCCGCCTGTCACCTCGGCTGTGGAGCTATCCACACCGTAGACTTGGCTGGTCGCCCCTTCTTCCACATGCAACAACAACAACCGCGCGCCGGACTGTCGTGCCAGGGACATCGCGTGTCGCAAGGCAATGGCATCGGAAGCGGAGTGATCCAGCGGCACCAGAATTTTCCGGTATACCGGTAATTCGCTGTCGGTACCCCGCCATTCCGGAACTGGCATGGCGATCCCTGCGGACGCTTCGGCCGGCGTCTGGCGCACAAACGGCTCCACCAGCAGATAAAGCAGCAGCAGACACAGCAGAATACAAGGTACGGCAATCAGATAAACGTTCGTGCCATTCGACAACATCGTATCGAATGTGTTTTTTACAAGCCAGGCGTTCAAGAAAAGGATGATGCCTGCTACCAGACCCGCCAGCACCGTCACCCAAGGCCGGTTGGCAAATTCTCCCATTCGTTGTTTATCGCTTGTAAGCCGGATGAGCGGAATCACCGCGAACGGCAGCTGCAGGCTGAGTACAACTTGGCTCAGTATGAGCAACTGGTAGACCTGGGACTCACCAGACGTGTAAATCACCGCTACCGCCGGCACAATGGCCAGTCCGCGCGTGACCAGCCGCCGCACCCATGGGTTCAAGCGAAGGTTGAGGAAACCTTCCATAACAATTTGACCGGAAAGGGTTCCCGTTAATGTAGAGGCTTGTCCGGAAAGCAGCAGAGAAATAGCAAACAATGCGCTGGCCGCCGCCGTACCCAGGAGGGGGCTTAACATCTGGTGCGCCTGTTCGATTTCGGTCACCGCCACTCCCTGTCGGTAAAATACCGCCGCCGCCAGGATCAGAATGGCGGCGTTTACCAGCAGCGCGGCATTCAGCGCCACGGCGGAATCAATGAAATTGAAGCGGCAAGCGCGTTTTTTCTCCTCTAAAGTGTGCCCAAATTGCCTCGTTTGTACCAAAGAGGAGTGCAAATAGAGGTTATGTGGCATCACTGTGGCGCCAAGAATGCCAATCGCGACGTACAGGCTCTCCCCACTGATCGAGGGGATCAAACCCGCCGCCACCGCCCCCCATTCTGGTTTTGCCAGAAAGAGTTCCACGGCAAAGCAGAGACCAATCGCCGCGACTAAACCTCGGACAATCCACTCGAACTTTTGTACGCCAAGTTTAAGTAAATAGAGAATAAAAAAGGAATCGATTGCCGTCAGTAGCACCGCCCACAGCAAAGG
Source organism: Bryobacteraceae bacterium (assembly GCA_035714175.1). Classification (GTDB taxonomy): domain Bacteria; phylum Acidobacteriota; class Terriglobia; order Bryobacterales; family Bryobacteraceae. Next base: position 19,397 of record DASTML010000251.1, on the reverse strand, counting down.
GATGCCAAACAAGAGATGCAGAGCTATCGCCGCGCCTAATACCTCCGCCAGGTCAGTGGCTGCGATAGCCACCTCGCAGAGCGCCCAAAGGACCAACGTCACCGGCCTCGGATAGGCCGCCCGGCACGCTTGCGCCAGATCCTGTCGCGTCACAATTCCCAACCGCGCACTCAAGGTCTGCAGTAGGATCGCCATGAAATTGGAGACAACCAGCACCCAGAGCAACTGGTATCCAAAGCGCGACCCGCCTTCCAGATCCGTGGCCCAGTTGCCCGGATCCATATAGCCAATGGAGACCAGGTACGCAGGCCCCGCAAAGGCGGCCAGTCGTTTCCACGTTCCCGGCATGGCGGTGGGAACGCTCGAATTGATCTCGGACAGCGAACGGCCCTCTGAGTGAATCATAGTTTCACCAGACAATTAACTGTAGTTTAGCACGTAAAAATTCCTGTTTACGCGAGCGAAAATTTTGCTCTCCCTTTTGCGCAGGTAGGGATAAGGAAAACCTAGACATGCTATCCAGACTCACACTGCGCGGCGCCTCCTCCCTCGCTGCTCTCCTCCTGACCGCCGTCTCCGCTCCGGCCGCCATCATCGCTGTGGAGGCATTTGACTACCAGAACCTGGGCGCTCCCATTGAAGGGCTGAATGGCGGTACCGGATTCAACGGCGCATGGACCAACGGTATAGCACCTCAACACGGCAACTTCACCGTCACTACGGGCGGTTTTGTTTCGACTCCCTCTTTCCCCGGTAGTTGGGGCGGCGCATCCCGCTCCTTTTCCGACAATACGCTGGGCGCATCCGGTACGTCTTTATACCTCAGCGTGCTGCTGCGTGCCGATGGAACGGTGGGTGACGGCTTTTCCGCCGGGTTCTTTGGCCTGTTTCTCGATGGCAGCAGCGGCGATCTCTACATCGGGAAGGCCGGCGGCGGAGCGGCCGTGAACAACTATGTGGCGGAGACACGCGGCGGCGGTGGTCAGGTGGACACCGGCGTCGGTCCCCTCGCTAATACGGTGACCCAACTCATCCTGAAGCTCGATTTCCTGGCGGGAAACGATGCGGCTACCTTGTACGTGAATCCCGGCCAAAACGAACCGGGCGCAGGAGCCGTGAAGACGGATCTCAACCTCGGGACCGTCACGGGTCTGCAACTCTTCGGGGGCGGGGCCTACTCGGTGGGCGAGATCCGGGTGGCTACTACGTGGGCCGACGTAGCTCCGCAAACGCGCGTGCCTGAGCCTGGTGCGGCCTGGCTCGCCGGAGCGGGGCTTATCCTACTGGCCCAACTCCGGCGGCGGTAAAACAGCTAGGCGCTCAGAAGGGAAGCGATCCGGTCGGCGTCGTTCGGAACCACGACCGGCCGGTTCGCGAAGCTCGAAGTAAGCCGCGCGCCATGGGGGTCATCCAGTTGACCCGTATGGTACTTGTAGATGTAGTCGGGGTCCTTGAGCACGTTCCCGGTCAGAACAGCCACCACATCGGCGTCCGGCTGTATCGTACCCGCGGCCACTAGTTTCTTCAATCCGGCCAGCGTCGCGGCCGAAGCCGGCTCACTGCCGATACCGCACGCGCCGATTACCGCTTTCGCATCGGCGATCTCCTGCTCAGTCGCCTTCTCCACCACGCCGCCGGTCGTCAGTATCTCGTGCAACGCCTTGGAATAGGAGACTGGATCGCCGATCTTGATGGCTGTGGCCAACGTCTCCGGTTTCGTCACGGTGGGAAAGGTGGAGCGGTCGTCTTGCCGTATGTAGTCGTAAAACGGCGACGATCCCGCAGCCTGCACAACCGCCAGTTTCGGCAGCCGGTCAATCAAACCCAACTCGAGCAGTTCCCGGAGCGCCTTGCCAAACGCGCTCGTATTACCCAGATTGCCGCCCGGCAATACGATCCAATCCGGCACCTTCCAGTCCCTCTGATCGAGCATCTCGATCACAATGGACTTTTGGCCCTCAATCCGGAACGGATTGATCGAATTGAGCAGGTAAATGCCCAGGCGCTCGGCGAGTACGCGGACCAAGGCCAGGATCTGGTCGAAGTTGGCCTCCACCTGGAGCGTCTTCGCTCCATAATCTAACGCTTGAGATAATTTCCCAAAGCTAATGTTCCCATTGGGGATAAATATGATCGGATCGAGTCCGGCTGCCGACGAATACGCCGCCATGGACGCCGACGTGTTGCCTGTCGAGACGCAGGCTACCCGTTTCATCCCGAGTTTTACTGCCTGAGCCACGCCGCAGGTCATCCCGTTGTCTTTAAACGAACCCGTTGGATTGAAGCCCTGGTGCTTGAATACGAGTCCATCCAACCCGGCATAGGCGGCAGCTTTGGGGCCGGACAGTAGCGGAGTGCATCCCTCCCGGAGCGTCACGACATTGTCGAACCCGCCCCCAAAGAGATCCAGCATCTCCCGGTACCGCCAAACGCCGCTCGCATCGAGCGGGTCATTGGACATACGGCGTTTCCGCCACCGGTCCTTCCACTGTTTGGCGTCTTCCTTGTCGTAGTCAATAACCGCTTCGAGCAACCCGCCACACTTCGGACAGTTATAGATCACTTCCGAGGTGGGATACTGGGCACGACACGTGGGCTCGAAGCAGACGAGCGCGGCAGGCATGAAACCTCGATTATACTCGGCCTATGCAGTCCGATAGGAAATTGGGCGATTTGGCGGGTATCGGAAAGGCCATGTTGAGCGATTTTTCGCTTTTGGGTGTCCGTTCCGTGGACGAACTGGCGCTAGCCGACCCTGACAAACTCTACGAAGAGCTCTGCGAACGAACCCAAAGCCGTCAGGATCCCTGCGTGCTGGATACGTTTCGCTGTGCCGTCGCCCAGGCAAAAGATCCGCGGCTTCCGAAGGAGCAGTGCAACTGGTGGTATTGGAGCCGCCAGCGGAAAGCGGGCAAGCTGTGATCGCCGCCCATATAGAAGGCGGCGCCGTATCTGTACGGGAGACTCCCAAACCGCGCGGTTCGGTGGTGATCCGGATGACCACGGCGGGCATCTGCAACACGGATTTGGAACTGCTGGCCGGATACTACGGATTTCAGGGCATACCAGGACACGAGTTTGTCGGCGTGGTGGAGCGTGGACCCGCAGAGTGGCTGGGGAAACGCGTTGTAGGGGAGATCAACCTGGCCTGCGGAAACTGCGACTGGTGCGCGCGTGGGCTGGGGAGGCACTGCCCGCGCCGGACCGTTCTCGGAATCGTGAAGCACCCCGGGGCCTTCGCAGAATTTCTGACGCTGCCGGCTGAGAACCTGCTGGCGGTTCCCCGGAATATGCCCGATGAGATCGCGGTCTTCACGGAGCCGGTAGCGGCGGCCTGCGAGATTTTGGAGCAATGCCGGATTCCGAAGGGGGCCGAAGTGGCGGTGTTGGGAGACGGGAAATTGGGGTTGCTGATCGGACAGGTGCTGTTGGCCCACGGACTGCAAGTTCATCAGTTCGGACGGCATCCGGACAAATTGCAGATTGTGCGGCGGCGGGGCGCCGTGATAGGCAAGAAACTTCCCGTGTCCCGTTTTGATTGGGTGGTGGATGCAACGGGTAGCGCCGAGGGTCTGGCCCAGGCCGTTTCCATGTGCCGGCCGCGTGGCACGGTGGTGATGAAATCGACGGTGCATGACCGGGTGGCCATCGACATGGCGGCGGTGATTGTACCGGAGATTACGCTGGTGGGCTCGCGTTGCGGACGGTTTGCCCCGGCGTTGCGTCTGCTGCAGCAGGGGAAGATAGACGTGGCCTCTCTCATCCACGGGAGCTACGCGCTCCCGGCCGCGCCGGAAGCGTTCGCTCACGCGGCTCGGAAGGGAACGCTCAAAATCCTACTCCGGAACTCCTAGACGGCTGGCTGCTGCTGCGTCATACAGTGCAACGTGCCGAGGCCCAGGACGAGGTCCGTGCAATCGATACCCGTTACTTCCCGATCAGGGAAAAGCTTGGCGAGGGTGTTCAGGGCCATCCGATCCTGGCGGCTATTGAAAGTTGGCACAAGCACTTGATGATTGGCGATGTAGAAGTTGGCGTAGCTGGCCGGCAGTAGTTGCCCGTCGTAGTAGACGGGTTCCGGCATAGGCAGCGTGACAATTTCCAGTCCCGGAATGCCTTTCAACACAGCTACATTGGGGTCCTTCCGCGGAGAGGCGGTGGCGATTACTACTGTGTCCGGAGCAACGAACCGTGCGAGATCGTCCACGTGTCCGTGGGTGTCATCGCCTTCGATGCCGTTCAACAACCAGATAATCTGATCGAGGCCAAGATGTTCGCTCAACACCTCTTCAATTTGTTCCCGGGTCAGGTGCGGGTTACGGGCTTGGATCGGGCTCAGTAGACACTCCTCCGTAGTGAGGAGCACGCCCTTGCCGTTGACGTCGATCGATCCGCCTTCCAATACGACGCGTTTGCCGCCGGCCTTGGGGCTAACCCGTTGACAACGAAGTTTTTTGGCGACGAAGGCCGGTACTTTGTCGTCATTCTCCCAGTTGGGGTATTTGGCCCAGCCGTTGAAGTGCCAGTCGGTGGCGCAGAGCCCGCCGGCGTCGTCGACGGTGAAGATGGGCGCGGTGTCGCGGACCCAACTGCGGTCGGTCGGGCAGAGATAGGTTTCGACGTTGCCGAGTTGCGCACCCTCTTTTTGTGCCAGCCGCCGGGCGAGTTTTGCCTCCGCTTCCGACTGGCAGAGGATGTGGACGCGCTCATGGCGCGAGAGGCGGGCTATGATTTTGCCGTAGACGAACGGGACGGGGGCAAACTTGCCGGGCCAGTCAGTTTTCTCGTGCGGCCAGCCGAGCCAGGTGCCTTCGTGCGGCTCCCACTCGGCGGGCATTCTCCAGCGGCTCACTTGCTGGTCCACCGTTGGGTGATATCCCCGTAGAAGTCAATCCGGCGATCCCGGAAGAAGGGCCAGTTGCGGCGAACGGTGTCCATTTCTTTGGGGTTGCACTCGTGCACAAGAATCTCTTCCTTATCGGAGGAGGCTTGGGCGAGGACTTGGCCTTGCGGATCGGCTAGGAAGGAGTTGCCCCAGAATTCGATGCCGGTGTCGTCCGGCCCCTGTTCGAATCCGACGCGGTTCACGGCCGCTACGTAGATGCCGTTGGCGATGGCGTGGCTGCGTTGAATCGTCTTCCAGGCATCCAACTGCCTGGGCCCGTACTCGTCCTTTTCGGCCGGATGCCAGCCGATGGCGGTCGGGTAGAACAGGATATTGGCTCCCTGCATGGCGGTGAGCCGGGCGCCTTCGGGGTACCACTGATCCCAGCAGACTAGAACGCCGATGCGTCCAAACCGCGTATCCCACACTTTGAATCCCAAATCACCTGGAGTGAAATAGTACTTTTCATAGTAGAGCGGATCGTCCGGAATGTGCATTTTCCGGTAGATCCCGAGCATCTCGCCGTCGGCGTCCAGGATGGCGGCCGTGTTGTGATACAACCCTTCGGCTCGTTTTTCAAAGAGCGAGGCCACGATGACGACGCCCAACTCCTTGGCCAGGCGCGCCATGACGGCTGTGGATTCACCAGGAATCGGCTCGGCGAGGTCAAAAAGGTCCGCATCTTCCTTGCGGCAGAAGTATTGAGAGCGGAACAGCTCCTGGAGACAGATGATCTGTGCGCCGGCCTTGGCGGCTTCGCGGACTTTTTGGGCCGCTTTTTCCAGGTTTTCGCTTGGATCCGGGGAGCACGATGTCTGGACCAGGCCCACGCGGAACGGCCTCTGGGAAACAGGGGTCATAGTAAGATTCTCTCATGTCATTCCGGCGCCTCGCGCTTTTTGCTTTCGCAGCAGTCTCCCTGTTCGCGGCTGCCGTACCGACACCCACGGAACACCTTGGCTACCGGCCAGGGACCGATTACAAACTCGCAGATTATACCGACATCATTTCGTACTACCAGAAGCTGGAGAAGGCCACGCCGCGCCTGAAACTCCTACAGTACGGGACGACTTCCAGCGGGAAGCCGATGTATGTGGCGTTGATCTCCTCCGAGGAGAATATTCGCCAATTGGACCGCTTTAAAGAGATGAACCGGCGGATGGCGCTGGGGCTGGCCACCCGGGAAGAAGCCGAACGGATTGCGAAGGAGGGTCGGGTTTTCGTATGGATCGATGCCGGGATGCACTCTTCGGAGGCGGCATGCCCGCAAGGCTCGCCCGAACTGGCGTACCGGATGGTGTCCGACGAGTCCGAAGAGGTCCGGAAGATCCGGGATAAGGTGATTCTGGTCCACGTGCCGGTGACGAATCCAGACGGGCAGGACCTGATTGCGCACTGGTTCCGGAAGAACGTGGGGACGCCCTATGAGTCTTCCGCGCTTCCGGAGTTGTATCAGAAATACGCTGGGCACGACAACAACCGCGACTGGTTCATGTTCAATCTGGAGGAGACCCGACATACAGGGAAACTGCTGTTCCAGGAGTGGTTCCCGCAGATTATGTACAACCAGCACCAGGCGCCGGCGTTTCCGGCGCGGATCTTTGTGCCGCCCTATGCGGAGCCGCTGAATCCGTCGATTCCCGCCCCGGTGATGGAAGGCATCAACCTGATCGGTTCCGCTATGCGGGAGCGCTTTGCCCGGGAGGGCAAAGGCGGCGTGTTGAGTTACTACGGGTTTGACGGCTGGTGGAACGGCGGTCTGCGGTCGACGCCGGCTTTCCACAATATGCACGGCATTCTTACCGAGACCGCGATGCAGCCCTACTCCATTCCGCGCGAGTACAGCCTGAGCGAACTGCCGGAACGGTTTCCAAACGGCATTCCGACAAAGCAGCCGACTATTTTTTACTCGCCGTGGCTGGGCGGGAAATGGACGGCTCGCGATGCGATTGAGTACATGTTGACGGCGGATATGGCGATTCTGAATCTGGCCGCTTCCATGCCGGACCACTGGATCTATAAAGCCTGGGACCTTGCGAACAAGAACATCAAGCTGGGCGATACGGCTCAGCCGTTTGCCTATGTCGTTCCGCCGGACCAGTGGGACCGTTGGACGGCGCACGAGATGCTGCGGCGCTTGCAATTGGGCGGCATTGAGGTGAAGCAGGCCAAAGCCGAGATCCGAGTGGGCGACCGGACGTACCCGGCCGGCAGCTACGTGATGCTGGCTGGACAGGCATTCCGTTCCTACCTGGTAGATCTGATGGAGCCGCAAGTCTATCCGGAGATCCGGAGCGGCACTACCGGTCCGACCAAGCGCCCGTACGACGTGGCCGGGTGGACGCTGCCCTTGCAGATGGGCGTGCGCGCGGAACGGATCAACGACCGGTTTGACACGGCGGGGCTGGAGGTTGTGACGCAGACGCCGGAAGCCGAGTGGCGGTTGGATGCGAAAGATAATTCCTCCTATCTGCAGTTAGCGAAGTTACTCGGCGATGGCCAGAAAGCAGGTTGGAGCGCCGAGGGTAAGTTAGTCACTTCCGGCTATGCCTGGGAACTGCGGAAACCGCGCGTCGCGATCTACGAGCCCTATACGGGGAACATGGATCTGGGCTGGACCCAGTGGTTGTTGGACACGTTCCGGGTTCCCTATACCGTGTTGCATAACGCCGATGTACAAAAGGGCGGGTTGCGGGAGCGGTTCGATACGGTGCTACTGGCCCAGCAGGGAACCGACTCCCTGCTTCACGGACTCCGGGACAGCGGAGGGAGCGGGGAAGAGGGAAACGGCTCCAACCCGAACCGGGGGCGTCCCCGGCCGCGGCCGGAGTACGTGGGCGGTATCGGGACCTCCGGTCTAGCGGCCTTGGACGCATTCGTGCGCGAGGGCGGAACGCTGGTGGCGTTATCGACCGCGGCGGAGCTGCCGTTGCAGTTTTTCCCGATACCGGTGCGGAACGTGAACCGCGGCGCAGAGGGCGGATTCTATTCGCCCGGCTCCTTGCTGCGGGCGACGGTGGATACGAGCCATCCTTTGGGCTTCGGGATGCCCAAGGAGGCTGTGGTGTTCTCCAATGGCGGCCCGGTGATGGACGTGCAGGGGGCCGCGGCCAAGCCGGTAGTCAATTTCGCTCGGCGTGACCTGCTGGCGAGCGGGTGGTTGAGCGGAGAGCGTTCCGTGCTTGGTAAGAGCATCCTGGTGGATGTGACCTATGGGAAAGGCCGTGTTTTGTTGTATGGCTTCCGGGTACAGCACCGGGGCCAACCGTTTGGGACGTTCAAGCTCTTGCTCAATGCTTTGTATCTTGGATCGGCGCGGAAGTTATAGCGCGCAAAAAAATGGCCGCCGGAGGGACCGGCGGCCTGGAGATACAACTACCTTCGGAGTGAACTACAAACTAAAAGGGAGGAATAGATGGGGCGCGGTACCACGCGCACTATCTATCGCTTCTCTTCAGTGCATGCAGACTGCCAAACCGAAAGTCAGTCTTTTCTTTCGTTTGCGCGGTTCCGAATCGGAACCGCACCCGAATTGGGACGCCTAAACGAGCGAAATGGAAACGGGATCCCAGGATATGGCGGTTTGCTTTTCCAGGCTCCGATTGACCGCGAGACTGGGGCCGGCGGTACGGGAACCGAAGGTCGAGTCTTCGAAGAAGGGGGTACGCGTCTTGAGGGCGGTGACCCAATTCCGCATGTGGTCCAGATGGGCGTTGTGGGAACGCGGCGGCGTGAAGCGTTCCGCGCCTTCGGGACGCATGCTGTCCGCCGAGGGCCGTTGCGTTGGGTACTTGCTCCGGTATTCGGCGAGTATCTTCTGTTGCGTGGCCTTATCGAAGGTCGAGATCGTGTTGCCGGGTTCGGATTCGCGCGGTTTGCGGTCCAGCGTTACGCCGGCCATGGTGACCTCCATGGTGCCTTCGGAGCCAACAAATTTGAGGCCGAATTTTTCGGGCGGCGCGGCGCCGCTGGCGAGGTTGACCCGGAGCGCGAAGGTGAATTCGGGGTGTTTGTCGGTCTTGGGGTAGTCCATCAGGGCGAGCACGACGTCGTAGGCGTCGCGGCCATCCTTCCAGTAACGGACGCCGCCGGTGGCGTAAATACGGTTGGGGCCCAGGCTGCCGGTGGCGACATGGAGGCCGGTGAGCAGGTGGACGAAGAGATCGCCGCTGACGCCAGTTCCATAGTCGCTGTAGTTACGCCAACGGAAGAGGCGAATGGGCTCAAAGGGCCGCTTGGGGGCGTTGCCGAGAAAGCGGTCCCAGTCAATGCGCGCCGGGGTGGCGTCGGCTCCGGGAAGGGAGTACTGCCAGGCGCCGAGGGCTGTATTGCGATCCAACCAAGCTTCGACGAGGTTCAGGTCCCCGATTGCCCCCTGCTGGATGAGTTGTTGCGCCTTGAGGAAGACCATGGCGCTGGCATACTGGCTGCCGACCTGGAGGATTTTGCCGCTCTTGGCCTGGGCGTCCATGAGCATCTTGCACTCGGGGAATTTGTGCACCATGGGCTTTTCGACGTAGACATCCTTGCCGGCAAGCAGGGCGTCGTGAGCGATTTGGGCATGCCAGTGGTCGGGCGTGGCGACGATGACGGCGTCGATATCCTTTTTTGCCAGGATTTCGCGGTAATCACGGGTGGCAAAGAGGTGGGCGCCCCAGCGCTCCTTGGCGCGTTCGAGACGCCCCTCATAGATGTCTCCCACGGCGGCGATTTCGGTGCTGCCGGTGGCGAGGCAATCGGTGGCGTCGCCGGTGCCCATGCCGCCGGCGCCAATGAGGGCAAAGCGGATTTTATCGTTGGGTGAGGCCATATCAGTTGCTCCTGCTTATCCTTTCACCTGGCAATCGGCGGCGTTCCAGAAGAGGGTTTTCTTTTCGAAGTAACTACGGTTGGAAAGCAGCGCGGGCCCGGCGGCGCGGAGTCCGAAGGTGGCGTCTTCAACGACGGGCTTGCGGCTCTTTACGGCAAGCAGGAAGTTGCGGTGGTGGTCCTGGTGATCGCTGTAGTTGCGCGGGGCGCGGAAAATTTCCTCGCCCTGCGGCTTCATACCGTCGGCGGTGGGTTTTTGTGGGGGATACTTTTCCCGGTATTCCTTAAGGACGGCCTGTTGCACCTTCTCCGGGAACGTGCCGACGGTGTAGCCGGGTTCTGATTCACGGGTGACCTTTGTGACGGTGACAGTGCTGCCGACAGTCATAATGCCTTCGGTACCGACGAAACGGAAGCCGCTGGTTTCGCCGGCGCCGTTGACGAAATTGACACGCAGGGCGAGATTGAAGGCCGGCATCTTGTTCTGTGCCGGGTAGTCGTAGAGCCCCATCATGATGTCGGGTACATCGCGACCGTCCTTCCAGTAGCGCAGACCGCCGGTGGCAAAGACACGTTCCGGTCCATGGACACCGGTGATGAAGTGGAGGCCGGAAAAGAGATGGACGAAGAGGTCACCGGCGACGCCGGTGCCATAGTCCTGGTAGTTGCGCCAGCGGAAGAGGCGAACGGGTTCGAAGGGACGTTTGGGAGCGGAGCCCAGGAAGCGGTCCCAATCAATGTTGGCGGGGGAGGCATCGGGCGGGAGGGAGTATTGCCAGGCGCCGATGGCAGAGTTGCGATCCCACCATGCTTCGACGAGGTTCAGCTCCCCGATGGCGCCGGAGGCGAGGACTTGGCGGGCCTTGTCGTAGATGATGGACGAGACGCGCTGGCTGCCGACCTGAAGGATGCGATTGGATTTGCGGGCGGCTTCGATGACCTGATGGCCGTCGGCCACTTTCTGCACCATGGGCTTCTCGCAGTAGACATCTTTGCCGGCATTCAGCGCGTCAATGGAGATGCGGGCGTGCCAATGGTCCGGCGTGCCAATGATGACGGCGTCGATATCCTTTTTTGCGAGGATTTCGCGGTAGTCGCGGGTGGTCTGGATGTGGGAGCCCCAAATTTCCTTAGCGCGGGTGAGGCGGCCGTCATAAATATCGGCGACGGCGACGAGTTCGGACATGCCGGTGCTGAGGGAGGAGTTCACGTCGCTGGAGCCCATTCCGCCGGCGCCGATGAGGGCGATGCGGATTTTGTCGTTGGGCCGGGCGGTTTGGGCGAGCGCGGCTGGAGCGGCGGCGGAGGCGGCTAAGAAGTGTCGGCGAGATGACATGGTGAAACTCTCCTACTGATTGTATGTTGTTGCGGGATTATTGGCGGTTGCGACGTTGGGCGAGTTCGGAGGGGGAGAAGAGCATGCGGTTGACGAAGTCGCGAGAGGTGAGGGAGGAGTCCGAGGGGAGGAATCGGCATTCGAAATCCTGGGCGTAGAGGGTGGGGTTGGCGGCTTGCTGCATGTGGAGGAAAAGCGGATCGATATCCGGGCAGTCGGTGACGGGGGAAAAGACGCGATGCCAGTGAGCGTCCTGGCTATGCCAGTAGTTGTAGAAGAAGCCTGTTTGGCGTTTGGGCGTGGACAGGAGCCAGACTGAGCCCTGGGTACGGGTGAGGAAGGCCGAGGCGGTGAAATAGATTTTGTCGGAGACGCGGGCGGCTTCATCGACGATGAAAATATGGGCGGTGCGGCCGACGGAAGTGTCCTCTTTGTGGGGAACGGCGGCAATGCGGCTGCCGTTGGGGAGGACGAAGGATTCGCGGCGGCCGAGGTGGCGGCGAATGGGGAAGCCGAGTTGCTGGGCGTAAGAGGAGAAGACGTCGATGAGCAGGTTTGCCTGATAGAGACAGGGAGAGAGGACGACGATGGATTGATGGGGGCGGTGGACGGCATGATGGAGAGCCTTGACGGCAATGGTGGTGGTTTTGCCCCATTGGCGGCTGCAGCAGAGCATGAGGTAGTGCGCGGGAGAGTCGAGGACTTCGATTTGTTTGGGGGAGAAGGGGAAGGAAAAGGCGGACAGAGCCCACTGGGAGGGGGAGGGGATGCAGGCCGGGACGGCGTCCGGACACACTTCGGCTGGTGCGGGGGGCGGAGCGAGGCGGCGATAGGGCGAGGGCGGGCAGACGGGTTGCGATCCGGAGGCGGAGTGGGCCCGGCGGCTGTAGTAAGTGGACGACATGGGAATGGTCAGGCGGCGCGTCTGGGAACAGGAATGACGGTTTCCTGATCCTGGGAAGCAGAATGAGGGGGAACGATGAGGATGGGGCGGCGGGGAAACTGGGCGCGGTAGGCGTCGATGACGATGGGATCGGACTCGGAAGTTACGATGGCGGGTTCGTTTTCGTGGGAAGGCAGGGGGGCCGGCTCCGGTTGCGTGGGGACGGGTTGGAAATGTTTGTGGACGAAGAGTAACTGGCGTTCGAGGAAGGCGATTTGGCGTTGGAGACGGGCGACTTCGCGAGTAAGCCGGGTGACGACCGCGCTGGAGCCAAAGATGTCGACGGCGGCGCGGACGTTGGATTCGAGGAAGGCTTGGGCGGAGGGCAGGGAAGTGGGAGTAAGTTGGGAGCGGGAGAGCGCGAGGTCCCAGGCCATGGTGATGGAGGTGTTGTAGCGATCGATTTGCCAGCGGGCTGTGGCTATGTCGCGGACGACGGAGTGGGCGGGAAGATGGGCGGGGCGATAGACGGCGGTTAGGTCGGCGAGTAAGGCTTGGAAACCGTCTTGATTTTCGTTGGAAAGGACAGCGAAGTGGGGTTGGAAGAGGTCGAGAATCTGGTTGGAGAATTCGCCGGATTTGAGGGCATTGCGGGAGGAGGACTGTTTGCCTTCCTGTGTGACGGGGCCGCGGGATTTGGCTCCGTTTTCGCGGGCGATTTGGGCGCGTTGTTCGGGGGTAAGTGTGGGCATAACAGTACTCCTTGCTGTGAAAAGAAAAAGCCCTCCGGCGGCGGGGAGGGTTTATTGGCAGGGCGTGGGCGGGTCCCTATGACTGGACGCTAGCACGGAGGGGATAGCGGAAAGGAGGGTGGTTGATTGGATGTTGTTGATTTGTTAGGGGAATAAAGTCATAAAAAAGTTGGGAACGCCTTCCATGACGCGGCGCAGACCAAAGAAGCCGTCGATGGGGCGATTGATCCATTTCATCGGCAGATGTTGCATTCCTATCTGGGGCACTACGAATATCGAACGGAGAGATGTGCAGAGTTGGAATCTGCTTGCCAATGGCAGACTGGGAATCGTTTTGCGTTGGTTTAGGAGGGGAGTGTCAACAATTTTGTGTAATCAATGGCAACATCAAGTCGATCCTCCGGCGCGGCCGCGGATACCGCAATCTTACGCTACCTGCTGCTGAATGCTCATCACATGGCCGCCAATCGCACCGAATTCGTCGTTCAGCGAAATGCCGCTTAAAATGAGCGATTTTGCAGATTCTCGCACCGAACCAAACAAATTTTAATTGACATTGGAAAGACTGAGCTCTATTCTGACCGAGATTGACTTTAAAAACCGCTCATACAAGCGGTTTTAAAAGAGGTTTTGATGATGCGTTGCGTCCACTTTCCGCTGATTTCATCTCTGTATTTAATGGGTATTATTCTTTTGGGGCTTTCCGGATCTGCCGCCGCACAGGGCCCGACTCAGTTGGACTCTTCAGAGCTAAAGGCAAATGCCTCGATTGTCCAGCACAACCCTCCGGGCACTCCACTGGAGGCAATGCTTGCTGGGGCTAGCAAGACCGCCGCTTCCCGCGGAATAGAGTGGAAGGGTCTAGACGTCATTCGCGGCGATCCACCCGCCAATGTTATGGGCTATACGGACACGATCCTGCTCGACTTATACAAACGATATTCATGCCTTGCCGACGCGGTAGTTATAGGTCACGCAGGGCCGTCGGTTCCACATTTATCTTCGTACGGCACGACGGTCTATAGCGACTATATAATCACCGCTGATTTGATATTAAAAGACAACGTCCGATCTCCGATCAAGGTGAAATCAACTATAGTTGTCACTCGCCCTGGAGGGACTCTGGTACTGGGAAGCGGACCGGTAAAGTATATATCACAGGGATTTCCAAATCTCATGCCGGGCAGATCATACCTTCAATTCCTGCGTTATATATCGGAAAGCCGCTCCTATAATGCAATTGATGAATCTGCAACACTCGAATCCAGAGAAGGAACTTGGCAAATAATAAGAGGGGCACTGACCAATCGAACTGTTCCTATCGATTTCAAGAATGGAATCTTCGAGTCTTCAATCGCGCGCTGGCTGATTGGCTGCAACTAAAGATGCGCATTGTGTTAACGGAGAGATCAATGAAAAAAATCTTGTGCTGTTTAGTGATGGTGATACTTATTCCCGATAATATTGGGATGGCCGCTTGCCCGACGCCTGCGGTAACGTATAGCTGGCCTCACGGCATTCCCGTGACATATTCTTTTGCGACCTATGTTGGTGCACCAGCTTTCACCCATATTGGCGCGTCCGGCTTGGGCGTCACGAGCGACATTGATTACGCGTATAATCTCTGGTCATACGCCAATCAAAACCAGAACTCATCCAACGTAACATTCTACAATTCGACCACGGGCTTTAATCGCATCTATGTTGTTTCGGTAAATTCTCCTGGTGTTCCCGGCCTTGATCCTGGTGTGGCGGCTAATTACACACTAGGGTTATTTTCTGGAACAAGTAACGTAGCTGTGCAGGACATTACCTTATATTATGGCTCTATCTCTATAGGAGGGTTGCCCAACTACAGCTCAGGCGCAGGTCTAGGCCCGTTTATCACAAAGGTGATGTTGCATGAGGTTGGACACGCAATGGGGCTCACCGATCAGCCTCTGGGATCCGGGGCCTGTGGCGGCCAAACTGCTGGTCAATCGGTAATGAATGCAACATGCGGAACGAATGATTCCGCTGGCAATCTGCCAACCTCCGTTCAAAGTTGTGACAATGCCAGCATTTAGCAGGCCGGCTAAACGGCCAGTTCACTGTCACTTTGCAGATATGTGGGTGGCCCAACGGATTGGTGACGAGGGTGATCACGTCGCCCGCGCGTTCGTCGAAAAGAAAAACGAAGGTCTCGGCCAATTGCACGGCCTGGTAGAATGAGCGGGGCTCGCGAGGTGTTTAAAGTCCTGGCCGCCGTGGGGGACACCAAAGCCAGACCGCTCGCGGGGGAGACCAAATCCGAATGGCGAAAGAACTGCGTGGGCATAAGGAACGGAACCGTAAACTCCGGGTCACATTCGCGCAACGAAATGTTGATCTGAATGAACCCCGGCCAATAGAGTTCCACTTTTGGGCGTGGACACAACGTGACGCAGCCGCGCTGGGACGGTCGCTTTATCAGATGGGTTTTCTGGTGCGACTGTTAGCTCCTGCTCCGATAGATGCCGACCCAGATCGGTGGGCCATTGAATCTGGTGCGAAGATTCCTCTTACCCAAGCTCTCGGTGACGAACTTGCGGAAAAGCTCGTCAAACTGGCAGCAGGCGAGAATGCTGTCTTCGATGGTTGGGGCACGAGCATTTAGTCAAACGAACGGGATCCCGCCAACGCCCATATAGAACGATCACCACATTCGGCGCTGGCGTTCGAGCTTGACGGACTAGAAGGCAGCTTGTATGAGACGGATGTTGGCGCGGTTGCCAGCTGTGTATCAGAAGCAGCAAGGCGAGGCCATGAACATTTTTCTCACCATCGCTCTACTCTGCATTGTGAATACTATTTTTGCTGCGTAACCGAACCCTCTTGGAGTGAACCGCCCCGGGAATGCCGGAGTCTCCAAACCTTGAGAATCTTGAGAAGGTGGAGCAATGAGCAAAGAGACAAGCAGGCGGTTTTCGGCAGAGGTAAGAGCTCGGGCCGTGCGGATGGTGCTGGAGCACGAAAAGGAACATCCATCGCGGTGGGCGACAGTTTGTTCGGTCTCAGCCAAGATCGGCTGTACAGCACAGACGCTGAATGAGTGGGTGAAGAAGGCCGAGGTAGATGGTGGTCTACGGGCTGGTATCCCGTCTTAGATGGCCGAGAAGGTGAAAGCGTTGGAGCGGGAAAACCGGGAACTTCGCCAGGCAAACGAAATCCTGCGCAAGGCATCGGCGTATTTTGCGGTGGCGGAGCTCGACCGCCGGTTCAAGCCATGATTGCCTTTATCGACGATCACAGGGAATCGCATGGGGTCGAGCCGATTTGCAGAGTTCTGCCGATTGCCCCATCGACGTATCATGATCACGCCGCCAAGCGGGAAGATCCGTCGCTACTGTCGAAACGAGCGCAACGGGAAGAGGTGCTGAAAGCGGAAGTGAAGCGCGTATTCTTTGCCAATTTCAGTGTCTACGGTGTGCGCAAGGTGTGGCGGCAACTGGAGCAGGAAGGATTCCGCGTTGCGCGCTGCACAGTGGCGCGCTTGATGCGCCAGTTGGGTTTGCAAGGAGTGGTTGGTGGCAAGCCAGTGCGCGTACGACGGTCAGCGACAAGGCGGCGCCCTGTCCGCTGGATCTGGTGCAGCGGCAGTTTCAAGCTCCGGCGCCGAATCAGCTCTGGCTTTCTGATTTCACTTATGTGGCAACCTGGAGCGGGTTCGTTTATGTGGCCTTTGTCCTCTTGACGCCTATGCCAGACGAATCGTCGGCTTGCGAGCCAGCCGGACAGCGCATGCTGGTTTTGTTCTCGATGCCTTGGAGCAGGCCATGGGCCTGCCGGTGAAGGTCATCAAGAACGTTGTAGTGTATTCTGATGGCGGCATCCGTAAACCAGGAGGGAAGTGATGACGGCCGGACGCGCACGAATCGAGAACGTCGCCTTTCTTGGTTTTATAGTAGCTACGGGGTTCAGCATCTACCAAACGCTGTTTTGCCTGTGGATGTTGGCTCATCCACTTTATGCTTCCCCTGAGTGGAAGAATCTTTTGGTGATTCGACTGCTCACCACTCTAGCCTTGGGATGCACCATTTTTTTCATGGCCATCTTACGCTGGCGCCGGAAAAATGGAATGAATGGATAGTCTTAGCCCCGCGACACGTTTGCGATGGATTTTGCTACCTGGACTAGATTGTGTACAATTCGATGAGCGGAGCGCAGACGTCCTTGAATGCCGACGTCACGGGCAGGACGTCTCCGTTTAACGCTCCGTCTCCAATTAAAGTATGGGTGCTCAATCCGGGGAAAGATCAAGGCAATCCGGGCGGTCATCCAGCGCCTCCAGGTGGGCTTCGAACAAATCGTGGTTAGGCACGAAGGCGGGAAGATCGGCTTCAAAGAAGCGAAAGAACGACTGGTTAAGGGTGGCGATGTCATTTTTGAGGGGGAATCCACGGCAAGCCGAGCCGCCGGAAGAGACGCGAAACGACACGGTGCCCACACAAACACGGCGGGGGAAGAAGCGTTGCCTCACTATCATCCTGTGGACTCGAAGGGCAATAAGATGCGCGGGCACGGGTTCATCCGGCGGGCCAATCGGATTGTCGTTCCAGGGGCGGCTCTTGGTGTCACACTTTTCGGGGAGAACTTACTCGGAGAGACGGTAGATATCTTCAACCCGCTTTCGGATGCTCAATCGTTTGCAGACATCATGGATCGGTCGATCATTCCAGCGATGTTCGGGTTTGCGAGTGATCACCTCTTGTATCCGGATCGGAGTTCCGCCAAGACGAGGCCTGAACCGCCCGGGAGGCCACACGTAGAGACTAGACTCTGCGATTCGGATGGGAACAACGGTGTAGGTGGATCAAGATGACGAGAGTGATCTTGGTGAAGGCAGTTTTCGGCGTTGGATCGAGAATGGTGGATTCTCACGGGCAGGAGCCGTTAGCGGGCTATTATCAGCGGTTTGGGGTGAGGGCTCAAAGTATCGAGGCGGTAGAAGGACTTGTTCGCGAGTATGTATTGGCAGACCTTGGGGCGGTGATTGTGGAAGTGGATGATGAAGGAGAGTTTGACGCCCGGGGGGTGCATTCCGATATTCCGGTTGGGCCGAAAGCCGAATTGTCTCTCGGTATCTGGTATGTGGGCGGACGGGCGTTTTATCGGAGAAAGCAAAGCTAGCTAAGTAGTCGAGTGCTGATGTTCGATGTTATGCATAGTTAGATTGGCAGCAGGACCACCCGTGCGAAGTCGTAGAGATCCATTCCCCATAGTGCGTCTTTCTCCCACCTGCCCGGAGCGGCACTGTAGAGCGTGGAGGCTTGACCGTGAGCACCATGGGGATATGTTTGGATGGGGGGAATGGAGCACCTGGTAGGAAGGCGTCTAGCTTCGCCGCCTTCACCGCGCGCGCAGTGCGCGGTTATAAGCGGCCCCCTTCGGGGGGCCACGGGGGTGGACCCAACGAATCTGCGGGCCTGGACGAAGCGCCTCTCTGGCCGATGGCATAAATCTGTGTAATCGGGCGACAGCGAACACCGCCCGCGTCCTCACGGGGACCAGTGGTGTATTGAGTTGGTATATGGGCTGACGGGTGGAGTGAACAATGGGAATGTGGTGGAGCAGAAGATCTGGGCCAAGAAGGCGACGGCGGAGTATCTGGAACTGAGGCAGGATTACGGGTACGACGAGTGGAACCGGTTGACGACGTTTGTCGAGAGTGTGGTGAGCGGAGGAACGGGAGGGTCTTGGGGGCACACGAACTCGTATGACCGTTGGGGGAACCGGTGGGCGGCAGGAGTGTTGCCGAGAGAAAGCCTGACGCCAGGGGCGCAGAGCGCGATTGACGCGACGAAGAACCAAGTGGTGAAAGTGGGGGCGAACCCGGCGGCGATTACATATACGGCGAGCGGGGAGATGAAGAGCCATCCGGATATAGGGGTGATGAAGTGGGATGTGGAAGGGCGGATGCGAGAGGCCGGCGGGGCGGCGTATGGATATGATGCGGAGGGCAAGCGGGTAAAGAAGACGGCGGGGGGAGTGACGACGTATTATGTGAGCGATGGGATGGGGAACCTGGGAGCGGAATATGGGGGAGCGGCGACAGGGACGATGACGAAGTACCTGATGGCGGACCATTTGGGATCGACGCGAGTGGTGATGGATGGGACAGGGGGAGTGACGGCGCGGTGTGATTATGCGCCGTTTGGAGAGACGATTGATGCGTCGGTGGCGTATGGGAACCGGAATGTGATCCCGGAGTATGGGTGTGGGGAACCGGGGGTGGGGCAGAAGTTTACCGGCAAGGAGAGGGATGCTGAGACGGGGCTGGATTATTTTGGGGCGCGGTATATGGCGTCGGCGATGGGTAGGTTCACAAGCCCTAATCCGAAGATGTTCCCTGATGCTGTGTACGATCCGCAAAGTTGGAACAAGTACGGCTACGTTCGCAACAACCCGCTTCGGTTGGTTGATCCGAATGGCGAGGATTGGAAGGATGTTGCCAGTGGTTTCTTTAATGCCTTCAACACAAACCAAATGATGGGCATTGGCCGAACTGAGGGTGGCAACAGCGACTTTAGGACGGGCCAAGCCTTCGGGGACGCAGTGTCAACTATTCAGGGCGTCGCTGAAATGATTGTTGGCACTGGCGGTGAAGTTGGTGGGATTGCTCTCGATTCGACTGTCGTCGGTGCGACCTTGGGGATCCCTCTGAATGTGGCCTCGGCTGGGGTGATTGTGCATGGTACAGCGGTAGCGGGAACA
>DASTML010000250.1:0-32210 GCA_035714175.1 Bryobacteraceae bacterium | reverse complement strand
CACCATTTCGGTCTGCGCGGCCGTCAGCGGTTTTCCTTCCGCCGCGGTAAGAGCTGCGCCACAGACGCCTATCATCTGTTCGGTCTGCTGTTTCAACCTTTCCTTTTCTTCCGGGCTACGAAGTTCTCCCAATCGAAACGGTGGGGCGGCAGGTTGCACCGGAACTTCGGCAGCGGCTTCCACTGGAGGTTGCGGAGGGGGTATAACCGCGGCCCGTTTTGTTGTCTTCCTGCTTCGAGCCGGTCTGGGAGGCGGAAGAGTTGGTGTGGAGGAGATGGAAAGTTCCGCCGCCGTACTTGGTTTGGCGTCTACGGCAGGGGCTGGCAAGGAAGGGGGAGGCGGTAGATTCGTGGGCGGCGGCGCGTCAATGGACGTCACTTGGTCTGGAATGCGCGCCGGAATAGGGCCCGGGGGCGGCGGGGCCTTGGCGCGACCTAGACGCGTCATTCCGCATCCTTGCAGCAGCAGAATCGTAGTCAATACCAACGTGAAGCGCATCAGGCCTTTTCTCCCACGGGCAGCCCTTCGGGCGCGGATAACTCAAAGGCGTTTTCGTCTGCCACGGCGGGCAGGGTGACACGAAACATGGTCCCATAGCCGGGCTGGGAACGCAGCGCCAGCATGCCGCCCATTAATTGGACCGCCTGGTAGGCTACGGCCAGGCCGATGCCGCTTCCGTTTGTCTTCGTCGTAAAGTACAACTGAAAAATCTTCTCCTGTACGTCTTCGGGGATGCCGGGTCCGCGATCTTCGATCTCCACGGCGAGGTCATTTCCATCGGGTAGTAAGCCGAACCGGAGCGGTCCGCCGTCGGGCATGGCCTCGATCCCATTTACTACGATATTCAGCAGCGCCTGTTTAAGTAGGTCCGGATCGGCCCATGCGGTGGCCGCGCCTTCGGGGGTGGAAACGGAGAGCGCCACTTTATTGCGTGAAGCCTGCTCCTCCACCAATTGTCCGATTTCGCGAACCATCTCACCGACATTGATCGCCGTTAGTTTCACTTCCACCGGGCGAGTAAAGTTGAGGAACGTTTTGACCACGCGATCGAGGCGCGAGATCTCTTTAGCAATGATGTCGACTTCAGCTTTGGTGTCTTCGTTGTCTTCGTCCAAGCGGGATCTTAAAACTTCCAGATTGATTGCAATCGCGTTGAGAGGATTTTTGATTTCATGGGCCACCCCGCCGGTCAGACGGCTGATTGCAGCCAGACGAGACGAAAGATCGAGGTGGGATGCTAGTGCTTTTCGGGATTCGGCGTCGCGCAGAGTGACCAACATCTGGTCCGCATTCCAATCGAGACTCAGAAGGAAGTTTTGTTCTTCCCCACTGCGGAGGCGATGGCGGACAAGCATATCGGTAAGGGACTTGTGAAACTGTACGGCTGTTCGCAGGGACGAGCCAATCGACGAAGCATCCGGAAGGAGTTCCTGGAGGTTCATGCCGATGAGTTCCGGGCGAGGGATGTGAAACAGTCGTTCGGCCGGCCGGCCCGCCATAATCAAACGCTCGTTTTCATCAAATAATAGAACTACCTCTTCCATCCGCTGGAGGAGCTGGTCAATTTTGCCTCGTAGTTGGTCAGCGTCCTGGCGTGCGCCGCGAACCTGTTTGCCGAGAACGCCGAGTTTCGACTGCAGGTCTGCGAATTCCTGGGTTTCCTTGGCGGGCCGGAGCGGATCGGCGGAAAATTCGCCGGACGCAATCCGGTCAATCGTCTCCCCCACTCGCGCCAACGGACGCAGTGTCAGATTCGAGAAAATCAAACCGTAGAGCAAAGAAGCTACGAAGGCCATGAGCGAAACGTAGCCAATGTGGGTTACTTCAGGTAAGACGGCATCCCGCATGAGCGCGTTACTCGTTATCATGCGGATGGTAAAAAGTTCCTGGTCGTCCCCCACGGCAGCGAGCGGAATTCGAAGGCTATAGTCCTGGTTCTTTGTAAAAATTTCCCAAATCCGGTCCAGCATGGGACGTTTTTGCCAGTCCAGATAGTCCGGGAAATTGGGCGCCGTTCCGCCAGCGTGGGCCGGGTTGGGCGCCGTTAACACTTTGCCGTCCTGATCCGTAATGAGAATGTCCACAACGAGGCTGGAACTAGCCAGCGCCTTCTGCAGGAGTTGGGGGATAAGAAGATCTTCCCGCAGGATTTGCCGCCAGACCTGTTTGGTTTCCTCGAGATCTTTGGGCGGGCCGGGCCGCCACTTCAATACGCGGTCATCAATGCGTTGGACGAGGAAGTCCCGCATCATGGCGGTGTTCGTGAGAGCGCGTTCCTGCACCTCTTTAAACGTTTGCTGGAGGGAGCGGTACAGGTTCAAGCCCGCCAGAAAGAAGACGAGCGTAAGCACCAGAACCATAGTTCCGATGTGAAGACGCGCCTTGAGAGAGAGCCTATTGGTTATCGACACTGCGAATTCGGCCTCTATGAGCAGTTAGGTAGCCAAACTCTACCCTTCCTGCTCCGCTCCATCGTACCCCTTCAGTTTATTGAAAAGAGTCTTCAGGCTGATTCCCAGCACTTCGGCGGCCCTTGTTTTGTTGCCCTTCGTTAAAACGAGCGTGCGCAGGACGAGAGCGCGCTCCGCTTCGTCGATAGTTGTTCCAGGCTGGAGTACCAGGAAATCCGTAGAGGCCGTTTCCGGCGTGGGTGCAGGACGGGCAGCTGCCGGCAGGATTGCCGGCGGAAGGTGCCGGGCGAGAATCTGGCCTTCGCCGGCAAGAATAACAGCTCGCTCCAGGGCGTTGCGCAGTTCCCGGACGTTACCGGGCCAGCGGTGGTGACGCAGCAAGTCCAGCGCCTCGGGAGCAATGTCGGTCACCTGCGTGGCGTGTTTCCGGTTGAGATCCTCCAGCAGGGCGGAGGCCACCACGGGAACATCCTCCAGCCGTTCGCGCAGGGGAGGCAACTGAATTTCGAAAACGTTCAGCCGGTAATATAAGTCTTCCCGGAACTGGTTCTGCCGGATCGCCTCCGGGATGTTTTTGTTCGTAGAGGCGACGACGCGAACATCGACCACAGTTTCTGTCCGCCCACCGAGACGCCGTACGCGCGAATCTTCTAAAACCCGCAGCAATTTGGCTTGGGTATTGAGCGGCATGTCGCCAATTTCATCCAGCAGGAGGGTACCGTGCTGCGCCAGTTCGAAACAGCCGGAGCGGCGCTCCACTGCACCGGTGAACGCGCCCTTTTCATGTCCGAAGAGCTCGCTTTCAATTAGCGATTCCGGCATGGCCGCGCAATTGAGAGCGACGAAGGGGCCGTTGCTACGGGGGGATAGCGAGTGGAGGGCGCGCGCCACGAGTTCTTTGCCGGTGCCGGATTCGCCCGTGATAAGGACAGCGGCTTTGGACGGAGCAACTTGTTCTACCAGGGAAAAGATCTGGCGCATTACCGGGGTGCTGCCGGCCATCTGCCCCATGGACCCGGTCTGGCTCAACTGACGCTGCAAACGCTGGGTTTCTTCGGCGAGCCGCGCCTGCGTGATGGCGCGGTCCAGCAGGACCCGTAGCACGCTAGGCTGAATGGGCTTTTCCAGAAACCAGAACGCGCCCAGTTCGTGCACTGTGGATATGGCCGTTTCAATATTGCCGAAGGCGGTGACCACGATGGCTGGCACATGGATGTTTTCGGCTGGCAAGCGGCGGAGGAGTTCAAAGCCATCCATGCGCGGCATTTTGAGATCGGTAATGAGCACGGAGGCGGGGTCCGCCAGCAGTTTCTCCAGTGCCTCCTGGCCGTCGGCGGCGGTTTCGGTGGCGAAACCCCAGCCTCGGATCATGCTGGCCAGGCCATTGCGTTGGGATTCTTCGTCGTCGGCAATCAAAATACGAGCGGTGGGGAGAGTAGCGGTCACTGCCATCTTCCTCCAGTTTCTCATGAGAGCGACTGTTACAATGCAAATATGCGTGGAAACGACGAAGTCCTTGCCTACCTCAATGAGTGCCTGAAAGCCGAACTGACCGCCATCAACCAGTACTTTCTCCATGCCGAGATGATGGAGAACTGGGGCTATCAGAAATTGGCGAACTACACCCGCAAAGAATCGATCGACGAGATGCGCCATGCCGAAGCGCTGATGGAACGTATCCTTTATCTCGACGGCACTCCGAACATGAGCGAGTTGTTCCCCCTCGCCATCGGCAAGACGGTGAAGGAACAGTTTCAGAACGACCTGAACCTGGAAATGCAAGCCATTCCGCGCCTGAACAAGGCGATCGCCAAGGCGACCGAAGTGTTCGACAACGGATCACGGGAACTGTTTGAGAAAATTTTGGTGGACGAGGAGCACCATGTGGACTGGCTGGAGGCGCAGTTGCACATGATGTCCGAGGTCGGGGAGCCGGGGTACCTGGCCCAGCAGATCAACAAAGAAGAAGAGTAAAGCCGGCAGGCGCCCTGGCCGCGACGAGTTTCGTTCCGGCCAAGGCGCCTGTTTTGTTTTCCGCGGCGGACGCATCCGGGGCGGCGGCGCGCGCATCCTACACTAGGTATACATGCGCCCTCTTTTGCTCTTACTTCTGGCACTTCCCCTCGCCGCGCAGCCCCGGATTGCGGGCGCATCCGGACTTCGGATACAGATTGAGAGACTGAGCCGGTTGGGCCGCGTGCTGCATATTGCGGCGCATCCTGACGACGAAAATACGGCGTTTTTGGCGTTTTCCGCGCGTGGATGGCAGTATCGCACCGGATATCTTTCGTTGACGCGGGGCGAAGGCGGGCAGAACCTGATCGGCAGCGAACAGGGCGAGTGGATGGGGCTGATCCGGACCCAGGAACTACTGGCGGCGCGGCGGATTGACGGCGCGGAACAGTATTTCTCGCGGGCCATCGATTTCGGTTTCACGAAGACGGCGGCAGAGACGTTGACCAAGTGGGACCGGGAGACGATCCTGGGCGATGTTGTCTATGTGATCCGCAAGTTCCAGCCGGATATCGTGGTGTTACGCTTTTCAGGCACTCCCCGGGATGGACATGGGCAGCACCAGGCGTCTTCGATCCTTGGCCGCGAAGCATTCGCAGCGGCAGCGGATCCAGCACGATTTCCGGGGACCTTGCCGCCCTGGAAGGCCAAACGTCTCTTGCTGAATATTCCAGCCTTTACTCCTGCCATGGCGAAAGAGGCGGAACAGTTGCCGGACAAGATCGTGCTGAACGTGGGCGTTTATGACCCGGTTCTTGGCTATAGCTTCGGCGAGATTGCGGGAGTCAGCCGCTCCCAGCACCGTTCGCAGGCGATGGGATGGCGGGAAGAACGCGGACAGATGCGTGAGTATTTTCAGGTTTTCGCTGGTGAGCCGGCTTCTTCGGATCTGATGGAGGGTATTGATACCACCTGGGCTCGTGTACCCCATTCGGAAAAAGCCGCGGCTTTGTTGCAACGCGCCGCCCAGGAGTTAGACGATCGAGCGCCGCACAAGATTGTGCCTCTGCTGCAGGAGGCGCGGCGAGAGCTCAACAGGCTTTCGGGTTCGTTTGTGGAAGAGAAACGAGCGGAGTTGGACAACGCGATTCTCGCGGCGGCCGGCCTATTTCTGGATGTGACGACCCCGAAGTATCATGCGGTGCTGGGTTCGCCGCTGGACGTTGCCTTCACGGCGATCAATCGCGGGCCGCTGGCCGTGGAGTGGCGGGCGGCGCTGGCGAACGGCAAGGAGATCGCGGTGCGCAAGACACTGCCGCAGGGCGTGCCAGTGTCACAGGTGGAGACGTTCGCCGCGCCGGCGGTTCCGACACAGCCGTACTGGCTACAAAAGCCGAAGGGCGAAACGATGTATGAACTGGCCGACCGTACCTTGCTCGATTCGCCGGATGGTCCGGCGGCGAATGGGACGACTGGGTTCGTTCTCTCGATTCTGGGAGAGACGCAGATCGTGCGGCGGCCGGTGCAGCACCGCTATACCGACCGTTTGTATGGAGAGCTGACGCGGCCGCTCGTTGCTGTACCGCCCGCCGTTGTTCGATTTTCGGACCGGGCGATCCTGTTTCCGGAGGCAAAGGCGCACGATGTGGCAGTGCAGGTGACTGCGATGGACACGCGTGTGACCGGAACGGTCCGGCTGAATCTGCCGGCCGGTTGGAGCGCGGCGCCGGCGAGCCAGGAGTTTCAACTGGCGGCTACCGAGCAGCAGACATTTGCGTTTTCTGTCACACCGCCGGCGGCGGCGGAAACCGCGATTGTGAAGGCTGAAGCGATTGTGAATGGGATACCGTATGCGCTGAGCATGACGACGGTGGACTACCCACATATACCGCCGCAGTCGGCGTTTACGCCGGCGGAGGCGCGAGTGGTTCGGGCGGATGTGCGAACGCTATCGAAACATGTCGGCTACATCATGGGGTCGGGCGATGAAGTGCCGCGGGCTTTGGAACAATTGGGATGCCAAGTGACGGTGTTGACGAAAGAGGCGCTGGCGCAGGAAGACCTGTCGAAATACGACGCAATTGTCACGGGAGTACGCGCGTTCAATACCCGGGCCGACGTGCGCGCAAACGCCCGCCGGTTGCATGAGTACGCTCACAATGGCGGAACGCTGGTGGTGCAGTACAACGTGATGGAGGGAGGATTCTTCGGAGGGAATCCGAAGCTGCTGGAAGGAATTGGTCCGTATCCGATCACGTTGAGCCAGGCGCGGGTGACGGTGGAGCAATCCCCGGTGGAGTTTGCCGCGACGCATCCGTTACTGGCGGGGCCAAACCGGATTGTGGCGCGGGATTTCGACGGCTGGGTGCAAGAGCGCGGGCTGTATTTTGCGTCCACGTGGGACCCGAAGTATGAAACACTTTTCCAGATGCACGATCCCGGTGAAAAACCGCTGAGCGGCGGAACGCTCTATGCTGCTTATGGGCGCGGCGCCTACGTGTTTACGCCTTTGAGCTGGTTCCGGCAATTGCCCGCCGGCGTGCCCGGGGCGTACCGTATCTTCGCGAATTTCCTGAGCGCGGGGAAAAAGGCGCAGTGAAGCGGACGGTGATGGATGAACCGCCGCCGTTTTTGAGAACTTGGCCGCGCGTCTATGCAGCAGTCGCGATTTACCTGGCCGTGCTGATCGTGTCGTTCTGGCTGTTCGGAAAGACGTGGTCATGAGGCCGCTCGACTGGGCGGTACTCGTTCTTACTCTGTTCGCGGTCGTGGCGTACGGGTTATGGAAGGCGCGCGGTACAAAAACCACGGACCAGTATCTGCGTGCCGGCAATACGATGCCTTGGTATGCGATGGCGTTGTCCATCATGGCAACACAGGCTTCGGCGATCACTTTTATCTCCACGACCGGGCAAGCGTACGTCGACGGCATGCGTTTCGTTCAGTTCTACTTTGGCCTACCGCTGGCCATGATCGTGATTTCGGTAACGGTTGTCCCGCTGTTCCACCGGGCCAATGTGTACACGGCTTACGAGTATCTGGAGCGGCGATTTGACGCGAAGACCCGGACGTTAGTGAGCGCCATTTTTCTCATCCAGCGTGGACTGGCGGTGGGGTTGGCGCTTTCCGCACCGGCGATTGTTTTGACGGTTCTGTTAGGATGGCCGGACCTTTACACGACCGTTGTGATGGGCGGCATTGTTGTGGCCTACACCGTATTCGGCGGCGTGCAGGCCGTGACATGGACCGACTTTCAGCAGATGTTGATTATGATGGCCGGTTTGGCGGCGGCCTTCTGTATGGCCATCTATCTGTTGCCGGACGGGATTGGACTTTCGGGGGCGTTGACCGTTGCCGGCGCCGCGGGGAAATTGAACCCGGTGACGACGAATTTTTCGTGGGACGACCGGTACAACATCTGGAGCGGTTTGTTCGGCGGGATGTTTTTGGCGCTAGCCTATTTTGGCTGCGACCAGAGCCAGGTGCAGAGATATCTGACCGGCAGTTCGATTGCGCAGAGCCGGATGAGTCTGCTATTCAACGCGGTGGCGAAGATCCCGATGCAGTTTTCCATCCTGCTGACGGGAGCCATGGTTTTTGCCTTCTTTACGTTCGTGCAGCCTCCGCTGCTATTCCAGCCGGCGGACTTAAAGAAGTTACAGGCCAAGCCGGAGTATTCGGCGTTGCAGCAACGGTATGAGTCAGCGTTTGTGCAGCGACGTGAGGCGGCCAATGCATTGGTTGGCGGGCAGGGAAGCGCGGCCGCATTCAGCGCGGCCCAGAACGAGATGGATGCAGTCCGAAAAGCAGCCGCCAAGACCGCCGGCAGCAACGATACAAATTACATTTTTCTGCATTTCGTGCTCCACTACCTGCCGCAAGGTATTGTGGGGCTGGTGTTCGCGGCTATTCTGGCGGCAGCGATGTCCACAATTTCCGGAGAGATTAATTCGCTGGCAACGGTCTCGGTCATTGACATCTATAAGCGCATGTTTCGACCGGAAGCCGCGGACGCGCACTACTTGTGGGCATCGCGGATTTTTACCGCATTCTGGGGCGTCTATGCGGTGGTGACGGCGCAGTTTGCGAAGAATTTGGGGTCTCTGGTGGAAGCGGTGAATCTTTTGGGATCGTTGTTCTATGGGGGCATTCTGGGCGTGTTTGCTTTGGCGATCTACTTCCCGAGCGTTGGCGCAAGGGGCGCCTTTTACGGCGTCCTCTTCGGCGAGGCAGTGATTTTCACGCTGCACTTTACCGGGGCGACCTCTTTTCTTTGGTACAACGTGGCGGGCTGCGCGGCGGTGATCGTTTCCGGCCTGCTCATTTCGCGTGTGAGCGGCGAGGCGGTTGCCAGGTAGCGCGGCGAGCTCGCGTACCATGAAGGCATGAAGCCCGCACGTATTGCCGCCGGCGTTGGACTGGTTCTTGTGCTGGGGGTGTTGGCTCTCCCCTATCTGGTTTCCGCGGAACGTTTCCGGCCGATGGTGGAGAGCCGGCTACAGTCGGCAGTTGGGCGTCCGGTCGCTCTAGGCGCACTTTCGCTGCGGGTGCTTCCGCTGTCTTTGCGAGCGTCGGGACTAAAGGTTGCCGGATTGGCCGAGGTGGACCTTCTGGATGTACGCGTCCGAGTTTTACCGTTGCTTCGCGGGGACGTGGAGGTGGAATCTCTGCTGCTGACACGGCCCGTTGTGACCTATTCCCTCCATGCCCCGAAACCAGTGGCGGGGACGGGGGATGGGCCCTCCATTACTGCACTGGAGATTGTCGACGGACGGCTGATCCTTATTTCCTCGGCAAAGGAACGGAGCGAATATTCCAATATCGATGCCTCTATGCGGATGGAAGCGGGGACGACGTCGGGGAACGTTTCCTGGAACAACGGGACACTGCCGGTGAAGTTGGCGTTCGCGGCCACCCAGGCAGGAAACACGTGGACGTTCCGCCGGCTGGATGCCTCGATGGGCGACGTTACGGCGGCATTCACGGGGGCGGTGGATACGGCTGCGGAGACGGTGAACGGGGCATTGCGAATTCAGCCGTCGCCATTGGCCAGCCTGCCGGTGAAGTCAGCGTATCGGCCGACAGGCACGGTGAGCGGCGACGTGAAAGTGTCGGGAGCGTACCGGAATCCCGTGCTGGCCGGGACGGTGCAAATAGCGAATTTGCAGGTGACGGGAGGGCAACTGAGCCAGCCGTTGCGCGCGTCGGCGTTGGAACTGGCGTTGACTCCGGGAGTGATCGCGGCCAAGCCGTTCACGCTGCAGGTGGGGCCGACGGTGGTCCAAGCGGCATTTCAACTGCGAGACTACAAGACGATCGACGCCAACCTTTCCACGCGCGACGCGTCCATCCGGGACTTGCTGGCGATGGCGCAGACGGACGCGGTGTCCGGGAGCGGCGTGGCTTCGATCCAGGTGCGGGCGACCGGAGCGCTCGACGATCCACAGCTTACCGGGTCCGGTTCGATTGCGAAGGCGGATCTGAAGCTGTCCGGATTGCAGCCGAATCTGAAGATCGACACGGCGCAGATTACGTTTGCCGAAGACAGGGCGACAGTGGAGGGGGCGGTCTTTCACATTGGGAAATCGAATTGGAAGGGAAACCTGCAGGTGAAGAATTTCCGGGCTCCGCAGATCGAGGTGAGCCTGGGAGCAGATCAGCTTTCGAATACAGAGGCACAGTCTTGGTTCCCGACAGGGAAAAGTTCGAGTCCGGGGAAGCCTGGAGCGATGACTGTGAGCGGGGACATTGCCGTGGGACGGCTGCAACTGAATGACCTTGTGCTGGAAAACATGAAATCGGGCATCCGGTTGCGGGACCAGGTGTTGACGCTGGACCCGATGACGGCGAGCGTATATGGCGGACGGTTGGCGGGCAGCGCGACGATGAATCTCAAGACGGAGCCGCCGGTCGTTCGAGTGAAAACGCATATGGAGAAGATTGAGTCCGAACAGTTGCTGGCCGCGACGACGCCGCTGCGGAAAGTGGTAACTGGACCCTTATCCGCCGAGGCGCAGGTGCAGTTTGCGCCGAAAGCCGGCGAGGACATCTCACGCAGTTTGGATGGTACGGTGCAATTCCAATTGGCGCAAGGGAAGCTGATCCCAGTGAACCTGATGGGCGAATTGGGGGCCGCCGCGCGGTTCCTGCGGCCGGCCAACGCGGGTCCCGCGGGCGGAACGCCCTTTCTGGGAATGAAGGGACAGTTCACGTTGAAGAACGGCGTGGCGGAGACGGATGGGTTACGGATTGAACTTGACCGGGCGGCAGCTGTGATTTCAGGCGCATTGAACATGTCGGATCAATCGCTGAATTTGCGGATGCTGACGACGCTGAACAAGCAGCTGAGCGAAGAAGTTGGCGGAACGAAGATCGGCGGTTTTTTGAGTTCAGCGCTATCAAGTTCGAAGGGTGAGTTGATGATCCCGTCGCTCGTACGCGGTACGTTTTCGAAGCCAGTCTTTGCGCCGGATGCGGCGGCGATCGGCAAGTTAAAGCTTAGCCAACCTGGCACGATTCAGGATAATGTACGCGGGATTCTAGACCTGTTCAAGAGCGGGAAGAAGTAGCAGCTCAGCGCCGGGAGCCATTTACTGGCTCATTCGCAAAGAGAAACTCGGTGGATTCATCGTTGAGCACCCACAGGGAGTAGATGCCGAAGCCCGTACCCACGGGGAAGTGGAGCATGGCGGCGCCGGACACGATCATGCCCAATGGCCGCGCCCAGGGTTTCCATTTCCGGATGCCGAGCCCGGCAATGATGAGAGGGACTGCCGTCAGGAGGGAATAGGTGACGTAGACGGCGGCAAGCAGGCGACCCACGGGGATAGACGCGAGGTCGTTGCGGCTATAGAAGGGGTCATTGGTCAGCAAAAGTCCCGCATATCCTCCGAAGCCGGCGAGAATGCCCGCGGCAAGCACACCGAAGGTAATACCTAGATAAAACAGCAAGTTGCCGACAATGCGGACATGATTTTCCAAGTAGACAGCTCTTCGTACTATTTGTACCATTAAGGGCTTGCCGGCACCCTTATCCCCGTTTCGAGGTGTCCAATATTCCCCTATCCGGTCTACACGGCGCACGGCGGTCGGCGCGATATAATACAAAAGTCACAGACATCAGGAAGAATCGCCCTGGGGTTTGTGAACTCCACCGCTTCTGACCCAAGCAAGGAGCAAAAGGTTTAGGATTGACGCCCGAACCCGTCGCGTATCCCGCCCTTTTCCCTGGCACTCATGCCCTTACTTCTCGCATTACTTGTAGCTGACTCTTCCGCGGTACTGGACGACTTTAAGCGGACGTTCTTCGACGATACGTTCGCCGGCATCCATAAGCTGGCACTCTTCGACTATGCGCTTTTGGTTCCGTATTTCGCGATTCTGCTGGTGCTCTCTTTCTACGGCATACACCGCTACGAGATGATTCGCGGTTATTTCAAGAACCGTAAGAATCTTCCGCCGGGCCCGCCGCAACAGTTCGCGGAACTGCCGCCGGTAACGATTCAACTACCGCTCTACAACGAACGCTACGTGGTGGAACGTCTGATCGAACAGATCGTGAAGATGGACTACCCGCGGCACCTTCTGCAAATTCAGGTTCTCGACGATTCCACGGACGAGACCCATCCGTTTACCGAGCGGCTTGTGGCCGAGTACCGGGCGATGGGGCATCCAATTGAGTATCATCACCGCAAAAACCGGGAAGGTTATAAGGCTGGCGCGTTGCAAGCTGGTCTGCAGTCGGCTACGGGGGTGGTTGTTGCGGTGTTCGACGCCGATTTCGTTGTTCCGCCGGACTTTCTTCGCAAAACGATTCACTATTTTGCCGATCCGAAGGTCGGGGTTGTACAGACGCGTTGGACCTATTTGAATCAGCACTACAACGCCCTGACTGAAGTACAGACGATTCTGTTGGATGGCCATTTTGTACTGGAGCATGTGGCTCGTGCGGGCGGAGGGTTGTTTTTTAACTTCAACGGCACCGCGGGCATTCTGCGGAAAGAGATGATCGAAGATGCCGGCGGATGGCAGCACGATACCTTGACCGAAGATTCGGATCTCAGCTATCGCGCCCAGTTGAAGGGCTGGAAGTTCGTCTACTGCCCGGATGTGGAGTGTCCGTCGGAACTGCCTTTTGACATGCACGGTTTTCAGGTCCAGCAGACCCGCTGGTCGAAGGGCTTAACGCAGTGCGCGAAGAAATTGCTGCCGATGATCTTAAAGTCGGACCAGCCGTGGCGGGTGAAACTGGAAGCGATTTGCCACCTGACGCCGAACATTTCCTATCCGCTGATGCTGATCATGTCGGCTTTGATGCTACCTGTCATGATCGTCCGCTTCTACATGGGCTGGATGCAGATGGTGTTTGTGGATCTGCCGTTGATCGCGGCCAGTTTCTGGTCAATCACCGCGTTCTATCTCGTGGCGCAACGTCAATTGCGGCCTGAAACATGGCGGCGTACGATCTGGTACATGCCGGTGCTGATGGCGGCCGGGGTGGCTTTGACGTTGAGCAATGCAAAGGCTGTCATGGAGGCGTTGGTGGGATACCAGACGGCTTTTGCCCGGACGCCGAAGTACGCGGTGGGCGACAAAAAAATTAAACTGGGGAATCAGCGGTATAAGTCCCGCATTGGCTGGTTGCCGTTTTTCGAAATTGCGGCCGGTACCTGGTTCCTGGCGATGATGGCCTATTCGATTGAGAGCTATAATTTCCTGGCGCTGCCGTTCCTTTCTCTCTTTGTCGGCGGATACTACTGGGCGGCGTTCAGCAAGTTCTGGTTTGAGTATCAGGCGAAGCAAGCGTGGGAAAAACAGCACAAGTTGGCCCTCGAAGCGGCGCGGTAGAGGCGGATGGTTCATATCGTCAATGGCGACGCGGTTGCCGGTAAGCTTCGGCGCTGGGCCGGCGAGCCGAGATTAATCGTGTGGCACGACATCCTGCACGAAGGTCCCGTGCCAGCAGGGCTGCGCCTGGAGGATTTAACCGAAGAGCGCGCGCAGTGGCTGGAGGCGAATGGGTATGGATCGCCCGATAAGCTGCGAGAGCGGGACCGGCAATTGCGGCGGCTAGTGGCTCGGGATTCGTTGTGGCTTTGGTTCGAAGATGATTTGTACGACCAGTTGCAGTTGTTGCAGGTTTTGCATTTTCTGCATACGGAGGCTCTAACGGAGAGTCCGCATTTTCTGGTGGATATCCCCCGGTCAATGGAAGTGGAGCAGATGGCGGCATTGGCCGCCAATAAAAAGCGACTGACGCCGGAAATGATCGCCACAGGCGTGCGCGCCTGGGAGGCGTTCACGGAAGGCCGTGTTGCCGCTCTGCTGGAGACCGATCTCCGGGCATTGCCCCATTTACGGTCCGCGATCACGCGCTTGCTGGAACATACTCCAGAAAATAATCGAGTGCAGCGCACGATCGTCGACTTGCTGGCGGAAGGCGGGAAGACGGCCACGCAGCTTTTCGAAGAGTATCAACAGACCGAAGAGCGCCCGTTCCTGGGAGACACTACATTCTTCCGGTATCTGGATGCGTTGGCTCCGCGGGTTGCGAAAGATCCGCGGGGCATCTACCGGCTGCTACCAGATACCCAGTAGTTTCCACCAGCCGAAGCCGATGGTTCCCCAGATGACGACGTTCGCCACAGAAACGACTGCTCCGATCCGGAACCAATCTTTCATCGATACATACTCCTGCGCGAAAAAGATGGGCGCGGGCGTTGTGCCGTAGTTGGTCAGCCCGGAAGCAAAGTTGACATAGCAGGCAAACGCGAATGCGACGAGTCCGACTGGCGCTCCCTTTGCGACAAGCACAGCGAGGAAGGGCGGGTACATAGAGAGCAGATGCGCGGTGATGGACGCGTAGGCGTAGTGGGAGTAGAAGTAGAGTAGCAGCGCCACGACGAAGAGAACGGGCCAGCCCGTGTCGCCGAACCAACCGGCGATCGAATCGGCGAAGGCCCGCATCACGCCGCCGTCATTGAGCGCCTTTCCCAAACGAACCAAGCCGCCATACCAGACGAAGAGGTCCCATGCCGTCCGTTCCGACTTTACGTCTTCCCAGGTGAGTACGCCCGTGAGCAGTAGGGCAACGGCCCCCAATAGCGCCGTGACCGTAATATCCAATCCGTGGTGGCCGGCCGTCGCCCACAGGCCGCATACGGCAATAAAAACGACCGCGAGGATTTGTTCCGCTTTCGACATCGGACCCATTTTTTGCAGTTCCCCTGCTGCAAATGCCGCCGCTTCGGGGGTCTTGCGAATTTCTGGAGGGTACAGCTTCATGACAAGCAGCGGGATCAATGCCAGAGATACGAGGCCTGGGACGGAGCCGGCAACGAACCAACTGGCCCAGGTGATCGGGAATCCATTCTGCCCGGCAATTTGTGCGGCGATCGGATTACTGGCCTGGCCCGTGAAGAACATGGCGGCGCCGACGCAGACGCTCTGGTAGACGGAGGCCATGAGGTAGGCGCCGAGTCTGCGCGCGGTGGGCCCGGGCGTCGAAGAATAAAGTTCGGCGATGGAGCGGGCAATCGGGAGCGTTACGCCTCCCGAGCGTGCGCCGTTGGAAGGAATGATGGTCGCAAGCAGAGCGTCGGTGGCCGCCAGCGCGTAGGTAATTCCCACCGAGGTTTTACCGAAAAGCCTCACAAACAGGAGTGCAATCCGGCGAGCGAGGCCGGTGTTGAGCAGGGCACGGGAGATAAGGAAGGCAGTGAGTACCAACCAGACCATTGGATCCGAGTAGCCGGACAGGGCGCTCTGAATGGGCAAGCCCCCGACGACTGCGGAACAGATAACGCCGATAAGGACCATCGCTCCACCGGGGACCGGTTGAAGAATCAATCCCGCCACCGTGGCTGCGAAAACGGCGAACAGTTGCCAGGCTTCCTGTTTTACCGCGACTGGCTTCGGCAGCCCATAGGCGATCAGCAGATAGAGCAGAATAAGCGGTGCAAAGCCCTTGATGAATCGCAGCACGGAGGGTTATCATACCATCGGGAAGCGCTCCGCATCGGCTAGCCCCGCTATGCCGTACGGGATAGTAGACATGCAGGGAAAATCCTACTCGCATTCGCTAGGAATCCGGGGCAGAATAAATTAGATCCGCAATCTTACAATTGGCGTACCGCCGCAAGCGCCTGAACTGTTGTTTTCAGGAAAGGCTGGTTTTCAGCATTTATGCTCCGTCGTATATGCGCACCGTGTTTTTCGGCTGCGTTCCGGTTTTTGCTGGTTAGTTTGTTTTTAATGGTGTACATCACACCTTTGTTCGCGGTGCCGGTGTTTCAAGTGCAGGCTATAGGTCCTGAATGGCATAGTAGTACTGCGACTGCTATTAGTGCAACCGGAGCCGTGGTGGGCAACTATCAGCTTTCTGATGGAACCTACCGCGCTTACTTGTGGCAGGACGGCCAAGCCTCCCCGCTTTCTCTGCCGGGAGATGCTGTGCAGTCCTGGGCAGCGGCAATTGGCGGAACCGGCCAGGCCGGCGGATATACGGATTCGCGGCAAGCGACACAAGGACTTATCTGGGACAACTTGGGGAATCCATCGACGACGGCCGGCGCCTATGTACTGGGGATGAATGCGAATGGGGACGCGGCCGGAATGGGAGTTGCTTCCGATGGTTCTGGCTATGCCTTTGTAACGCGAAACGGAGTCATGACCAACCTCGGGCAGCCGGCCGGGGGCGGCTGGAGCAGCGCCAACGCGGTGAATGCCGGGGGGGCGGTTGCGGGCACCGCTATGAATGGCAGCGGGAATTTTCAGGCATTTTATGCCGCTCCTGACAATCAGATCCTGCTCTTGGGCGGGCTCGGCGGGGCGAATTCCTATGGGATGGCTGTGAGCGGAAGCGGGACAGTGGCCGGGCACGCCCAAACGAGTTCTGGGTCAACGATCGCCACGATCTGGTTGGGCACCACCGCGCATTCGCTGGGCACACTTGGCGGAACCAATAGCTACGGCTATGGCATTAATGCGTCCGGACAGGTAGTTGGCTACTCGGACCTGACGGGCGACGGGGGAACCGCTGCGTTCCTGTTCGACAATGGGCAACTATACAACCTGAATGGGTTGCTGGGTGAAGGTTCCGGGTGGCAGCTTCTGGCCGCCTATGGAATGAATGACAATGGGCAGATCGTGGGCCGGGGTATCTACCAGGGAACGGAACAGGCTTTTCTGCTGACTCCGCAGATCCCACAACTGCCGAACGACGAAGGCGGGACAGGTATACCGGAGCCGGCCTCTCTGCTGCTGGTGGGAGCCCCTCTATTGGCTGTTGCTATTCTTCGCATTCGTTCGCGATACTAGTCGGCAAGAGTTACCTTGCCGGACCGCGCCTTATGGAAAAATCGTTTGCTTTCGCCCACGCGGGCGGAGATCGCGATTGTTCTTGCGCTTTTGTTGCTCTTTGTCGGGGTGGCGCTCTTTTCGCCTCTGCACAAACACACGCTGGGCAAGGCGGATTCGTGCACGTTCAATAACCTGGAACACCAGATGGTCTCGCTTGCCGAGGCCGCTGTTGTTTTGGCTCCGATTGTTTTTCAACTGGAGTCCGCGCCCGCTCCCACCGTAGCGGATCCGTTCACTGCGCAGCGTCTCAGCTCGCGCGGACGTGCACCGCCCGTTCTCTCCTAACCAACCGAATTCCATTTATTCGTTTCGTAGGAGATTCTGCGTGACCCGCATTTTTGTTTGGGGCATTGCCCTATCTGTTTTTTCGTTATTCGCACAGTCCACGGCTACTTTGGTAGGCGATGTGTTGGACCCCAGCGGTAACGCCACGCCCGGTGCGGCCGTTCGCTTGACGAATGCCATCACCGGTTATTCCAACCAGGTGACCACTGGCGATGACGGTCATTTTCAATTCGTGAATATTCCCTTGCAGACCTACGTTCTGCGAGTCGAAAAATCGGGCTTTGAAAGCCAACAGCAGCAGATTTCGCTGCGGTCCAATGTGCCGTTCCGGCTCGACGTAACGCTGGCGGTGGCGGGGCAGGGAACTGCCATCGATGTGACGGCTTCGGAGATTTTTTCCACCATTGACATAGAGGCCACAGGTACCCGCACGGAACTGGATGCCGCGAGTTTTGCCCGGCTCCCTTCGCAGGCGAGCGGTCGCGGCATCGAATCCGTTCTTCTTAGCTTTCCCGGGTTTGCGGCGGACGCCAACGGAGCGATTCATCCGCGCGGGGCGCACAACCAAATGACCTATGTCATCGACGGCATGCCGATTTCGGACCAGCTTACAGGTGCGTTTTCCAATGCCGTGGACCCTACGATCGTGCAAACGATAGAACTGTTCACCGGCGATGTGCCGGCCGAGTACGGGAGTAAGGTGTCCGGCGTTGCCAACATCACCACGCGGACGGGCATGGGAAGCGGGCGTAGGGCGGGCGGCTCGACGCAGATCTACGCGGCAGGGTTCGATACCTACGCGAACGTGACGCAGGTGCACGGAGGAACTTCGAAGTTTGGCTACTTCGGGAGCGTGAACATGCTGAAGTCGAATCGATATCTGGACTCGGTATCGCTCGACAATCTGCACAATGGGGGCAATTCGGAACGTGCGTTTCTCCGCCTGGACTATCAGCCGACCTCCCGCGATACGGTACGAATGAATGTAATCGCCGGGCGGAGTGGGTTCGAGTTAGCCAATCTGCGGTCCCAGCATGCCAATTTGCAGGATCAGCGTCAGTTGATGCGCGATTTTTCGGTGTCCACGGGTTGGGTACGAACCATCGATGCCCGGTCCACGTTCGATGTGACCGCCAGCTACCGGACGGCGATTGCACAGCTTTTCGGCAGCCCAGGCGATACGCCAGTGACAGCGAATCAGGCGCGCCACCTCTCCACCTTTAACATTTCAGCGCGGTATAACCGGATTCTAGGTATTCACAACTTCCGCGCGGGGGCCGACCTGCAGCGTACTCCGATCAGTGAATTCTTTTCGTTCGGCATCACCCAGCCAAACTTCAACGATCCGCTGAACGACGGCTATCTCCCCGGATTGCTGCCGCATGATTTGAGCCGCGGCGGACGGCCCTTTCTCTTTGCCGACAAGCTGACGGGCAAGCAGCACTCCGGCTTCGTGCAGGACCGGATTCGATGGAAGCGGCTAACGCTTTCGCTTGGCGCTCGTTATGATCACTACCGGTTCGTCGCCAAGGGAGTCCAGTTCCAACCGCGTGTGGGACTGGCATTCCATCTTAAAGAGACCGGAACGGTTTTCCGTGTCTCCTATAACCGCAACTACCAGACGCCGCCCAACGAAAACCTGCTGTTGTCGAGTTCGCGGCAGGCCGGGATGCTGGCTCCCGATACCGTACGCGAAGCGTTCGGCGGCGGTGTGATTATCATGAAGCCGGAACGCCAGGATTTCTTTGAGACGGGTTTGCAACAATCGATTACCCGCTTCATCGGCTTCAGCGGCTCGTTCTATCACAAGCGTGCCACCGATCTTCAAGACAACGACAACTTTCTGAATACGGGCATCATCTTTCCGATTACCTTGGCCCGATCACGGATCAATGGCGTGGAGGGGCGATTCAATTTCCTGCCGGCGCGCGGCTTCTCCGGTTCGTTGAACTTCACACACTATCACGCGGTTGTCACCCCGCCATTTTCCGGGGGGCTGTTTCTGGGCTCCAGTGCGGTCGATTCGCTCAGCGCCGGACCGTTCATCATCGATCACGACCAAAAACTGGGCATACACGGCATGTTGAACTACGCCTACCGGAAGCAATGGTGGGTTTCGTTTTCCGTTCGTTATGACTCCGGGCTGGTCTCCAATCCGTCGGACCCTGTCGACGTCGTGCGGGATCCTGATTACAGCGACCTGCTGCCGTATGTGAATCTGGCCTCCAATCCGGCGCGTGTCACGCCACGCACCATTGCCGATATCAACATCGGTCACGACCACTACCGCGGCGACCGCAAGACCTGGGATATCAGCTTCCAGTTGACCAATATGGGCAACACGACGGCGCTCTACAATTTCCAGTCGATTTTCGTGGGGACGCGCGTCGTGCAGCCGAGGACGGCTGGCGTTAAGCTTCGCTACTTCTGGTAGATCCAGCGGACGCTAAAAGTTCTTGCTGCTTTCATCTTTGAGGTTAAGCACTCCGCCGAGGGCCTTAATGAAATAAGGAACCTTGGCTCCGGAACTGGGGATCAACGACTGCGCATCGCCGGAAAGGTCCATGTAGACTTCGCAGCTTGCGTAGCGCCACTGCAGCATAGGAACGTCTTTGCCCGGGGGCAGTTCCGCGGCTACCTGAATGTATTTCTGGCCGTCCTGCTCCCCGAAACGGAAGGCTGTCAGGTCGGCTGGATCTCCGCCAGCCTGTGTCATCGTCTTCGTGCCGACTTCGAGACATAGTTGCGGCTTGAACCGGCGGCCATGGTTGTACTCACAGTCGAAGCTGATATAGAACTTCGATGTAGGGTTGACCATGCCCATCCAGATTTTAACCGCCGTGTAGTCAGCGCTGTCCAAGCGGAATGCGCAGAGAATGTTGAAGAGGGCAGTGAGTTGGCGGTCGAGGTTGTCTTTCCATTCGCGGAAGGATCCGCCGGCCCAGTTCGGGTTGTCGGAGCCGGAACCGTAGTCGTCTCCCCACAGGCAGTGCGAAACGAACAGTTCCATTTCAGAATCGGCGGTAAAGATGGCGACAATCCAACCTGCTGCTACCAGGATGCCTCCGACCACACACATTAATACGCCTGGCGGCATGCCAATGACGGTTGCACTGCTGCCCGCGCCTGCCGCGCAGGTGAAGCAGCCCACGGCGATGAGTGCGGACCCCAATCCGACGCCAAGGCCGTAGCCGATCATTGCGGAATAGTCATTCCGCGATGCGGCCGCATAGGCGTCAAATCCGGCGCAGACGACATCAATCACAGCAGAGATGCCGCCCACGATAAACAGTGGTTTCTCCGCAAATTTCAACATCGCGCCCACGGCGGAGAACATATCCAAGCTGCTGCCGAGCGCACCTAGGGCGGCCTGCACCGTAGAGAGTCCCGGGTCGGCCGTGATCAGGGATTTCAAGGATAGGCCCAAGTTGACGATCTCCACCCAGAGCGTCAACTCTCCCAAGACCTTTGCGACGGGGTGGCCGTCCTGAATCCAATTGGCTATCTTCGCCGGCGCCTGGGGCGTCACCTTGACCGTGACTATCTCCACCCGTAGGCGGACCATGCGCTGTTCTTTGGTCGCGATCAGGATATGCTTAGGCGTCACCTGAACGGCTAACAACTCGACGCGGGTGATGTACTCCAGAGAGATGGCGAGTGCGCGCGCGGTATCCTTCCCGCGCAGCTTGATATGCACGCCCGCCAACTCTTTCCAAAGTCCGAGGATGGCGGAAGCGCATTTGCGGCCAATCTGGAAAATGCCTTCCGAGGCTGGACTGGAACGCAGTACATACTCGTGAACGAAGTGCGACTCCGTCTGTACCAGGTAGGCGAGATACGCCTTGCCGGGCGTGCTCTCCTGCAACCGGTCGACGCATTGTGCGTAAGGATTCAGGAAGGCCGCCGCGTCCTTTTCCGGCTCAATAAAGTGAGCAACCTCCGCAATGGTCATCAACTCCGAGCGCAGCCAGTGACAGAGCGCAGAGCCGCGGCGGTCTGTCTCGCGGGTTTTCTCTTTCACCTTGGCGTCATAGCCGGAAAGGAAGGAGCGCATGGCCCGCTCGCCACCGGATGCGAACTCATTGCGAAGGCCCAGTTTGTCGTCTGGATCGGAATCGAGGATGGAGGTGAGAATCTCACCCAACATCTTCGTCTTGTTCCGCTCCTCGACTCGCTTGCGTTGAGCTGCCGGCTGATCCTGGTAGACCGTGGTAAAGCCGATAAGATCATTCGCCGCGGCCTGGTAGTAGCGCGCGAGATGGAGGGCGATGGTGATCGGTTCGACGCAGGGGTAAACCCAGGCGGCGCCGTTGTAGACAATTTTGTGCGGCGTGAGGCCGGTGATGCCGTACTCTTCCGTACCGTCCAGATCCATGTAAGGCAGCACGTCGGGCGCGCGGCGGGTGAGTTGGCGAACGGCATCGATGGGCAGCCTCATCCGCGAGACGTAAGTGTAGTAGTAGGCGCGGCAGCCGTTTATGGTATGCGGCAAGCGCATCCAATCACAGCCCAACTGCGGCTCGGGACGCTGGTCCCGCTCCTTCTCCCGATTGCCCTCCAGTAGTACCGGGTTAATGAAACCGTTCTTCACCTGGTATTCGCCATACCAACTGACGGTTCCGCCCAGGTCCTGAAAGACGTATACCCACTTGTTTTCGATGTCGACATAGCAACTGCTGATGACGCCTTTGCCGGAGGGATCCATGTCCGGCGACCAGGTGGAGGCATCATCGCTATTGATGACGTAACTATGCCATTCCGCAAAGCGGAAGGGCGGGCTGAATACAGTGCTCATTGGCGTCAGTTCCTAGAGGTAGGCGGCGCCGGATTCGTGCGGGTCGGCGTACCAGGATTCGTCGTTGTAGAAGTCGGCGGGATCGTCGTGGATCAGCGGGTCGCGGGTGGCCAGGCGAGGCTTGGGTTCGCGATCCTTGGCAGATGTTTCCAGTACCTTGAGCCGGGCCGCGCCGCCGCCGGCGTTGTCGAGTTTCTGGAAGGGAACATTTTCAAATACGTCGAACCGGACTTCGGCATTCGGGAAATGGCGGAGAGAGTAGGGGAGGCCGCTGATAACGTTTGTGAAGATCAGCACGACCTGGTTGGGGGGGCGCTCGATAGCGGCCGACCGGGGGATGGTGACGTCGTACTGCCCGTTGCTGGAGACGAGTTGGAACTGGTCTTCGAAATCGTCCGCGTCTTTGGGAACGTCGATAAAGATTTCAACGAAGAGCAAATCGGCCGCAGAGGACTCACAGGGCGACGCCTGGACTAACCGGTGATAGAACCGGCAGGCGAAGGTATTTGACGTTTCGGCGAACTCCCGGCGCTTGGACTGGTAGGAGCGGCGCTCCGGACCATCGGACCAAAACCGTTTCTTGCAGCCGGAGGAGCCTTCGTTGGCTCGTGGACAGGGCCATTTGGACGGAGGCATAATCGTGCCCGGCCTAAAGAAGAGCACCAAAACGCGCCGGTTCACGGCGTTTTCCGCATTCCGTGCGGCGGACGAGCCGGATTTTGCAAAGGCATCGTTTTCCGCCTTGGAAAATACCATTGCGGGGTTGAACTCGCTGCAGCCCTGGAAATCCGCTTTTCCGTCTGCGTCTGCCCCCTGGCCCAGGAAGCGGTTCTTCGGCAATGGTTCGGGGAATAGAAACTGGAAATATTTCGCGAAGAGTTTCTCCCGCGTTTGCGGTCCCGCCACGCCGTCGGCGGCCAGTTGATTGGCCTGTTGAAACGCCAGGACGCTGGGAGCTTGCAGGGCTTTAAGAATGGATTGGATTTGCGGGTCCCCCCATTCGGCTCCGTACAACTTTTCCCACCGCGCCACATCGTGCGTCACGACGGCGTAGACGGCCTCGGCGCGGCGTCCGGAGAGCACTTTGTTGAAGTCGTCGTTGCCCACCGGGTCGGCATGTCCAAAAATGGAAAGCGGCGCCCCGGCGTGCGCCTGGCAGACCAACGCCAATGCCTCGAATTCCTCTTTGGCCTCCGGAACGACGAAAGATGAACCGAAGTCAAAGCGGACATCGTTCAGCCGCCAGCAGGCGACGGATAGAAGGTCCTGCCGGATGACGTTCTTTTCCTTCCCGGTAGTGGTTGCAGCCAGGATGGGGAAGGGCGAGGTTGGCGAATGATTCGCCGAATGCCCGCCGGGGAGATTGTCGTTGCCGTACGCCATGAAAGTTTCTTCAACTTACACGCGCAAAAAACGGCAATCCTGGATCAGGCAGTGAACCGTAACTCCATCTCGTGGCGGTGCAATCCCTTGGCGTAGCCGTCGGGGATGATTCGCTGTGTGGTGAAGCCGTACTTCTCGTAAAAAGGAGCGGTCAATTGGCTGGTATCGATGCAGACGCGGCTGACATGCAAATTCGCGCGCAACTGTTCCAAGCGGAACTCCAATAACGATTTTCCTAGACCCAGCCCATGTCTGGTCGGGTCCACCATGCCCCACGTCAGCCAGCCGACGCTCCTGGCGCTCTCCACTTCCACGCCGCCGGCTCCGGTCAGCGTGCCGCTCTCATCGAACATGAGGAAGTAGGCAACCGGACCTTCGTCGAGAAAGGATTCGTACTGCTCCAGTTCATGTGGGGCGAACCAACTGGGAGTGTTGGCCCGGAATAGCGCCACGCAGCCCGCGCGGTCTTCCGGGGTGTAGGGTCGAAAAGTGAAACTCATGGCAGCCACTGCTCCTCGCGCCACGCCATATCCCAGAACATGTACTCGTATTGGGCCGATCGGATAAATAGCTCCTTGCATTTGGCGCGTTGCGCGGCCGTCAGCTTCGGGGCTTCGGCGTTGTACATGGCCAGGACTTGACGCACGCTCTTAGCGTATTCTTCTCCGGCGTAGTTGTCGATCCATTTTTGATAGGCAGGGTTTCGCGAACCCTTTTTTACTAATACCCGCCCCACCTCCTGATAGATCCAATAACAGGGCAGCAGGGCGGCTAATCCTTCCGCGAACGTACCATCGGCGATCGCGACTCGAATGTGATTCGTGTAGGCATAGTTTACGGGCGCCATCTCCGCCGGAGCCCGCTGTTTCTCGGCTGCGATCGACTCCCGGGCGTGGTTACGCAGAGTCTCCGCCCATTCCTTGCGCGGGGCCTTCGCCGACAACCGGATGAGGGACTGCGCGAAGGCGTCGAGGTATGCCGAGTCTTGCCGGAGATAGTACTCAAACCGGGCCTGCGGAAGCGATCCGTCCGTTAACCCAAGAAGAAAGGGATGCGTCAGCGTCTTTTGGTACACGGCGGCGGATGCCTGCCAAAGCGCATCCGCGGGACTGCTCTGCGCTGCCAGCAGGGAGGCGGACAAGAGATAGAGTAAGCAGCGCACCGCTCTCAGATGAATACCTTTTCGATGACGTTGCCGCCAAAGTCGGTCAATTTTTCGTTCCGGCCATTGTGAAGATAATACAGCTTATGTTGATCCAGACCGAGCATATGCAAGACGGTCGCATGGAAGTCCCGCATGTGATATTTTTCGCCGACGGCTCGCAGCCCGAACTCATCGGTCTCGCCAACTACGCGTCCACCCTTTGCTCCGCCTCCTGCGAACCACATCGTGAAGCCGTGCGGATTGTGGTCGCGCCCGTTGCCGCCTTCCGACATGGGCAACCGCCCAAACTCACTGCCCCAGATCACCAGCGTATCTTCCAAGAGTCCGCGCGCTTTTAGATCCTTCAAGAGTCCGGCAATTGGTTTGTCCGTAAGCCCGGACATCTTCTCGTGGTTTGCCACCAGATCCTTGTGTGCATCCCATTGGATGCTGACAGGCCCTCCGCCCGAATAGATCTGCACAAAGCGTGTGCCGCGCTCAATCAGCCGGCGCGCCAGCAAAAGCCGCGACCCAAAATCGTAGGTCTGTTTTTCATCCAGACCATACAGTTTTTTCGTCGCTTCGGACTCTTTGCTGAGGTCCACCGCTTCCGGCGCCGCCGTCTGCATCTTGAATGCGAGTTCGTAAGAGGCAATCCTCGCTGCGTGTTCGGAGTCTCCCGGTTGCGCGTCCATCCGGTTCATCTGTTGCAGCAGGTCCAACGTGTTTTTCTGCCGGTCCGGCGTAACGCCGTCCGGCGTTTTCAAGTGCAGAATTGGCGAAGGCCCGCTACGCAAAAGGGTTCCCTGATAGACCGCCGGAAGGAAACCGGAACTCCAGCACGGCGTCCCGCCTTCGGGAGTGCCTTCCGGCTGCGGCATCACAACATAGGCCGGGAGATTGTCCGCGGGCGAGCCGAGACCGTAGGTAACCCAAGCTCCCATGGACGGATAGCCCGTGAGCACCCGGCCACTATGCACCTGGTACATAGCGGGAGCGTGCACGACGCTTTCGGTGAAAAAGCTGCGGACAAAGCAGATGTCGTCGACGCACCCGGCAAGGTGCGGGGCCAAACCGCTTACCGGAATTCCACTCTGCCCATACTGTTTGAACTCCCAGGGCGAGGGCAATAGCGGGGTATCGCCGCCCGTAAACTGGCCAACCACCTTGCCGAAGCTGGCGGGGAGCTTCTGACCGGCGAACTTTGCAAGCGCCGGCTTAGGATCGAACATGTCGATGCTCGACGGCGCGC
The DNA here is from genome assembly GCA_035714175.1 of Bryobacteraceae bacterium. Taxonomy (GTDB): domain Bacteria; phylum Acidobacteriota; class Terriglobia; order Bryobacterales; family Bryobacteraceae. The sequence goes on along the minus strand of DASTML010000250.1, from coordinate 6,627 downwards.
CCACCATGAACAGAAAAATGACACGCTTCGCACGGGGTGCAAAATGCGGCGCCCGTTGGGCAAGCGGATTCGCGTTGACGGCGGCTCCTTGTAGGTCGCGTTGCAGCAGCCACTCGGCGGCTACCGCACCCAGTCCACTCCGCAATACGTTCCGGCGATTAGGGTATGTAGACGAACTCATTGCGATTCAATAGAGCCTTGCAGAAATCTTCCAGCGGCATCTTCTTGCCGGCCAAAAACTCCTGTGCCAGGTTGGTTTCTTCGGGCCGCGGCTGGCGCTGGAGCGTCAGCGAATAGGCAGTACGGGTCTGACAGTTTATGTTGGACTTGCAGGTGGTCCGCACTCGGTCCGCGAGCGCTTGCGACTGTTCCTGCATGAAGTCAGAGTTCAACATGGTGAGCGCCTGCAGGGCGTGCGTGCTGACAGCGCGAATCGGACAGGACGTAATCGAATCTGGCTGGTCGAAGTTAGTGAGCATCGGCAGCCGGATTGTGCGCTTGTTCAATAAATAGATCGATTTTCGGTAGATTTCGCTGCGGTCTTTCGGCAATGGCCACAGGTTGTCCGGCTCACCTTCCGTGAAGATGATGTCGTAGATTTCCTGCTCAATCGGCGTCTTAACGGGCACGCCAAACGGCTTGTTGTTCAGCTTTCCGCTGGCCTGGAGGATCTGATCCCGCAACGCCTCGCCCTCCAGGCGGCGCGAATTCATTCGCCAGTAATATTTGTTGCCGCTATCTATGGCCGCTTTTGCCGCATCAATGACCGACGACTGCTTGTAGGCGGCCGAGGTAAGAATCAGCCGATCCACATGCCGCACATTCCAGCCGCTGGCGACAAACTCCGCGGCAAGCCAATCCAGCAGCGGCCGGTTCGTTGGCCGCCCTCCCAACTGACCAAAATCGTTGGGCGTAGGGACAATCCCCGTACCCATGCGGAACTGCCAGATCCGGTTCGCCATCACCCGCGCGGTCAAGGGGTGCTCCGGCTCCGCCAGCCAATTTGCCAGCGCCGAACGCCGGCCGGCCGGTTCCTTGGGCGCTTGTAGTCCTCCCAGCACGGACAGAAAGCCGGGATCCACCGCGTCCAGCTTGTGTTTCGGATCGCCGATTTTCAGAATATGCGTAGCGGGGGCCTTTTCCATATTAGCCACAGCAAAAGCGGCGGCGGCCGGAGCCGGTTCATCCAGTTCGAGACGGTGCCGCTCCGCGCGAAGCCCCGCCCTCTTCGCCTTCACATCCGGCGGCAGGGCGCCAACCACCTCATCCCAGCTCAGCCCTATCTGTTTGCTCGCATCTTTGAACTGCAACTCCTGTTCCGGAGTCCGTTTCTCTTTCGCAATGTCTAGTACGGCGCGCAGCTCCGGGGACAGGCCCTGTTTTTTGGCTTCACGCAACTTTTCCCGATAGGGTTTTTCCAGCTCCGCTATCGCGTCATCGAGCGGTTTAAGCCGTTCCTTATAGGCTTTGGAGGCCGCTTCGGCCGCCGCCTTTTCCCCTGGCGTTGCAAACGCGATTTCTTTTAGGTCCGTAGCTGCCATGACGGCCTGGATACGATAGTGGTCGGCCTGGGAAATCGGATCGAACTTATGGTTGTGGCAGCGTGCGCAACCTACAGTGAGGCCCAAAAAGGTATTGCTGACGCCCAGAGTCATCTCCAGCAGGACCTCCTGCCGATTCGCTTCTTCATCCGTGTTGCCGCCGACAACGTGTCGCGGCCCGGCACGTAGGAACCCTGTCGCCACCAGCGCGTCAGCGTCACCCGGATACAGTTCGTCGCCGGCGATTTGCTCTTTCAGAAAGCGGTCATAAGGCTTGCCTGCCTGGAAAGAACGGATGACATAGTCCCGATATCGCCACGCCTGCGGCCGCTCCGCATCCAGTTCGTAGCCGTTGGTGTCGGCGTAACGCACCACATCCAGCCATTTCAAAGCCCATCGTTCGCCGTATGCCGGCGAGGCAAGCAAACGGTCCACCAGCTTTTCATAGGCATCGGCGCTGGTGTCCTTCAAAAAAGCTTCAACTTCGGCGGGAGCCGGCGCCAGACCCGTCAAATCCATCGTCGCGCGCCGGATCAAAGTGCGTTTCGAGGCTTCCACGGAAGGCGTTAGATTCTTCGCGCGCAGACCTTGTTGAATGAAGCCGTCAATGGGGTTCCTGGCTCCTTCGGGAACAGGCGGCCTCACTACTTTTTGAAAGGCCCAATAGGATCGCCGGGAGCCAATAAAAGCTTCTTCGCGGGGATCAATGGGCGCTGCGGCCACGAAAAGCGCGGCGCAGAGTAAGACTGACACGGCTTTCCGCATTTCCTTATCTTAACGCCGCACGCGCCTGTTGAAATACCCCGGTTAGCATGGCCTGCGTCAAGCGCCCCGTCTGCGTGTTTTGCTGGCTGGGATGGTAACTACACAGGATGGCCGGATGAGCCGCGGGAAAGAACGCGCCGTGCCCAAACGGATAGGCGGATTTCCTGCCTCCCGTAACGGACAGGTACGCATCCAGTGCGATCCTCCCCAGCACGACTACGATCTGCTTGTTATGCAGCAAGCGCAATTCTTCCTCCAAGTAGGTCTGGCAGGTGCGCAGTTCCTCCGGTAATGGCTTGTTGTCAGGCGGGGCGCAATGGACGGGACAGGTGATCCAGGCGTCGCGCAAGGTGAGGCCGTCGTCAACATGGATGCTGGACGGTTGATTGGCAAAGCCAGCCTCATGTAGGGCGCGGTATAGAAAATCTCCGGAGCGGTCTCCTGTGAAAACGCGTCCCGTTCGGTTGGCTCCATGCGCTCCCGGCGCTAGTCCCACAATCACCAGACGCGCTTTCGGATCCCCGAACGAGGGTACGGGCCGGCCCCAGTACGTCTCGTCCCGATAGGCGCGCCTCTTTACTTGGGCTACTGTCCGGCAGTGTTCCCGCAGGCGCGGACATTTTTCGCATTCGACTATTTCACGTTGGATCTCTTGCAGGCGCACATTGTTTAGGTTACGCTGCGGGCGTATGACTCGAAGAACAGCGGTAGCCGCGGCAGCGGCGGCAACAGTAGTCTCCGGAGCTGTCTCCAAGCCCGCGCTCCTTGGCGGAGAACCGGTTCGCAAGCAACCGTTTCCAGGGTGGCCCGTTTGGAATCAGAATGACGAGACCGCGTGGATGAACGTTCTCCGCTCCGGCAAGTGGTATCGCGGTTCCGGAAAAGCCGTTGACGCATTCGAAGCGAAGTTTGCTCAGGTTATGGGATCGCCCCACTGCCTGGCTGTCGCCAACGGGACATCGGCGCTAATGACGGCTTTGCACGGCCTGGATGTGCAGGCGGGCGATGAGGTCATCGTTCCGCCCTATACCTTTATTGCCACAGTGAATGCGGTACTTTCGAAGTCAGCGCTGCCTGTCTTTGTCGATACCGACGCCCGGACATTCCAAATGGACGCTGCAAAGATCGAGCCGGCGATTACGGAACGCACAGTGGCCATCATTCCGGTCCATATTGCGGGAGCTCCGCCGGATTTGGACAAGGTGATAGAGGTCGGACGGCGCAGGAAGTTGAAGGTGCTGGAAGATGCGGCCCAGGCTCATCTCGGTGAGTGGCGCGGCAAGAAACTCGGCACGATCGCCGATTGCGGAACGTACAGTTTTCAAGCTTCCAAGAATCTCAACTCCGGGGAAGGCGGCGCTGTTCTTTCAGCCGACGCAGCGTTTATCGATCGTTGCTACGCCTACCACTCCAACAGCAATCCGAGAAAAGGGTCGCAGCCGCCTCCCGCGCAAGGCGCCAATCTGCGTCTTACCGAGTTCCAGGCAACGCTGCTCATGTCGCAGATGGAGCGGTTGGAGGCCCAGTCGAAGATCCGCGACGCGAATGCGGCGCATCTCACGAAATTGCTCCGGCAGATCCCCGGAATCCTGCCCGCGGCGTTGGAATCCGGTTGCACTCGAAGCGCGTGGCATTTATACATGTTCCGCTACCAGGCCGAACAATTCGCCGGTCTTTCCCGGGCGAAATTTCTGAAGGCGATGTCTGCCGAAGGCATTCCGTGCTCCAGCGGTTATGGCCCACTCAACAAGGACCGGTTTCTGGAGACGGTTCTCCAGGGGCGCGGGTACCAACGCCTATTCTCCGCGGGACGGCTCAAACAATGGCGTGAGCAGAACCAGTGCCCTGTAAACGACAAACTTTGTACGGAGGCCGTGTGGTTCACGCAGACCATGCTGTTGGGAGGCGCCCAGGACATGGAACAGATTGCCGGAGCCGTCGCTAAGATCCGGGCTCACGCCGCCGAACTGGCCAAAGCCTAGGCGATCACCGATCCTGTTTGTGCGGTGTCGTAACCGGCCAAAACTTCCAACCGCCGCCGTAAGCTGGCCCGCTGCAGCACGTCCAGGAAGGCGGCGGCGGACGGCAAGTCCAACGTCTGGCGCCGCATCACGAAGTCATAACGTTCACTCTGCAGCGGAACGAAATCCAGTCCGAATGTCTGCGCCGCGGAGCGCGTGGCCAGACAGCAATCGGCATCGTCGGAAAGAACTGCATAGGCCGCCGCCAAATGGCCCAGAGCTACCCTCTCATACCCATTGACGCGGCGCGCGGTAATATCGGCTTCCCGCAGCAACCGGTCCAGAAGTCCACGGCTGCCGGAGCCGGTTTCCCGGTTAACGAACCGGATCTTTTTTCGTGTCAAATCTTCGGCTGTTTTGATCCGTTTCGGATTGCCCGGCGCGGTTACGAAGCCCTCTTCCCAACGGGCAAATGTCACTACAGCGAAGTCGGCATCGGGAAATTCCCGGCGAATATAGGGTAGGTTGAACTCCCCCGTCTCCGGGTCCTCCAAATGAGAACCCGCAATATGAACCTTGCCTTCCTGCAGCCATTGGAGCGCCAACCGGCTGGACGCGGTGGCAGAAACCAATTCAACTCCCGAAGTCTTCTCGACGGTGCGCGCCAGTAGTCCGGCGGCAGGGTCGCAACCCGCCATGACTAATTTCTTCTGTGAGGCATCGTCTTTCGAAAACACCACCAGTTCCGCGGTTCCCGGCGTGCGGCCCGCCCTCGATATAACGCCATCGGCCTCCGGCAGTTGCGTAGGTGCGGCGTGAACCGGAATGCTGACCAAGCGTTCGCCTACCATGCAAACACGGACTGCCTGCCCCTTGCCGGCCGGAGCAGCGTTGAGCAACTCCGTTTGGACCGTTTCCGGCGCCTCCGGCGTATCCTGGACCAGCGAGAACAATTCCTCCACGCGCACTTCCAACTCACGCGCCAGGCGCAGCGTTACTTCAGTGTTTGGCACGTACGATCCCGCTTCGATTGCGTAGATCGTCTGCCGGCTCACTTCCACCCGCCTCGCCAGGTCCGACGCGCCCAATCCCCGGCGGCGCCGGATCGTTCCCAGTTGGCTTTGTACTTTCGGCTGCATATTGCCCCCTATTTTCGCAGGACTCGCCGCCCGAAAGCAGATGCTAGAAATGAAGCTTCAGGACGAACTCGAAGACGCGCGGGTCCAGCGCTGTTGTGATGGTGCCGAACGCGGCATTGCCGAAGCTGCCGTTCGGATTTCCTAACGGCGGCGTGTTGAGTGCGTTAAAAGCTTCTGCCCGGAACTCCGCCCGCAGCCGTTCCGTCAGCAGGAACGTCTTTCCAAGCATCAGGTCCACGGTTCGATACCCCGGCCCGCTAACGGGATTCCGCGAACTGTTTCCAATCGCAAATTGCGGTGCTTGCGTGAACGCCGCTGTGTTGAACCAACGGCCGGTCGATTGCTGACTGGCCGGCAACGCTGGATCTGCCGTCCGATTCGGTCTTTGAATGCCGAATCCGGCGAACGCATTGAGATTCGTTGCCTGCGTTACGGCTACCGGGCTGCCGGACTGCGCACGCACGATGCCGGCCAACTGCCACCCGCCGAAAAGCTTCCGCTGGCCGAAAGGCAACTCGTACACAAAACCAGAAGAGAAAATGTGCGGCACATTGCCAGTGGAAACATCCTTCTCCAAACGTTTGTTGAAGCTGTCAGCAGCCTGGAAGTTGGCTGCCGGACCGGTTAGCACAGCGGAATCAAATACCGCGCCTGCGTCGTCAATCAAACGGGAAAATGTGTAGGCCACGGAAAAGGTGAGGCTGCGCGAAAACCGTTTTTCAATCCGCGATTGAAAAGAATGGTAGGTGGAATGCCCCACATTGTTTCGGTATAAGGCCACTGTCGTGTATTTCGGATAGGGCCGCAAGAGTTGGCCCCGTGCGATCGTCGGCGTGCCCAGCGATGTGTTGGCTGGAATTTCACCGAAGTAGGGGTTTGCTGCCTGCTGCGTCAACTGCGAGCCTAGCGCCAGCTGTTCGACGGTCAACTGGTTCAAGTTCACATCGGGCACTCCCAGTCGCGTCAACTTGGAACCCAGATAGCCGGCCTCCACGCTCCAGTTCGATCCCAGCGTCTTCTGTAGCGTCAGATTCCATTGCTGCGCATAGCCGCTTCCGTTGTCCCGTTGTACACCGAACACTCCCTGCCCGAGGCCTGCCGCCGGGGTCGCGCCTTGCGGCCGTACCGTAGGCCCCTGCGATAGTACGAAGGCCGGGGCGATATTATCGAGCGTCTGCTGGCCAAGCGTTTGAATAAAAGGAAAGAGGGGCGTGGTGAAAG
>DASTML010000249.1:0-80169 GCA_035714175.1 Bryobacteraceae bacterium | reverse complement strand
TTGAAACGCCAACTGACAAACGAGAGCTTTTCGGGATATTGCCCGCTGAACTCCCGGACCCGGCAGATGGAATACAGCAGGTTTTCATAGGAGTCCCTGGCAAACTCTTCCGTAATGGTCCGGGCTCGGACTTCGGGATGTCCAAACCATCCGAGCGCGTCGGCAATCCAGTAGTAGGACTGCGCCTCGCTCCGCGGACCGGCCTCCTGCCGCGAATACCCCCCTGAAAATACGAGCAGCGCGCCGGCGTCTCGGGCAGCGGCCCGTACTCCTGCTTCGATGTGAGCGAGGTAGTAGCCTGTTTCTCCGCGTTGGTAGGGCAGGAGGATCCAGTTGGACTCCTCCCAGGGTTCAGAGGGCTGGCGGCAAATCGCGTGGCCGGCGACAATTACGGCGGAAAGTGCAGACATCGAAGACGATAATGTTACGATAGAAAGCTATCCGCAGATGGTGACGCTGGGAACAGTGCGCTTCAAGGGTCGCTGTGACCGGCACCCAGGCTACAACCCTTTAGACGGGATGGGCGGAATCATTGGCGGATGCAGGAACTGCCAGTTGCTGCTCGAGATTCACGATGCGCACGGCCGGCTGGTCGAGTTGATTCGCAAGGCGAAGAACTATGCCGGGCCGCAGGTGGTTCGACGTGCCGAGGACCCGACCGACGACCGGCAATCCACGCTTTTCTAGGGCTTTGCGAAGACTCCCACACAAAGTCGCTGGCAGCGATAAAATGGCCAAATGCCACAAGTGCAGCGAAGTCCAGAAGTCTTTGACGTGGTCGTGGTCGGCTCCGGCGCCGGCGGAGGGACGACGGTCCGTGTGTTGACCGAACATGGGATCAAGTGCGCCCTCCTGGAAGCCGGCCCGATGCTGGTGCCGGGGAAGGAGTTCAAGGAGCACCAGATGCCCTACGACGTACCACACCGTGGGGCGGAGGATGGCGGCGCCGCATATTTTGGCAAGGGCAAACCATTTGGCTATTTTTCCACCACCTCGGGTGGTTGGGAACTCGACGGAGAGCCTTATACGGTTGCCCAGGGCAGTGAGTTCCGCTGGTTTCGCTCCCGCATTCTCGGCGGACGGACGAACCATTACGGGCGCATGTCGTTCCGCTTCTCGCCTTACGACTTTCAGCCCTATACGAAAGACGGTCTCGGCTACGATTGGCCTGTCACCTACGACGAAATCTCGCCTTACTACGATAAAGCAGAACGTTTCGTCGGTGTCACCGGCGAGAACCACAACGACCTTCCCAGCGCTCCCAACGGCCAGTTCCTCCGTCCGCCCGCGCCGAAGGTGCACGAGATGCTCATCAAGAAGTCGTGCGACAAGCTCGGCATCTACTGCATCCCGAACCGGCGCGCTATTGTTACCGAACCGATGAAGGGGCGCATCCCCTGCCATTACTGTGGACAATGCGGTCGCGGTTGCCAAACAGCCTCGGCGTATTCCAGCGCTCAGGTGGAAGTCTTCCCTGCCCTGCGCTCCGGCAAGCTTAAGGTTTTCGACAACGCGATGGTCCGCGAGGTATTGACCGACGGCAACGGGAAAGCCACAGGCGTTGTCTACATCGACAAAGCCACCCGCCGCGAAAAGGTCATCCGCGCCAGGGCGGTTGTTCTCGCGGCCAGCGCCTGTGAATCGGCGCGTATTCTGTTGAACTCAAAGACCAAGGATTTTCCGAGCGGCGTGGCCAACGGCTCCGGCGTCGTCGGGCGTTTCCTGATGGATACGGTCGGCTTCGGGCTCAGCGGCTATGTGCCCGCTTTGGAAGGCATGCCGCATTACAACACGGACGGCTTTGGCGGCGCTCATCTCTACATGCCATGGTGGATGTGGGATAAACACAACAAACTCGATTTCCCGCGTGGCTATCACATTGAGATCGGCGGTGGTTACGGCATGCCAGGCATTGGCAGTTTCCAGGGCGCCGCGCGTCGTGCGGGTTACGGCAAGGGCATCAAAGATATCGCACGTAAAGAGTACGGCGCGTCTATCGGTTTCGCTGGCCGCGGCGAAATGATCCCCAACATCCACAGCTACTGCGAGATCGACCGCAACGTGGTCGACCGTTGGGGAATTCCAGTACTAAAGTTCCACTTCAAATGGTCCGATTACGAGTGGAAGCAGGCGCGCCACATGGAAAAGACATTTGCCGACATCATCACGACCATGGGCGGCCGGGTCACCGGTCTGAGCGCTGCGCAACGGGAGGCGGACGGCATTTCCACCCCTGGTACCATCATCCACGAAGTGGGTACGGTACGCATGGGCAAGGACAAGCGCGATTCGGCTCTGAATAAATACTGCCAGGCGCACGAAGTAAAGAATCTATACGTGGTGGACGGCGGCTTCTTTGTTTCCAATCCGGACAAGAATCCCACGTTGACGATTAATGCCTTCGCCTGGCGCGCGGCGGACCATTTGGCCGAAGAAATGAGGAAAGGCAATGTCTAACTCCACTTCCACGCGCCGTGACGCGTTGCGGCAGATTGCTCTCGGACTGACGGCGGCCGGCGCCATGCGCGAACTCGACGCGCAGGCGGCCCAGCATGTCCACAGCGCCGCCGCCGCGGAAACCAAGGGCGGCAAGTATACGCCGAAACTGTTGAACGCGCATGAATGGGCGACGATCACTAAGCTTTCGGAAATTGTAGTACCGGCTGATGAGCGGTCCGGCAGCGCGGTTGATGCGGGTGCGCCGCAATTTATTGACCTGCTTTGCAGCCAGAACGAGGAATTGGCCGTGATCTTTACCGGCGGGCTCTCCTGGTTCGATGCCGAAATGCGAAAACGGACCGGCAACGAGTTCCTTTCGGCCTCGGCGTCCGAACAGACCGGTTTGTTGGACGACATCGTGGCTGCCGAACGCGCTGTGCGTGAACAAGGCGCCGAACAGGCCCTGTTTGCCCGCGCTGAGCAGTACAGGGGATTCTCCGGCTATACCGTTAAGCCGGGGTCGGACCTTGCGCCTGGCGTGCGCTTCTTCGATTGGGCGCGCCGTCTGATCGTGGATGCGTACTTCACAAGCCCGATCGGCGTAAAAGACGTGAACTATATCGGAAATTTGACGCTCTCGAAATATGAGGTGCCCAAGGAGGCGATTGATTACGCCTTCAACCGGAGCCCCTTTAAGATCGTCTAGCCAAGGAGCCAATGCGACTATCGATTCTCGTCCCTGTCTACAACGAGCGGGCTGTTGTAGAGACCAGCCTACGGAAGGTGATGGATGCACCGCTGCCAGAGGGAGTCGAGCGTGAAATCATACTGGTAGACGATTGTTCTACGGATGGAACAAGCGCCATTCTGGACCGGATCGCTGCCGCGCACCCCGACATTCGCCTATTCCACAAGCCGGTGAATGAAGGAAAAGGCGCGGCCATTCGGACAGCCATCGGCTATGCCACAGGTGATTTCTGCTTGGTGCAGGATGCCGATTTGGAGTATGACCCGAACGAGTACAGCCGTTTGCTGCGTCCCCTGTTGGACGGCCACGCCGATGCTGTCTTTGGGTCCCGGTATCTTACCGCCGAACAGACGCGGGTGCTGCCGTTCTGGCACTCGATGATCAATAAGACATTGACGATCCTCTCCAACATGTTCTGCAACTTGAACTTGACGGACATGGAGACCTGCTACAAAGTATTCCGGACCGATCTGCTGAAAAGTATCCCCATCCGTTCCAACCGGTTTGGGTTCGAACCCGAGATCACCATGAAGTCTTCCAAGCGGAAGCTACGGATCTACGAGGTGCCCATCAGCTACCACGGCCGTACGTTCGAAGAAGGCAAGAAGATCGGTTGGAAGGACGGCGTAAAAGCGCTCGGCGCCATCATTTATTTCTGGCTGGTGGATGACCTCTATGTGGAACCCTATGGCCGCGGCCATCTTCACAACATCACTGGTACGCCGCAGTATGTGGATTGGCTGACCCGCCTGCTCCGCCCCCATCTCGGCGATCGGGTTGTAGAGGTGGGTGCGGGCATTGGCAATCTGGCCGGCCGCATGATGGGAAAACGGCAATCTTACGTGGCTGCCGAAAAGGACTCGTTGTACCTCCACGCACTGCGCAATCGTTTTTTGCGGACGCCCAATGTGCAGGTGCGGAGCCTGGATCCGGAGCACTCAGCGGCTTGTGAAAGTTTGGCGGGCCCGTTCGATACGGCCATTGCCGCCAGCGTGCTGGAATTTGCCGAAGATCCGGCTGCCATCGTCAGAAATCTGGCGGGGCAACTGGCTCCCGGCGGCAAGCTGCTGATCATCGCGCCCAACGCTCCCGGACTGTATTGCAATATGGATCGGACGCTGGGGCATAAGCGCCGCTTCGATAGCGGTGAACTCGGACGCCTCATGGTGGATGCCGGTTTGGAGGTTACATCCATTCGCAGCTTCAACTCCATGGGCTATCTCGCCTGGGCCGTCAGCGGCAAGCTATTTGGGAGCCGGCGCCTGAACCGTTTCACGTTGAAGCTTTTTGACAAGACGGTGTGGGTCTGGCGGCGGATTGACCCACTCATGCCGGTTCCCGGACTCACTCTCTTTGCCGTGGGTACCAGGCCGTAGCCATGCGGGCATTGCGTTTGGACTTGGCGCGTCGGCACCTGCGCGTGGCCGATCATGCCGAGCCAGGAGAGCCGGGGCCTGGACAGGTCCGGCTCCGGATCGTTGAAGGCGGCGTCTGCGGTACGGACCGCAGCGTGGCCGAAGGTGAGTTTGGCGCTCCGCCCCACGGAGAATCGGAACTGATACTTGGGCATGAGGCGGTGGGCGTTGTCGAGGCGGTGGGCCCGCAAGTCGAGTCCCTATCCCCCGGGCAACTGGTTGTCCCCATGGTGCGGCGCACCTGCAGCTCCCGTTGTACGATGTGCGCGTCGGGCCGCCGCGATAACTGTCTCACTGGTGACTATCTGGAGCGCGGCATCTTCGGCCTGCATGGATACCTGTGTGAATTTGCCAATGATGCCGTCGAGGATCTGGTGCCGGTCCCGGCTGCATTGGCCGGTCACGCTGTTTTGGTGGAGCCGGCGAGCGTCATCGAAAAGGCGTGGGAACTGGCGTTGCGCCTCCATCCGGGCGAACCGCGCCACGTGCTGGTCCTGGGCGCCGGGCCGATCGGTCTGCTGGCTTCCTGGTGCGCACTGCACTCCGGATTTGGGGTAACGGTTCTCTCCCGGGAAGCAGAGGACTCTCCGCGGGCGCGGTTGTTGGCCTCACAGGGAGTCCGTTATACGAACACATTGGACGGGGTGTCAGCGGACCTCATTTTTGAAGCATGCGGCAGTGCCAGTCTTGCGATCGCCTCTATGCGCGCGTTACGCCGGCTCGGTGTTCTGATTGTCCTCGGCGCCCGTCCGGAGGAGGTCCGGCTTCCCACTCTCGACATGATCATCGGCAATCACATCATTGCCGGCAGCGTAAACGCATCGCGCGCCCACTTCCAAAGCGCCGTGAATCGCCTGCGTAATTATGACCGCGCCTGGTTGGACCCGCTTTTGCACCGGGTATCTCTCGCAGTGGCGGCCGAGACTCTTTTCGCGCCCCCGCCCACGGCGATAAAGGTGGTGCACCGTATTGGGGATTGAAGCAAGAGTTCGTACACTGGTATCTAATGCCTTATCCGTTTCGTCACGCCATTTGCAACGAGGTTTATAAGGGCTGGGATTTTCGCGAGGCCTGCCGTTCCATCCGCAAAGCCGGGTACGAAGGAATTGAGATCGCTCCCTTCACGCTCGCCGAGGACCCCTGCACGCTGACGCCGGAACAGCGTCGGGAGTGTACAACCATCATGGCCGGAGAAGGGCTGGAGTTTGTCGGGTTGCACTGGCTGATGGTCTCTCCCGCCGGTCTGCACGTCACTACGCCGGACCATTCCCTCCGCGCCCGCAGCTGGCAGCATATTCATGATCTCATCGATCTTTGCGCCGACCTGGGCCCCAACGGCAAGATGATCTTCGGCTCCCCGAAGCAGCGTACCTCCACAGGCGGCATGTCTCCGGCGGATGCGACGAAACACTATGTCGATGGCTTGGCCAATGCGGGCCAATGGGCGGCGCGACGCGGTGTGACTCTATTGATGGAGGCGCTCCCGCCGGCCGATACCGACGTTGTGACTTCGCTCGATGAAGCTGCCCGTTGGGTGGAACAGATCGGCAATCCCTATGTGCGGACAATGTTTGACAGCCACAACGCCGTACAGGAGGTCGAGCCGCACGCTGTCCTGGTCGAGCGCCACTATCCGCTCATCAAGCACATCCATGTCAACGAATTGGACGGCAAGCACCCCGGCAAAGGCAACTACGACTTCCGGCCGGTCCTCCAAGTTCTCGCCAACCGCGGCTACCAGGGCTGGATCTCCCTGGAAGCGTTTGACTTCTCTTTTGGCTCTGAGACGATAGCCAACGAGTCGATCCAACACATGAAGGCGCAGATGGCGGAGGTACAAGCGTAAGCCATGAGCATTCAGCCGAAGAGCATCATTACGGGCGGCGCCGGGTTCATCGGGTCCGCTCTCGCACGCGAACTACTTGCCAATGGCGAACAGCGCGTAGCGATCGTAGACAATCTCAACAGCGGCAGACTATCGAACCTGGAAGCCGTGAAGGATCAGGTAGAAATGCACCTGATCGATATCCGGGATTTTGACGAAGTACGCCGCGTTTTTGCCGGCGCCGAGGTCGTCTATCACCTTGCCGCAATTCCCTCCGTGCCTCGTTCCATCAAACAACCTGTTCCCTCGCACGACGTGAACATTAACGGGACCTTCAACGTCTATCGCGCGGCGCTCGAAACGGGTGTCCGCCGCGTGGTCTTCGCTGCATCCAGCTCCGCTTACGGTGATACCGCGGTGCTGCCGAAAACAGAAAGCATGGCGCCGCATCCGAAGTCGCCCTATGCGCTGCAGAAGTTGATGGGAGAATACTACGGATCGGTATTCACGTCCTGCTACGGGCTGGAAACAGTCGCGCTGCGTTTCTTCAATGTCTATGGCCCACGCCAGGACCCATCCAGTCCCTACTCCGGCGTGCTGTCTCTGTTTATGAAAGCGGCGCTCGCGCGGCAGGCCCCCACCATCTTCGGCGACGGCGAACAGTCCCGTGATTTTACCTATGTCGAGGACGTCGCGGCCCTCGTCCGGAAAGCTTCGACGGCGCCGGGCGTCGCGGGTAAGGTCTTCAATGCGGGTAACGGCGGCCGGTACACACTCAACTTCCTGTGGGAAGAGGTGCAGAAACTGGAAGGCATTTCGCTCCCTGCCAACTACGGCCCTCCGCGGGAAGGCGATGTACGGGATTCCCAGGCCGATACGGCATCCGCGGTCGCCGAGCTTGGTCATGCCCCGCAATTCTCGATCTCCGAAGGTTTGCGCCATACACTCGACTGGTATCGCACGCAACACAACGGATGACTCCTATTCACTCGGTGTTGCTGCGGCAGTTTGACTGGATCGATCATGGCTTCGGTACCAGGAATAACGGGGCCTGGACACCGCAGGAGCATACGGCGCGCGCCCACCAAGTGCATGCCGCCGGCGTCATCGAAGCGACAGGCCCGGGACACTGGGGCGATGGCGACGCCTTAATTACCGCTATGCCCGGTCTATGGCTCGAAATTCGAACGGCGGACTGTGTCCCGCTCCTGTTCCTGGACGCCAGAACCCGCGTCATTGCGGCGGTTCATGCTGGTTGGCGGGGAACAGCCGCGCAGATCGCAAGCGTCACCGTCGAGGCAATGGCAAGGAATTGGAACAGCAATCCGTCCGATCTCCGGGTGGCAATTGGTCCTTGTATCGCCTCCTGTTGTTTTGCAGTGGGCACGGAGGTTGCGGACCAATTTCCAGATTTTGTAGTCCGGACGGAACCTCAGCCGTATGTAGACTTAGTGTCTGCTAACTTCCGGCAGCTGCTCGATGCCGGCGTACCGGCCAATCAGGTAGACCAACTGGGTCTTTGCACTGTCTGTGACCCGCACCGCTTCCACTCCTTCCGCCGGGATCGCGGCGAAGGCCGCCTGGTATCGGCCATTCAAGTCGGCAAAAAGTAAGGCGCGGGCCGAAGCCCGCGCCAGTTTCACATCATTCCGCAAGAACTCGATTAGGCGGCGCTGACGAGCATGTCATCAAAGATCTCTTCGCCTTCGATCTTGTGCGCATCGTACTGTTCCTGGCAGGAGATGCAGTACGGAGCCCACGGAACCGCGTTCAACCGCTTCACGCTAATATCTTCTTCGCAATGGAGGCAGATGCCGTAGGATTCATCATCGATGCGGAGCAGAGCGGCGCGGACGTTGCGCAGCAGACTGGACTCACGGTCGAGTGTACGGATAGCAAGTTCACGCTCGGCGGCACGCTGCACTTCGTCCAACGCGTCCGGGCTCTTTTCGATCTCGATACCCTCACGGTTGCGGAGTGCACCGACCAATTCGGCTTCCTTCGCATCCAGAATCTTCTTATAGGCTTTCAGTTCAGCATTCGTCATGGTCTTATTCCTCCCTATTGCTTTTGCTGGTTGTTGCGGTTGTCAGTGGTCCGACGTCAAGAACGCTGTTTGCGTCTCGGACCCTCTGCTATGCAGCCAGTGGACGATTCGCCACTGACTCCTGTTGGGACGCCTTCGTAAGGCGTTTTGTTTCGCTTCCGTCGGGGGACGTTAGCTTTTTGTTCGCCCTCAGACCAATTGGACGCATGGCCTGAGAAAAAGGTTCAAAATTCAAAAGCGAAATCGGCATACGAACCTGGTCAAAATTTCTTTCCACGGGCAGACGATCGCCGTCCAGCCAGACCAGCAGCGCAGTCCTGATTACACAGGAGCCGCCCTGAGCAACTGACTCTTCGGAAGAGTCGTCGCGCCTCGCTTTCGATTCAGTTCGCATATATCCTAGCACAAACGGTCAGCAATTCAATGACCAAAATTTCTTTGGCCGTACAGTTTCATCCACCCAGCCATCCAACGTTGATAAATCGTTGAATTCGTTAGGCCGTGAAAGCATATCGGCTGCTTCCGCGCGACATATTAGCCTTTTCGACGGCAAACCGTCGCCGCCAGTCTGCTCCAAAATTGAACACTGTCCAATTCCTGTCAGCCCGCGCTGTCTCAAAATGAGTCATTACCGTACGCCGATCTTCCCGAACGCAAGTCCAAGCGCCCGCCCGCCCGCGCCGCCCTCCTGCAGCACAGGGCTGATGCGGACTTCCACCGTCAGCGGCTTCCCCAAATCGAGTCCCGCCGGAAGCGGCCCCTGCAACAGCACCTCCTGCCGGTCGTGGGCCGACTCCCATCGTCCCGCCGGCAAGCCGTTCACCAAAGCTTCCACTGTCACCGGCCCTCGCCTCCCGCCCTCATCCGGCCGGAACGCTTCCATCATTACTGTCTGTGCGCCTGGCCTGGCTTCCACCCGTACCGTCACCCGTCCGCTTGCCCAGCGAATTGCTCCGTCCACCGCGTGCCAACCTTCTCCCAGCTGCGAGGCATAGGCTGCCTTCGCCGCGTCCACAACCGCGGCCAGCCGCCGTCCCATATTCCGCAACAGGTGGTTTTTCCAGATCGCCGTGACGTTCCGCAGTTTTCCTCCTGCCGGCGAATAGACAAGCGCCTCTCCCGCTGATACATTGGCCGCGGCCTCTCCTTCGTCCATCACCCAATGCGCCGGATTGCCCAATTCCGGATGCCGGATGATATTGGCGTCCCCGCCAGGAGCCAATTGCACATTCACACCCTCCAACAGCCGGAACGCGCTATCGTTCATCAATCCCCAATACTGATCCGAACTGACGGCTGTCAACAGGATTGTCTTCCCCGGATGAAGCTGGGCCGCTTCGCGCACTCCGGCAAACAGTGCGCGATTTTGCTCGGCCCGTTCATAGTTATAGAGGGTGGTAGCGCGGGATACCCATCCCGTCGCCGCTGCATAAACCACAACCGGTACGATCGCCCAGGCTGGCTTCCTCGCCGCCGCTAGGCCGGCCGCCATCGCCAAACCCAGCACCGGCGCCGTCAGGTAGTAATCCGAAACATGATTCTTCAAAGGCAAAACGGGGGCCAGCGTGGCGGCGAACCACGCCATGCCGAATAGAGCCCACCGCTCCCGCCGCCACAGCAGCCAGGTGATTGCCGCGGCGAGCCCAATTCCAGCCGTCCATTCCGCCGCCTGCCATATTCCGGGCATCTCCCGGACCACATCCGGCCGCCAGATGCCGGTAGCCATGCGCAGATACGTTCCGAACGTTTGCAATAGGCTAGGCAAATCCCAATGCAGTGCATAAACCGCGCTTCCGGAAGGTTTGGCAATGGAACGGTTAAGAACCGCATAGGCTCCCGCCACGGCAAAGAGCGGCGGCAAGTCCCGCCATCGTTCCCTGTGATAGAGCAGCGTAAGCGCCCCTGCTACCGCCGGATAAACCACCTGCAATTCCAACACGCCGAACCCAAGCAGAAAGCAGACCCATTCCGTCACCCGCGCCCGTCGGCTACCCGTCTCCAGCCAGGTCCATCGCGCATGGCAGCCGGCCAGCATTACGCACGGCCACAGGATCTGGTTGTACGCGCTGGTCCAGGACATCGACACCGCCAGCGCACTGTTCACGATCCATAGCAGTGCTGCCGCCGTCCCCCCGGCCCGTGAACCGGTCACCCGCTCCACCAACCGCAGTACAAGCCACAAATTCAACAACTGTGTCGCGAAGCCGACAATCCGGAACGGCAGCGCTTCGATCCCGAACAGCCATTCCAACGTCAGAAAATAAATCCGCTCGGAGAAGGGCCGGATGGTTCCCTGCGCCATCGGGGAAAGCAACGCCGCCAACGCGTCTTTCCAGTCATAAATCTGCTGTCGCAGTCCCAGCCAGGCAAAATCGTCCATGGCGAACCACGCCATCAACCCTGGCCAATACAACCAAAGACAAACTGCGCACGCGAGTCCAAACCCCGCCCGCCTGCCGTTCATTTGGCCGGCGAAGCCGCTGCCTGTCCTGTTTGGAATCCTACCGCGCTGACGATCAGTCCCAACTCCCGCTGATCTACGCTGCCAGCCTCCAGGTATTTATCCAACGAAAACTCCACGGTCACCATATCGCTTTTCAACAGTTCCGCCGGCGCCAGCCGTTCCAACCTGCCGGCACCGGCCTTTTGAATCTTCTCCGGCGCCAGTGCTTTGCCGCCCACGGTCACGGTCAACGTCGTCTCGGGGACTTTTTGCAAAAAGAGGTCCGGCACGGCATACTCCAAAAACAGCTTGGCGCCCTCGGGAGCCACATCGTTGGGCGGCCGCAGCGTCACTGCGAATTTGGGGGCGGTCCAGCGCCAGGCGTTGTCCTCCACATCGTAGAAGCCGCGTACCAGTTGAATGGCTGTTTTCGGATCCGCCACGCGAACCGCTATCGCCAACTGGGCGTTCCCATCGTCCACATATTGTGTGGCCTGCTTTTTCTTGCATCCCGCCATCGCGGATAAGGCCAGGATAGCCACTGCGGCCATCGTTACTCTGCGCATCGTTCCACCTGAATTAGACAACTGTAGAATGTCGCTCCGCCTCCCAGATCGGTCAGGCGGTCAGACACCAGTGTATTCAGTCCGGCCCGTTTCTCGCTACGGCGGGGCCAACGTACCGCCGGCACGGCCACCACTCCCGGCGCTGTCTTTCCATCCACGGCCGCCCGCAAACGCACCTCTCCCCGTGCATTAAACAACCGGACCGCATCGCCGTCGGCAATTCCCCGCTCCCGTGCGTCCTCTGTATGAAGCCACGCCACAGCTGTCGTCGCGTCCAACGTATCTTGATTGCCGAACGTCGAGTTCATCGCGTCATGGGCCTTCGGAGAAATCAATTCCAACGGATAGGGCCCCTTCTCCCGTCCCAGCCGCGATTCCGGCGGAGGTTCATAGGCCAACCCGGCCGTTCCCAGTTGTGCCTTCCCTTCCGGCCCGCCAAATCCGCCCTCGGCAAACGGCAGATACGGCGTCGGCAAGTGCAGCCGCACCTGATGCTCAGCCTCCAGCCGTTCCAGCGTAATCCCCTGCATGTGCGGATGACCGCTGTCGAGCAGCGTCCGGATCATCATGTCTTCGCTCTCATACAAGCACGCATCTTCCAACCCCATTCGCCGCGCAAGCAGTTGGAAGATTTCGACGTTGCTTTTCGTCTCGCCCGGAGCCGGCAGCGCCGGTCGCGCCAGTTGCAGATAGTAGTGTCCGTAGGCAGTGTATAGGTCGGTATGTTCCAAAAATGTGGTCGAAGGCAGCACAATATCGGCAAAGTCCGCCGTATCCGTCTGGAACTGTTCAATGACGACCGTGAAGAGGTCCTCCCGGCGCAGGCCGGCCTGTACCCGCCCCTGGTCTGGGGCCACCGCGCCCGGATTCGAACAGTACACCACCATCGCCTTCACCGGCGGCGCATCCAGTTCCGTTAGCGCTGCGCCCAGTTGCGACATGTTCACCAGCCGCGCTTCCCGTCCCAACGGCGACCGCCGCTGCAACTCCGGCATCTCCAGTCCCGCCCGGTTCAAATGGAACGCCTGCGCGGTGGATAGCTGTGCCCCGCCGCCCAACTCCCGCCACGCCCCCGTCACCACCGGCAACATGGTTATCGCCTGCACCGCGGTCCCGCCATTCGGATTTCGCTGCACACCGTAGTTCAACCGGATCACCGATGGCCGCGTGGTCGCATACTCCCGCGCCAGTGTGACGATCGTCTCGGCGTCGATGCCGGTCCATTCCGCCACACGTTCCGGCGTATATTCCCGCACAAACGCCCGCAGTTCTCCGGCGTCGCTGGCATACCGTTCCAGATAATCGGCGTCCTCCAACCCGTCCCGGAAAATAACGTGCAACAACCCGAGCGCCAGGGCTTTGTCTGATCCGGGATGGATAAATAGGTGTTGGTCCGCCGCGGCCGCCGTACGATTGCGGTGTGGATCAATCACCACCAGTTTCGCCCCGGAGCGCCGCGCCTCGACGAGGAACGGCCACAGGTGCACATTGGTGCTTAAAACATTGGCGCCCCAGGCAATAATAAATCGCGCATGGACAAAGTCTTCCGGCGATACGCCATACCGGAACCCCTGCGTTTTCATCAACCCCGCGGCGCCCGCGGAGGCGCAAATAGTCCGGTCCAGCCGGGAAGCGCCAATCCGGTGAAAGAACCGCCGGTCCATGCCATTGGCGTTCAGCAGTCCCATGGATCCGGCATAGCTGTACGGCAATACCGACTCCGGTCCAAACTCACGCGCCGCGGTTTGCAACCGCCCGGCAATCGTGTCCAGCGCCTCCTCCCAACTGATCCGCGCAAAGGAGCCGCTTCCCTTCGGCCCTGTCCGTTTCATCGGATACAGCAGCCGGTCCGGCGAATACTCCCTGTCCAAATACTTCGTCACCTTGGCGCAGAGAAACCCGCGAGTCACCGGATGGTCCGGATTCCCTCGCAACCGCACGCCGCGCCCATCTTCCACCTGCACCAGCAATCCGCACGCGTCAGGGCAATCCAACGCGCAAACCGAGTGACGTATCTCCGGCATAGCCAATTATAATTCCCTGACCGATGTTCCTGAAGATGTTTGCAACCGGACTAGGGAACCACTAGTCTCAAGGTAAGAGGTGCCACTTTGATCCGGATTCTCACCGCCGCCGCCATTGCCGCCGTATCCCTCGCCGCGCAGCCGCGGTTCCCGCAGCATTCCACCGGCATGCCTGCCATCCAGTTGCCGGTGATCCAGAATCACATTACGAATCTCGGCGCTACCGTGGCGGGCCGTCCGGTCCCGCAGGCGCCCAACTCTCTTCCTGTCCGTCCCATCCGTCCGTATCCGGTTATTGTGGGCGGCGGCTACTATCCGCAGCCCGTTGTTCCCATGCAGCCCGTTTCGCCGGTGTATTTCGTCAATCAACAGAACGTGGCCCCCGCCGCGCCCCCCGTTCTGGTCGTCAATCCGGACTACACCCCTGAGGTCGCCAAGCCCGTCATGCGCGAGTATTCCAACATCAAGAATCCGTATGAAAACTTTCAGCCCGATAAGCCCAAGGTTTTCCTTCTCGCGCTGAAAGATGGTTCTTTGCGCCAATCCGTGGCCTTTTGGTCCGAGGGCGGCAAGCTCCACTTCATCCAACCGGACCACAAGCCGGACAGTTTGCAGTGGACCCTCCTCGACCGTGAGTCCACCAAGCGATTCAACTCCGAACGGGGCATCGAGATAAACTTACCGGTGGAATGAACCGCCGGACCTTTCTCGCCGCGGCCCCCGCGCCTCTTCTCGCCCAATCGCCGCCTCGTAAGAAGATCCTGCTGCGCACCGGCTGGCAGATGCGCAACATCGGGGATGTCTGTTTCACCCCGGCGATGCTCGCAGCCTTGGCGCGCTATATCCCGGAGGCCAGCGTCACCTGTTGGGCCGCCAACATAGATGAGCCCGGCCGCCAGATGATCCGTCGCGGCTTTCCGGACGTGCAGTTTCTGGATGGCCGTCTGAATGATCCCGGCGTCCCCACGCCGCAGCCTCTTCTCGACGCCTTCGCGCAGACCGACCTTTTCCTATACAACTCCGGCATGGTGATCAACTACGGTCTCCATGGAGCTCATGACTGGAACCGCTCGCTGACCTCTATGCTCCCGTTCTATTTGGCGGGCAACCTGAATAAGCCCTATGGAACCTGGGCCCAAACGTTTGACGTCTTCTCGCCGCCCAGCCCGATCGTCTGGAAGCGGGTTCTCTCGGATGCAAAGTTTCTCTTCACGCGGGACTCGCTTTCCATCGGCATTTTGCGCGGCGCCGGCATCTCCGGTCCGCACATTGCCTTTGCCCCCGATATTGCCTTTCAATTCCGGCAGCGCAATGAGGAAGCCGCCAACGCCTATCTCCGTGCCGCGCGCCTGGAACGTGGCAAGTTTCTGGTGGCCATACTTCACTACGCTGTGTTGGACCGTCCTGGCGTCAAAGAGCGCGGCGCGGAGTATGTCCAAATGATGCGCGAAGTCCTCATTCGCTGGGTCCGGGAGACAAAACTGCCCATTCTCATTGCGCCGGAGGACGAGCGGGAAATCGCCCTTGGCAAACTGCATTTGGTGGACCCTATGCCGCCGGATGTAAAGCCGTACCTCCGTCTGCGCGAGACCTTCTGGCTACCTGACGAAGCGCTCAGCGTTTTCCTCGCCTCCCGGACGATGTTTAACATGGAGCCGCACGGCAACATCATGGCGCTCGCCAATGGCCTCCCCTGTCTCCACTGTTTTGACTGGGCGTTCGGTAAGAAGGCCCAGATGTTTGCCGATATCGGCCTGGGCCATTGGGCGTTTCCCCTTCCCACCACTACTTCACGCCAGATGGGCGATGCCCTGCTCGCCCTCCATCGGGACTATGAGGTCGCACAAAAACAGCGGGAGGCGGCAATGCGCCTGGTAGAACAAAAAACACGCGAGGGCTTTCAGGTGATACGGCGAACGCTAGGGCTGGCGGAGTAAGGCTTTAAAGATCTGACGGTTGCCGAAAAACTGGCATGCAGCGGTTGCATCAACTCTTTGCAGAGGTCGGTCAGGCGCCATGAAAGGAGTCTTCGTCGAAGTCGAAGTAGTCTACGCCGAAGCCGGCTTCCGCGGAAAGACCCATGTGCAGATTGCCGTCTGCAATCCCCGATGCCGCAAAGGGGTCTTCCGCGGTCCCGCATTTTGATTGCTAATGCTCCACGACGCGCTTCTGTGCAAATAGCCACTCCGCAAACGCCGGATCACCGTACGCCCTGTCCCATGAATTGTGGCCCACGCCTTCATATTCGGTATACCGTGCGTTGGATCCAATAGCTTTCAGGGCCTCTATGATGCTCCGGGAGGCTTCCGGGGGCACTGTCGGGTCGGCTCCGCCATGGAACGCCCAAATCGGCAGGGTGCGTCCCAGCTTTTGCGCCACATCGGCATTCGTGGGAAAGTCCGCCTCCGTCTTGCCTAAGCGTTCCAGTAGCCGTTTGCTGAACACCACGCCGCCGCAAATCGGTGCAATGGCCGCAAACCGGTTGGGCTCCCGCGCCGCAAGATGCCACGTCCCATACCCGCCTTTGGAAAGGCCTGTCAGGTAGATCCGGCCCGCGTCCGTCCGGAACTCCTTTCGCGAAGCCTCCAGCGCCGCCAACGCCACCGCCTGCTCCGCCGGGTCCATCCATTGCCGGGTAGGCGACGACTGCGGCATCACGACAATCGCAGGAAACCGCTCCGGGTTCTTCCGGATCGCTCCCGGCAATCCCACCTGCGTCTGTGTAAGACCATTCGCTCCGGATTCTCCCGCTCCGTGCAGAAACAGGATCACCGGCCACACGCGCGTGGGCGCATAATCACGCGGCACATAGACCTGGTAAAAATGGGTCTGCCCATTCACTTCTACGGCCCGGTCCAGAAAACCCGTCTCGCCAAATAGCGCCGCCGCGGTCAACGCCACGGCCCACAGTGCTCGCTGCATCTCTTCCTACTTTCCGGCGGCCGAATGAAACAGCCCCCGTGCTAACCGCCGCACGAAATCGACATCGCCATCCAGAAAATCATACTCCGGCAGTTTGTGCCGCGCTTCCCAAAGAATGCTCTCAAATACGCGATTCTCCGGAACCCCCTCAAACTCGGTCACGCGGAAGAAGATCAGCAGAATCGCCGTCTTGCCAGGATATTGATACTCGTACCGGGCAAGCTCTTCGCCAATCTCCGCCTCAATCCCCAGTTCCTCGCGCAATTCGCGCGCCAGCGCCTCCTTCGGATCTTCGTCCGGCTCTATCTTGCCGCCCGGAAACTCCCACTTAAACTGAAAACGGTCGCCGGCTCTCCGCTGTCCCACCAGCACAAGGCCATCGCGTTCTATCACGCCGGCCACCACCCGCATTTCATGCCTCTTCACGGGTATCCTCCAGACAACTGCCGAACGTAAAGGCAAAGACCTGCACGCCTCGTCCCGCCGCCGAAAGCTCCAGCAGCGCCTGTTCAAAGACACGGCTCCGCACCAGCGAATACATCCGCGGCCGCGTAATCCGGATCACAGTTCGTCCGCCCGGCCCTTCTTCGATGTCCGAGCCCGCCATCGCCGCGGGAACCGGTTCTCCGTTTATCCGAATTTCCAATTCGGCCATTCCGGATTCCGCAGTCGGTGACAACACCACATTCACCTCCGCCGCCGAATAGATCAGGCAGACCCGTGCCCGTCCCGCTGTGGCCGCGCAGTCCGGCAGCGAGTTCCATTCGCCGCCCAATTCCGGCAAATCTTCCATGGGGCCGGCGCCCAGCGTGTACGAGTGCACTTTGTCTTCGACAAATCCGCCCTCATTCGCAATGCGGCCCCGCCGATGCCCCAAATATAGCTCCGGCGTGGGCGGACGGCACATCGCCAACGCGCCCGGCCGGTCCAGCGGCCGCAACAATGCCATCGGAGCGGGTAGCAGGATCGATGGATCCCGTTCCCGCAGCAACTCCTGTATGGCCTGCTCGGTTTCCTCGTAGGCGCCTTCCCCTGCGTGGTAAAACCGCAGGTAGCCGTCTGGATCGATCAAGTACTTCGAAGGCCAGTACTTATTGGCAAATGACTTCCAAATCGAGTAGTCGTTATCCAGCAGAATCGGGTACTCGAGGCCAAATTCCGCAATCCCCTGCTCCAGGATTTCCGGAGCCCGGCCAAAATAAAACTCGGGAGCGTGTACGCCAATCACGGTCAACCCCAGGGTTTCGTACCGGCGATGCCACTCTCGAATATAGGGCAACGTCCGAATGCAGTTGACGCACGTGAAGTCCCAAAAATCCAGGAGTACAACGCGTCCGCGCAGTTGTCGCAGCGATAACGGCGGGGAATTCAACCAAACGGGCCCCAGTTCAGGCGCGTGTACGGTTTTCGGATCGAGACGCATCGGAGGATTACAATGACAACACGGACGGAATAGGAAATTATCGCATGTACAGTGAGACGCTTCTGCACTTCTTTCGGGACCCGAAGCGCGTGGGAGTGCTACCAGCGCCGGCTACCGTGGTAGAGGTAATGAATCCGGTTTGTGGGGATATTTTGCGTTTTAGCGTGCGTTGGGAAGACAACCGTCTCGCCGATGCGGCTTTTCAGGCGAAAGGTTGCACCGCGTCCATCGCCGCCGGCGCTGCGTTGACGGAATGGGCAATCGGGAAGGAACCAGCCCAGTTGGCCGCCCTCACCGTCGCACAGGTGGAAACGCTTCTGGACGGACTCCCCAATGAGTCCAAGCACGCCGCTGCCCTGGTGGTCGAAGCTGCCCAAGCCGCGGCACAGGGCAGTCCGGACAAGTAGTAGGCGAGGGGAATACCCGCGTGCCCGGACCTGCGACTTCGCATACTCTCGCGCTGCGCAGCCAGACTTCGAAACGCCTCACCCGAATGCTTCCTCACCTCGGCGGACAACGTCCTTCGCCGACACTTTGGTAGGAAGAGGAGGTGGCCGCCCCCAACGTCTTCACCGTGCCATCGACATCGAGAATCCAATTCTCCGTCAACAGCGGTTCGAAGGTCGTGTTCATCGACCGGTCCATCCACAACGTCAACTCGTCTTCTTCTCCGCGCTGAAAAGCACGGCGCACCGAGTCTTGGCTCGCAATCCCATCCATGCCCAGCAACTCGGGAAGCACCGCATCTGCGCGTACAGTCGTGATGTGGGCAGAGCGCTTGTGCCCGGCGAGGATCGACAGCAGAATCGTGCCCAGGATCTTCTCCTTCGACGGGGCATTGTTACTGGTGAACTGCAGTGGGCACAGCCGTACCCATTCTTCCCACAGACCGCTCGTTTTCAGAAAGTGAATGAAGTAACTCAACGGCCCGAATGCTGTCACCTTAGCCGACGGATCCCTCTCGATCCGAGTCCGGCCGCCGTAGGTGTCCAGTACACCATCCAGCGGTAGCCGGTTTACGCTGTCGTCCGCTTCACCCGCAGGGTGATGGCCAAGCTCTCGATCGCTTCCCCACATCCCACCCAGTTTCAACATCTTCTAGGAAAATGCAACTGTGCGTCCTCAGCCAACTGCCGGAAATAGGTTGATAGGCGTCTTCGGCCAAGTCATTTTGAGGTCAAAGCCGTGCGCGGTCCGCCAGCAGGTTTGCTCTGCCAGCGGCGTGTATTGGCCTTTGTTAATGTCTGTATTTTCCCTTTGGCTCAATCCCAACGACGTCAGGTCAGGACGGCGATCACCCATCATTCGCACGATCGACAGGTCGAACATATTCATGGAATATGCACTACGCATCCATCTTTCGTTTCACCCAAACTCTCCCGAGTTATGATCTCGTCGTTATGCCATATAGCCTTAGCCTCAACACATTTTCCATCTCGAAGGAGTAAAAGTATATATTTGCCAGTATGAACACCGCGGAACTCTGCCGAAACCCCAAGTACAGGTAAACTACGGATCACGCCATTCAAAACACCCAACAGACGAATCGACAATGCAGTTGAGTATCGAGATGTTTCAATCGGCGGTACGTTAACGATGATACTCTTAATGCCTGGAAAACTTGGCTCTTGAATTAACAGTGGAACCATTTCGACGAAAACCAAGCTATCATAGTTAGTTATGTAAATATCGCGCCTGATAGTTAACATCCCATCGGCAAATACCAGTAAAGTATACTCGCCTGGCGTGACATTATCGCACGTAGCCCCATGACATAGGACTACCGGCATCCTATCTGCCGTCTTTGGGAGTAATCCGACCCGCACATTCTTAATTGCTACACCGCTTTGGGTAACAGCGCGAAATTCAACGGTAGTCAACTTGGACATCTGCCCTCTCACACTCTGCATCATCAATGCGTTGAAGAGCGTGAAGAGCACCATTCGTTTCACCACAAGACACTCCTTGGGAGGCCTACTCCGCAGACTGCAGCCAGTTTAGAAGTAATGTTTTTGGATGAGACTGGAAAACCCAATGCATCGACCGATGAAAGGCCGATGGTTTCCTGAATAGCCCCGGCTCCATATCCCGTCAACGTATGTATCGCCTCGTATAACAATAGACCAATCATTCCCGGTTTATCAAGTGACTGCACTCTTACTGAATTGAAATAACGTGTCTTAGTTGACTGATCAACTTCCGCCGTTATGGAAGGTCTTGCCGCGTAGTATCCTGCACTACTCGATGTTTCCATAGCTACAGGATCCCAACTCTTGATGCTGTCCCGCAATTGAGCAGCCGTAATTGGCTGACCACGTGACTCGTCTGGCCCTGGTAG
The DNA here is from genome assembly GCA_035714175.1 of Bryobacteraceae bacterium. Classification (GTDB taxonomy): domain Bacteria; phylum Acidobacteriota; class Terriglobia; order Bryobacterales; family Bryobacteraceae. Next base: position 59,979 of record DASTML010000249.1, on the reverse strand, counting down.
CATATTTATTTTTCTACTTGCGTCGATGCATCTCTCGCTAAAAAGATTTCCTTCGGGCGCAGCGCCAATGGCAGATCGCGCATGATACAAAATACCCTCAGCTGCCGTAGCATCTAGTACTTTTCCCAGAGTTCGCTCATAGTCTTTTGACACTGTCCCTTTTACGTTATCGTACAGTGCATATTGGCCGTACGTCCATTCTGTGCACTACTGTGTTGCGTCATCACTGCGACACCTTACCTGGGGTCGCTGGTTCGCGGTTTCGGGTAGTGGGCTTCGATCCCCATCAGCCGCATGCGCCGTTGCGCAGACTTCCGGTTCTGGCTGAGCATGGCCGCAATTCGCCGGCTGCCCAGAAACGGATGTTCCATGTAGAGCGCGTCGATCTTCCGCATCAGAAGAAGCGTCTCTTCGGGCACCGGCAGTTGCCAGTAGTAGTAGTTGGCCCTGGCTACCCCCAACAACGCGCACTGCCGGGCGATCGACAAGACCCTGTGATTGGGATCGATGCATGCGCGCCGGTCCCCAATCGACTCTGCCAAGCGTTTTATTGAGAAACTCCATCTCCACTTTCATCTGGCCGTTCTGGCGATAGAGCTCCTGCTTTTCGGCGTCCAACTCGCTGCCTGAATCCACCGGCTGCGGGCTGAACAACTCCGGCATCAGTTCAATTGCCTGCCGTTTCCACGAAGACACCAGATTCGGGTGAACTCCGTATTACTGGGCGATTTCGCTGATCGTCCGTTGGCCTTCGATCGCCTCGATTGCCACCTTCGCCTTTAGTTTCGCTGGGTGGTTTTTGCGTGTCCGCGGCATATGCTCTCCTATTGTCGCTATGCCACTTACTACTTAAGAGCGCCCTTTTTACCTGTCTAGTTTTGGGGGTCCATTCCACCATGCCTATTTCATTGCGAAGCTTCGCATGTTCCAGGCCGAGGAGAGAGGATTGCCCTTTCTCTTTAAACTGCGGCAAACCGAGGGGGTGTTGCGGCATTTGGCGAAATTGTCGAAACGGAGAGACTGGGAGTTTGCCGGCGGCGGATGGAGGGGCGTGGAGAGCGAGTTGCAGTTGCCGGGATGGCCCCGGAAACGGCGGGTGGTCATTCTGCGGAGAGCGCGGACGAGAAGAAACAGTAGCGGTGGAATTGGAATCGATGACGGGGCAGCCGGTGCTGACAGGGATGGTGGTGATGAATAAAGACCGACCGCTTTTCGAGTATGCGGTGCTGGCAACTTCGCTGCCGGAAGGGGAGGTGCTAACGATCGCGCAGATGTACCGGGACCGGGCTGATTGCGAAAATGTCTTCGATGAGCTGAAGAACCAATGGGCATGGACTGGATTCAAGACGCACAACCTGCGGCGGAGTCAGTTGATGGCGCGCATTGCGGCGTTGGTCTTCAATTGGTGGAGCTTGTATGTAAGGCTGGCGGTGCCGGGACGGCACACGGAGGCGATTCCGAGCCGGCCCGCGCTAGTGCATGGAATCGCCAAGCAAACCAAGCACGGCAACCAGACGAAAGTTACGATCACCAGTTGCCATGGGAAGGCGGAGGTTATTGAAGCCGTACTGAATAAAGTCAATCGGTTCTCAACACAGTTCGCGGCCAGTGCGCAGCAGTTGCGCAGGGCGGAACGGTGGGCCCATTTGTTACGTGCCATCTTCCGGGAGTTCTATCCACGCGGCCCGGTCGCGGCACTCCCTGCTCCTGTTTGAACGAGTTCAACTGCCGGATTTAGCTTCAACGGCCGATTACGGAAGGAGTCGCTGAATGTGACGCATTTCCAGCACTTATGGGAGTCGCAGGCAATGACCGCGCGCTGGCTGGAACATTACAATGGCGCCCGGCCCCATAGCAGCCTGGACTACAAAACGCCCAATGAATTTGCGAGGGCTTACTCCGCGCTTCGGGCTCCGCAAGCCCTCGCAAATTCGTGCTCATCAACCACATGTTAGATTCGAGTAGTCGCTGGTACAAAAGAGGGTTCAGGTCACACCCAGGCCAGCTTCACATTCTTGCCGGTAGGCCTGTTGCACTCGTGCGGCCGGTTTTATTCATCGATAAAACTATCCATCACTACCGTTGTTACGCCCATCCCGCAACCGCAGCATCTCGCGCAAATCATGCACCTTGGCCTCCCATACCTTACCCAGGGCAGCAGGTCATGCGGGATCAGCCGCCGCGGCGTTCCGCATTTGGCGAGCTACCGCAGTCCACGGAATACCTCCCGCGCCGCATTGATCCGTTGCGGCGCCTCTTCTTCCGTGAGCGTCAGGGAGGGCGCTGCAAACGCCAACTCCTCATCGTTCACATCTAACTACACGCTCTAGGACGCCTCCGCCGGGGAGCGTCTACCGGAACTTCGTAAGCTTAGAACTCCTCCGCGAAGTTCACTTCTCCGGTAATCGCCACTTGGTAGGAGCTCACGCGGCGCTCGAAGAAGTTCGTCAACTCCTGTACGTCCTGCAGTTCCATGAAATCGAAGGGGTTCTTGGAACCATACATCGGCGCAATACCCAGAGCCGCCAAACGCCGGTCGGCAATATATTCCAGATACTGGCGCATCGAAGAACTGGAAAGGCCGCTCACGCCGCCGGACAGTGTATCGTCGGCAAACTGTGCTTCACAATCTACCGCATCGCGAATCATATCGCGGACGCGGGATTCCAACTCGGCATCGAACAGGTGCGGCCGTTCCTTCCGGACCGTATTGATGACTTCGAGCGCAAACTCAATGTGAGCGCTCTCATCGCGGAAAACCCAATTCGTCCCCGTCGCCAGTCCCTGCAGCAGGCCGCGGCTGCGTAGGAAATAGACGTACGCAAAGGCGGCAAAGAAAAACATACCTTCAATACAGCAGGCGAAACAGATCAGGTTCAGCAGGAAACCCTTCATGTCCGCTTCGGTCTGAATCGAGTCCATCTCATTGATGGAGTCGATCCATTTGAAGCAAAAATCAGCCTTGTGCTTAATCGAATCGATGTTTTCCACGGCGGAAAACGCCGCCGCGCGCTCGTTGGGATCAGGGATGTAGGTGTCGAGCAACGTCAGATAGAACTGTACATGCACGGCTTCTTCAAACAACTGCCGCGAGAGGTACATCCGCGCTTCCGGCGAATTGATGTGCTTGTATAGATTCAGAACCAGGTTGTTCCCGACAATCGAGTCGCCCGTCGCGAAAAACGCCACCAGCCGCTTGATCAGGTGCTGCTCCGCGGGATTCATCTTCTGGCGCAGGTCCGTCACGTCCGTGGAGAAGTCGACCTCTTCCACCGTCCACGTGTTTTTGATTCCAGTCTTATACATCTCGTAAAAGACCGGATACTTCATCGGGCGCAGCGTCAGGTTAAAACCGGGGTTCAGAATCATGGAAATGCCTTTACGAATGAGACTACTGGCACGACTCGCAGCTCTCCGGGTTTTCCAGAGAACAGGCAATCGCCTTGGCAACGGGCACGGCCGCTACAGGCACGGTCGCCTTGGAAATCTTCGATGCCGGACGGGAACGCAGATAGTAGGTGGTCTTCAATCCCTTCTTCCACGCATACATATACATGGAGGAAACCTTGCCGATTGTCGGGCTCTCAATGAACAGATTCAACGACTGGCTCTGGTCGATAAAAGGACCGCGCTCCGCGCCCATGTCGACCAGCGACCGCATCGGAATCTCCCACACTGTCCGATAAATCTGCTTGATCTCTTCCGGGATTTCATCAATGCCTTGTACCGAGCCCTCGCCCAGCTTGATACGGTTGCGCAGGTCCTCGCTCCACAAGCCCCGTTGCTTTAACTCGGAAACCAGGTAGCGGTTGATCTGAATAAAATCCCCCGACAAAGTTTCCCGCTTGAAAAGATTGGAAACCTGCGGCTCGATGCACTCATAGGAACCGATGATCGAAGCAATCGTCGCCGTCGGCGCAATAGCGATCATGAGCGAATTACGCATACCGGACTTCACCATACGGGGCCGCAGTTCTGCCCAGCGCTCCGGTTTCGACGGCGTTACGCCCCATAAATCGAACTGGAACTCGCCCTTCGCCGCGCGTGTACTGGTAAATGCCGCGTGCGCCCCATATTGCTCGGCCAATTCCACGGTCGTAACCATGGACCAGTAGTAAATCTCTTCCTGGATCTCACGCGAAAGCTGCCGCGCTTTGTCGGAATCGAATGGCAGGCGCAATTGGAAAAACACATCCTGCAAACCCATGATGCCAAGTCCAACCGGACGCCATTTGCGGTTCGACGTTCCCGCTTCCTTCGTCGGGTAGTAATTGATATCAATGACCTTATCGAGAAAACGCACCGCCAGTTGCACCGTGTTGGCAAGCTTCGTAAAGTCGAATTCGCCGTCGCGTACATACCGGGCGAGGTTCACCGAACCCAGATTGCACACGGCCGTCTCGCCCTGGTTCGTAATCTCGGTAATTTCCGTGCAGAGATTGGATAAGTGGATAACGTTGGCCGGGTCGCCGGTCTGGTTGTTCTTGATGTTGCAGGCATCTTTGAACGTCATCCAGCCGTTGCCTGTTTCGGCCAAAGTCTTCATCATCCGGGCATATAGGTCGCGTGCTTTCACCTGGCGCACGAACAAACCCTTCGTTTCCGCCTCATTATAGGCGGCTTCGAACTCCGGGCCATACAAATCGGTGAAATGCGGGACCACTTTCGGGTCAAAGAGCGACCAGACGCCGTCCTGATCCACGCGGCGCATGAAGAGATCCGGAATCCAATTCGCCAGATTCAAGTTATAGGTGCGCCGGGCCTCATCGCCAGTATTGTCCCGCAATTCCAAAAACTCTTCGATATCTGCATGCCACGGCTCAAGATAGACGCACGCCGCGCCTTTCCGTTTACCGCCCTGGTTTACCGCGGACACCGAACTGTCCAGCGTCTTGAGCCAGGGGACAATGCCGTTCGAGCGGCCGTTTGTGCCGCGAATCAGCGAACCCCGCGCCCGGATCCGGTGATAGGCCAAGCCGATGCCGCCGGCAAACTTGGACAGCATCGCAACATCCTTATAGCGTTCGTAGATGCTTTCTAGGTTATCTTCCGGAGAATCCAGGAGATAACAGCTAGACATTTGCGGATGCTTGGTACCGGAATTGAATAATGTCGGCGAACTCGGCATATAGTCATGCGCCGAGATCAGCTTATAGAATTCAATGGCTTCCTGGACATTGTTGCTGAGACCGCAAGCCACTCGAAGGAAGAAGTATTGCGGTGTCTCAATGACATCCCGCTTATCAGGATTCTTGAGCAGATAGCGGTCATAGACCGTCCGGATGCCAAAGTACTCAAACAGATCGGTATTGCGGTCATCCACCGCGGAATTGAGCTTCCGAGCGTTTGCTTTTACGAATTCGTGGCACTCTTCCCCGATCAGACCATATTTATACCCGGCTTCAATGGACTGGGAGAAGGAGTAGATGTTTTGCGCCGCGACCTCTTTTTCCACGAAATTAGTGAGCAAACGCGCCGCCAGGCGCGAATACTCGGGTTCTTCGGCGATCAGCGAGGCGGCGGTCTGGATGTTCAGTTGATCGAGTTCGCGGGTGGTCGATCCATCGTACAACCCGCCAATCGTTTTGACCGCGATTCGCATGGGGTCCACCTGGGACAGTCCGGCGGCGCACAGCTGCACCGCGCGGATAATCTTCGATACATCAACAGGTTCCAGCGCGCCATTCCGTTTTTTAACGCGCATTGCGGCTTCCGGCGTCTGCGGGCGGGCGTCGGGGAATAGCTGCTGCGTTGTCGGCGTGCCACCGTGTAATACCTGTTGTGCCGTCGTCGCCATGGGAGTCACCTTCGGGGGAGGATTTGTTGAGAGCAAAGGACATCGATCCCTCCAGCCGAAACTTCGTATCGCGGCTTGGAGAGATCTGGGGAGTTCGATTTAGCGAGCGGAAACGGGGAGACTACCCGGTTCACACAACCATCTGCGGTATCTCGCTAACGAACTACAGGATACTGCGGTCCTTTGGAGCCGGTCAACTACTAATTGTGGTTTTCCTCAACTAATCCACAACATGCCGTAGGTGATTGGAAAGATTGAAGTTAAGGGAAACTACTGAGAAAAGTGCGCATTTTGGCGTACTTTTGGCGCCAGAATGCGCACTTTTGACGCATTTTTGACGCCGTTTAGAGGCGCTTTCGCAGCTCCATCTCTTCCAGCGACTTGGGCCAATCCTTCCCCAGGAGCCGGGAGAGCGCTCTGTCCGCCAAAAGTTTTCCACAGGTCTGGCAGGTGGGACAGTAGTTCGTCTCATTGGACGCGTGCACAATTCTCTGGATGGGCGTGGCGCAGTTCGGGCAAGGTTCCTTGTACTTTCCATGAACCGCCATCTCAGGGCGGAAAGCAGTGACCTTTTCGGGGAATCCGGCGCCTGTCTGGTCCCGAAGGCTTTGGGTGAAGTAATTCAACCGATCGCGGATGGAGGCCAGGAGGCGGTGAATTTCGTCCGCAGAGAGCTTTTGGGTGAGGGTGACCGGACTGAGGCGCGCGTGGTGCAAGATTTCATCGCTGTAGGCGTTTCCGATGCCGCTGAGGATACGCGGATCGGTGAGGGCGCGTTTGAGGGTATGGTTGGAGGCGGTAAGGCGTGCGGTGAACGCTTCAAGCGTAGCGGTCATGACTTCGAGTCCCCCGGCGTCGATGGCGGCCAATTCCGCCTCCGAGGTGAACAGGTGCAGGGCGGCCTGGCGGCGCGTACCGGCCTCTGTGAGGGAGAGGGCGCCGTTATCGAAGCTAAAGACAGCCAGCGCCTGGCGGCGGCTGTTCCAGTGGAGACGCCCCGCGATCATGAGGTGCAGCGCCATCCAATGGCCGTTGGAAAAGCCGAAGGCGATACGCTTGCCCATGCGCCGGACGCCGGTCAGCGTCTGGCGGCACAGGCTGTCGATGGGCGGCTGGTAGGTCCGGAGGAGGAAAGGCGTGTTGAGTTTGACAGATTCCAGGATGTGGCCGAGCGCATGCCGTTCGATAGCTTCGATGTAAACGGTAACGTCCGGGTACTCTGGCATGCGTTAGGCGAATGGCCAGACGCGCTCGATGGTTTTGGAGAGCATCCACATCTTGTCGTCCTCGTTCAGAAATTTCATGTCATCCCGGACGACCGAAAGAGTCTGGGCGTAGGTGGCGTGGGGCAGACAGACCGGCCAGTCCGTCGCCCACATGAGGCGTTGCGGACCGAATGCGGCGTGCAACCGTTTAACGTGGGCCTGGGAATCCATCCAAGGGTAGGATTGCTTGGACAGCGCCCAGGTGTGGGACACCTTGACGAAGAGATTGGGATGGCGTTTGAGGGCGATTAGTTTTTCGAGTTCTTCAGGCTTGTCGACGGGGGTGTCGGCCATGTGATCGATGACGATGGTGAGGTCCGGGAACTGGTCGATGAGCTTGCCGATTTCGGACATGCGGGTGATGGGCGCCAGGAGAGTCATGGGCACTTTGAGCTCTTCACAACGCTTGAAGAGCGGCTTCATGAGGGGTCCGGCGATCCAATCGCCGGAGGCATTGGCGGCGGGGCTGAGACGGACGCCGCGACAACCGGCTTCGGTGAGTTCGGCGAGGTGCTCGGGCGCGTCGGGATTCTCGGGGTTGACCCGGCAGACACCCTGGAAGTATTGCGGGTACTGCTTGAGGGTGTGCAGGAGAAAGGAGTTGTCGAACATGTAGTGTCGGACCTGAATGATGACGGTCTTGGCTACATTGTTCGCCTTCATCAGGTCGATCAACATCTCCGGCGATTTGTCGTCCTGGGGGTGGGAGGGGTTGCCCTTCCAGTAGGGGAAGCGCGGATCGCGCTTGTAGACATGGACGTGGGGGTCGAGGATGCGATAGGAAGGAGCGGCGCTCATAGTGGTGGCGGTTGCGGCGGCGAGGATTTCACGACGGGTCAGCATAGTTGAGACCGGTGCTACAAAATATACAGCAACACAGAGGCTATGCTGCAACGCCAGGGAGCGCGGGGATACATAATAGAGTTTTGCACTCACAAGGGGAGGCGAGCGGATGCCACAGTACGACTATGACTTGATCGTGATCGGATCCGGGCCTGGCGGGCAACGGGCGGCTATTCAGGCGGCAAAGCTTGAAAAGCGGGTTGCGATGATCGAGAAGAAGACCGTGTTGGGCGGGACCTGCATCAACACGGGAACGATTCCGAGCAAGACGCTGCGAGAAGCTGTCATGCACTTATCGGGATACCGGGAACGCAGCTTTTACGGTTCTTCTTACTCGGTGAAGCAGCACATTACGATGCAGGATCTGCTGTTCCGTACGAACCAAGTGATCAAGCATGAGCAGGACGTATCCCGGCACCAGGTGATGCGGAACAACATCGACCTGATCGAGGGTTGGGGGAGCTTTGCCGGCCCCAACAAGGTTCGCGTGGATTCGGTGGAAAGCCACGGATCGCAGGAGTTGACCGCCGATAAAATCATCGTTGCCGTGGGTACGACGGCGACCAAAAGCGACAAGATTCCGTTCGACCAGGAAACCATTTTCACGAGTGACGAACTGCTGGATCTGGCGCGGCTGCCGCGGACGTTGGCAGTGGTGGGCGCGGGCGTAATCGGCGCGGAATATACGACCATCTTCGCGGCCTTGGGCGTGCGGATTACGCTGATTGACAAGCGGCCGATTTTGCTGGACTTCGTGGACGACGAGATTGCCGATTCTCTGGCTTACCAGATGCGCGAGAACCGAGTGACGCTGCGGTTGGGCGAAGAGGTGGCCTCGATTGAAACCATACAGGACGAGAACGGCAAACGCGTCAAGATCTATCTGCAGAGCGGCAAGCAGGTGATCGCCGAGAAGGTGCTGTATTCGATTGGACGAACGGGCAATACGTACCGGCTGGGGCTGGAAAACGCCGGGATTACGCCGGATGACCGCGGACGCATCAAAGTAAACACGCATTTTCAGACAGAGGTGCCGAATATCTACGCGGTGGGCGATGTGATTGGCTTTCCGAGCCTCGCTTCGACCTCGATGGATCAGGGGCGGCTGGCGGCCTGCCACGCGTTCGGTTTGGAAGCGCGGAGCGTGCCGGCGTTGCTGCCGTATGGGATCTACACGATTCCGGAAATTTCCATGGTGGGCCGGAGCGAAGAAGAGCTGACGCAGGCTAATATTCCGTACGAAGTGGGTAAGGCGCGGTACCGGGAAATTGCGCGCGGACAGATTATTGGCGATAGCACGGGTTTGCTGAAAATCATCTTCCACCAGGAGACGAAGCAGTTACTGGGCGTGCATATTATTGGTGAGGGCGCCAGTGAACTAGTGCACATCGGCCAGGCCGTGTTGAGCTTTAACGGGACGATTGATTACTTCATCAACACGGTGTTCAATTACCCGACGCTGGCGGAGTGCTACAAGATTGCGGCGCTGGATGGGCTGAACCGGCTGGGTGGATGAGGTTTGGCAAATAGATCGAAACGTTTTGGGGCATTTGCTAGAAAGATTGCTCGTGGGCCTGGCAAGCTTTCCAATTGCACGTTGGGTTGTGCCGCTCGTTGCGGCTAGCTACCCTATTTTTGCGTGTACTTGCAGCTAGCAGTTCAGCAATCTGATTTGTATTCCGGGGAAAGGTGGTCGCCGTCGAGTACGTTGACCCACCGCGAACCGTTCCGCATGTCGATTTCTAGCCACAATTGAGGTCGGCGGTATCTGGAAGGGACGGGTCGGTTCCGAGGTCGTTCTTCATACAAGGGATGGGGCTGCCGACTGTGTAGGCTTTTGGACAACTGTTGGAAAGGAAGTCCTTGTATTCGCCAACGAAGAACTCGTCCAGGAGAAGCAGCCCAACGTGCTGCGAATTCCTGAGTGGAGCAATAAGTTAGCAGTGGGGCAAAGGATAATCTCTCCGGGGGGGTGTACGCTCAAAAAGCTCGGACGCTCTAAGCGGCCGAGCTTGCCCCGTCTTCGGGACACTCCTTAAGATACGGATATAGCTGACTCCGCCATGTGCGAGTACGTGGCCCTAATAGCCGCAGTCTGCCCCAGCAGCGAGATTTCTTTCGCCAACATAAGAGAGATGCTAGAGGCTGAAGCCGGTGGTGACAGGTAACGGGCGCACGGTCACGCGATCTGATAGACCGGCGAACAAAAATGATCGGGCCAGTGAATGTCTGCCCCACCAATGTCAGTGATTATGTGTACGCTCATTGGGATTCAGGATCGGTTCGCCAGATCGAAGAAGGCTACAACGGAATCGTCCCACTCGTGTCGGTAGCGCTGCCAATCGGATGAGCTTTGCGGGAAGTTTGGAAATCCTGTTCGACAGTAACCCCGTCTAGCTGAAAAGTCGAAGACTGCGTGGGGCTGCCCGTTAATCAGAAGCATCGACTTCAGCGCATCAGCCGACCAAATAATTTCGATCTCCGATTCTCGATGGCGGTCTACAACCGACTCGACGTTGTAGATATGGAGGGCATCCAAAATTTGTTCGTCTTCGCGAGAGTCCAATGCGTAAAAGTAGCCTGTCTCACCATCGTCCTCAAAAAATGATGTCAGTGGCTCTACGGCCGATTCCGAAATCACCATCGCACCTTCACCCACCGTTATAAACTCACGGACTGTCATTGGAGTCTTTCGTCAAGTATATTGTTGCGCTATTTAGCGCCGAGAATTGACTTCGTTCCCTCGCGCTTAATGGGGTACGTGATATTTTCTACCTGGCTGCGGCACAGACTACCCATTCCCAGATTGATTCAGCCGGCGCCGAAACAGGCATGGCGGATAGGCCCGACGCGGATACCATTGATCACCATTACCGTTGGAGAGCATGCAGGTATCTCTCAGGACATCTCACGCCTCCAGGCTATTAGCCCGGACAGTTCCTACGGTACGAGGCCGGTGAAAGCGAACGTTTTCATCGCGATATCCGGGCGAACCGCAGAGGGTGTCATATGCCGGGTCCGTTCCGGCCAGAAGTTGGGCTCTACACGGATCAACATTCGGATTCCAGTAGATCTTCCTGACGGACTGCATCAGATACCCTGCCTTGTTTTTCGCATCCAGGGACGGCGCTTCCGGCGTCACAGCCAGTTACCAGCAGAGCAGCCTATGATGAGGGAATGCAGTTCCACGCCCTGGAGCATTTGGTGCGGCGATTCCAGGAACGGTCTCGAATCCGCCTGTTATCTAAGATGGCGCGTGACTGGGATGAACGGGCGCGCAAAAATGCGCGCCATTACATCGCCACGGGTCGGGATCAGTGGTCCGATGAAGCTTTTTTTGAGTCGGGAAGAAAGACGGTATGCCAGGACATAGTCACCGACCTGGAGAATATTTGCCAGGGTAAAAGTCCCAGCACGATGCGAATAATCGAAATCGGTTGCGGCGCTGCCCGACTGACAAGCGCACTGGCAGAAATGTTTGGCGAGGTCCACGCGGTAGATGTCAGCGGCGAGATGGTCGCACTCGCTCAGACTGCATTGACCGGAAAAACCAACGCATACGTATATCAAAACAATGGGTGTGATCTTTCAACCGTTCCGGCGCTGGAGTTTGACTTTGCGTATTCAAATATTGTTTTCCAACATATTCCAAGCCGGCAGGTAATAGACAGTTACGTGAAGGATGTATACCGGCTGCTGCGCCCTGGATCTCTATTTAAGTTCCAGGTACAGGGCATTGCAGGACGCGGCCGACCGGATGACACTTGGCATGGTGTTTCTTTTTCCGAAGAGCAAGCGAAAGATATGGCCGAGAGAAATGGATTCGAAATGCGGTATTGCTGGGGCGCCAACACCCAATACTTTTGGCTGTGGTACTTCAAGCGCCCGTAGGCTGCGCGCTTGTCCCAGGACCGTAGATTGGAGCTAGGGCAGTGCGAGGAGTAGTTGCACGCCTTGCTTTCGCAGCCATTCTGAGGGCGGAGCAGCGGTGCTGTAGCCCGTCTGTTCCCAGGCGATCTGCCCATCCTTGCCAACGATCCAGTTCCGGGGCAGCGTTTGTTCCAAAGACAGGCGGTTGAACAGCTCGAGCGCGGGGAGTACGGGAAACGTGTACCCGCGCTCCTTCATAAATGGCTGAATCAGACCTGGGTTTTCGTCCAGGTTCAGGGAAATTACGACCCAACCATCCTCATCCTTCTTTTCAGCGTAGAGGCGCTGCAACTCCGGCAGTTCCAGTTGGCACCAGGAACACCATGTGGCCCAGAGATTGATGAACGTGCGCTTGTTTTTCAAGTCTGACAACCGCCAGACGCGGCCATCTGTATCGGTGATCTCAAAATTGGGAAGAGACCGCCGGGTCTGCAGCCAGTGCGATTGTGCCGCTTCCGCCGGATTGGCATTCCCGCCCAACGCACGCAACCCTTCGGCGGTACCCGCCAATTCCTTCCACAGTACCTTCGCCCGCTCGCCCGCATTGACGCGGTAAGGAAGCGCGGAAAACGGCTGCCCGTTCTGCCGGGATTCGGCGCGCAGGTAGAGCGCAACGGCGTCTGCTTTTCGTCCTTCGGATTCGGCGAGACGCGCGCGCATTTCCCAGGCCAGGGCTTCCAAAGTCTGGTTCGCCTGCCCTGTACTCTCTTCTCCATTGGCACGCGCTTGCAGGTAAGCCTCTAACTCCCACAGATTCCGGCGGGCTCCCTCCCCGTTAGCGGCCTGCAGATGGTACGTGAACAGGATAGGAACGCCGTGACCGAACCGGATCCAATAGGGATAGTCAGTCCGCTTTTCCTTGGCGAGACTGTCTTGCGCCAGCCCCTTATCCCGCTGCCGGACCAGTTCATCCGTACCGGACTGAATCAGGGCGGGAATCTGATCGAGCCTGTCCTTTGCCCGTAGATAGAGAGAGGCCACCGAATAGTGCAGCGGCAAGGCGCTGGAGAACTCATCCGGCTGTTCGCTGTAGTTTTTGAGCAGACTATCGGCCGCTGCGAATTGTTCCTCCAAGGTCTCACCGGAAAGCGCGTCAAACAGGGCTCTCCGTGGCGAAGCTGCGCCAGGCCAAAGGCGAATCCAGCCATTGGCGGCGATTCGTAACTTCCGCCGCCAAGCGGCAATGTCCGCGACGGAACCACTGGAAGGATATGGATTTGTTGCGCGGAAGTCACTTTCCGCTTGCCGCATAGCCGCCGCGGAGTTGGGAAAACCGGCGCCGATGCGTTGTGTTATCGCGGCGGCCGCCGCCTGCCCGTCCGTCAGTTGGAATCCTTCCCGCAACAATTCCAGCAGGGGTAGCGGCAACGGATCCGCCAGATTGGCGAGGCGTTGCAGATCCTTCCGCACTCTCTCCTTGACCGAGGCGTAACCGGAAGCAGGGACGGCGCGAAACTCCATGCTCCAGAGCGTCTCGTAAGCTAGGAGGCGCTGCTGATCGTTGTCCGGCGTTGCTTCCAGAAGACGGCGGAGGCGCGCCGCGTTGGTCTCATAATATTCCTGATTGGTGATCTGACGGGAATCAGAAAAGCCCCGGACTGATTCGGGACATGCCTTTCGGAAGGCCTCGCGATGGACGAGGGATTTGGGAATATCCTTGCGCATGGTATCCGCGGAGTAGATTTCCGCCAGTTCCAGGTGGGCGGCGGCGAAACCAGGATATTTTTGAAGAATAGACTCCAAGATGCCGATTGCTTCGGGAGTCTGTGTTCCGATAAGCGTTTTGGCGTAGAGGAACTGAAAGACAGGGTCGCCAGGGTGTTGGTTCCGTTGTGCGAGATAGTCGGCGATAGGCGCTTTGTAATCCCAGGCCATGGCGCCTGCAAGCCACCGGATGCGGCGCTGATGAAGCGAAATGTCGCGGGAATGTTTCGCCAACAGACTGTCAAGCTGTTGGCGCGCCTGCTCCCTGCGCTCCGCATAGGGAATATTGACGTCCGTGACTGCTGCCGATAGCGCGAGGGCGCGGACCTCAAGGGGTGCGTCACAGGGCGGGAGTTCCTGCGACGAGAGAGCCAGTCCCGAGACGAAGAATGCCAAAAGCCGTTTCATCCGTTACCAGTTATTACGTTCCCGGAGTCCGGAACGTGGAAACGCGGGCCCGATTTATTTGTGGATTTCGAAAATCCAGGCTGGTTCGGGATGACCCATGGCGTTCCAGTTGGAAGCGCAGTTCAGACATTTATCGCCCTGTGCCTGGTGCCAGAGGAGCGTTTCGAACGAGTCAAGGCTGATGGCCGCGTCACTGTCGGCTTGCCAATAGGTGGTGTAGTTGGCGCGGAGGTTGCGAAAACGGAGAGGTTCCTCTTTGCCGCGTACGGCGTATTGGGCCCAACGAATCGAGCGCAAGGGAAGGCCATAGAATGCCTTGAAATAGCCTGTGTCACGAAGTAGCAGGCTGGCTTTGACTGCCTTGCCGGGCAGGGTGAAATCGCTATACGGCCGGACCGCAAAGCCGTCCGCGAACCAGGGTTCACAGTTCCAGGCGACGTGGAGGTAGAGTTTTCCGCCGGGTTTCAGGACGCGGCGCATTTCCCGAAGCGCCTTTTCCGGTTCTGGAATGTGTTCCATCACCCAGACGGTGAAGATACCGTCAAATGTATTGTCCGGGAAAGGCATTTGGGTGGCGGAAGCCACGACGAATTTCTTGTGGTATTTCGCAGCTGCCGCGTTGGAAATGTCGAGGCCCGTATAGTCCGCCACCACATCCTGCAGAGAACCCTGTCCGGAACCAACTTCCAGCACCTTGCCATTTGTGAGGCCATAACGGCTGATAAAATCCCCAACCCGTTGCGGGAGTTGGATGTCCGCGGCGGCCTTGCGGGCCGTTTCCTCATAGTTGAGACCCCGGCGGCGGGCGACGCCGTTGCTGTCGGGACCGCTATACACCGCCTCATAAAATGCCGCGGAGTTACCTGCCGTGTCCTCGTCGTGCGCGGGTTGGTCCGTATCGTAGGGATAGTGCCAGAGAACGAGGACGACGATGAGCGGCACGTAGACGGCGAACGTGACACGGAGGATGCCCCCGGCGATATCCAGCAGTTCGCGGCCGAGGCCCATCCGAGACGCCATTTCATCATCTATCGGCGCGCGGCGGCCTAGACTTTACAGGAGCCGCACGGCACGGGGATCCCGCAGCCAGGAGGGATTACAGCGGCCGCCGGCCCGGCGAAGGAGCGCAACGGTTTTGCGGTAGGCGGAGGCGCGGTTGGTTTGGCGGGAGTTGACGGCGGCGTAGAGGGCCCAGTCGGTGGGAGTGGCAGAGAACGAAGGGTCGAGGGCGTTCACGGCGGCTCCGCGCGCGAGGAGCAGAGAGACAACGGTGGGACTGCCTCCGGAGGCTGCCCAGTGGAGGCCGGTTTGGCCGTGGTGGCGGAGAGAGGCGTTGAGAGAAACCCCGGCGTCCAGCAGGAAATCGGCGACGCGTGCATGGCCGAATTGACAGGCCCAGGCGAAGGCACAGTCGCGCTGGGCGGGAGCGGCCGCCGGATACAGTTTCCGAACAAGGGGGAGCCGGCCGACTCCGGCGGCCCCTTCGATATCGAGGCTGGCTCCGCGGCGGGCGAGGAAGGCCGCGGCCTCACCACGGCCGTTGTAGAGGCAGGCGTTGACGGCGCTCTGCCCGTCGGACCGCTCGATCCAGGCTCCGTGGGCGAGAAGGAGTTCGAGGAGCGGGATTTGCAGACCGGCGTCTCGCGGGTGGCAACTGGTGGCGGTGAGAAGGAGCGCGGTGCAGTCTCCCGCATAGGCCGAGGAAAGTGCGTTGACTTCGGCTCCGGCGTTGAGGAGAAGCCGGGCGATAGCGACGATGTTGGGCGGGGTTTTCTGTCGCTCGTCTTCAACGCCGTTTGCGGAGATGTAGTGAAGAAGCGTGGAGCGGTGCGCGCGGTTGGAGCGAGCGCGAATCAGGCGGGGCGACTGGCGGAGGAGGCGGGCGAGAGTCTGTTCGTCGCCATTGATGATGGCTTCGGCTGCCGCTTCAAACCGGGCAGTGCGGGAGCGGGGACGGGAGAGTGCGCGGATATGCGCTTCGAAGTCGGGCCACGAGGCGAAGCCATGTACGCCGGCAAGAAAAGACTCCGCGCTTTGGTTTGCGGGCCGGGATTGCCAGCGAGCAAGGAGTTCGGGCTCGCCTCCGTTTGGCCAGAGGGCGAGGGCGGCGGCCAGTTGCTGATACGTTTGCCAGCCGGCGCGTGGCGGAATTCTCATGGCTGGGACTGGTATAGCATGGCGGCGCCGTAGAGTGGGTAAGATGCTGGGACGATGGATGGCGGCGGCGATTTGCGTCGCTTTCGCGATTGTGGGCGGATTGCAGATTGACCGGATTGGTTTGCAGACAGACGAAGCGCTATTTGCCGGGGGGATCTATGCTCCGTTTTTCGCTACAGCGCACGTAGGGGGACATGAGATCCCCTTGATGGTGATGCAGTATGTGGGCGCCGCAAAGGGATGGCTCTATGGAGCGTTGTTTGCTGTATGGGCTCCTTCGGCGGCAGTCATCCGGTGGCCGATGGTATTGCTGGCGGCCTGGACGTTGTGGCTGTTTTATTGCGTGGCGGCACGGGTGACGGGGGGACGGGGCGCGCTGCTCGCGTTGACGGTATTGGCGACCGACCCCATCTTTCTGCTGACTTCGCGCTACGACTGGGGGCCGGTGGTGATCCAGCACTTCTGCTTGACGGCGGGCGTTTATGCCTTTGTGCGATTTGGAGAGGCGAGGCGGAACTGGTGGCTGGCGTTGGGAAGTCTCCTGCTTGGGGTTGGCGTGTGGGACAAGGCGATCTTTGTGTGGGTACTGGTTGGGCTGGCGGCGGGCGCGGCAGCAGGGCTGGCTGGTCCGCTAAAGCGATTGATGACGATACGGCAATGGGCGATGGCGGGGGCGGCCTTTTTGCTGGGAGCTTGGCCGCTGGTGTTTTACAACATCCAAAATGCGGGGATTACGTACCGGGGAAACGCGGGGTATTCGTTGACTGGTTTGTCCGCCAAGGTACACGCGTTGTGGAGCGTGGTGGATGGGACGGCACTCTATGGAGTGATTGCGCGGCCGGAAGGGGAACGGTGGGTGAGTTGGCAATGGGTTCTCGCGGCCGCAACGGCGGCGGCGCTTCCGTGGGCCTGGAAACGACATGGACGTGTAATCCGATTTACCTGCGCCTATTGTGCGGCGGGCTGGGGAATGATGGCAGTGACCGAAGGCGCAGGCGTCTCCGCCCACCATGTCATTCTGTTGTGGCCGATTCCCCATTTAGCACTGGCCGCGGCGGCCGAGGCCGTGCCGTGGCGGAAGGCGGCAGCGGTGGTAACCGGCGTGGGGGCGTTGGCCAATGCGGCTGTGTGCTGGCAATATTACCGGCAAGAAGAGTTGGGCGGCGGTACGGTTGTTTGGACCGAGGCAATCTATTCCCTACCGGAGACGCTACGCGCCATGAATGCCGAGCGGCTGTATGTGGCCGATTGGGGATTTTATGACAACAGCCGGCTGCTCACAAAGGGGACTTTGGAATTACGTGTTGTACATACGGGGGTACCGGAAGAGGTTCTACACCGCATGATGACGGAACCGGAACATGCGGGCGTATTTGTCCGGCATACGCCGGGCAACGCCGTTCAGCCAGAGACGGCCGCTTACCTGGAGAAGTACATGGCGGCGAACGGGTTGGCACGGACCGATGTGCGCGTGCTGCGGGACCGGAAAGGGCGTGCGGTGATTGAGCTTTTCCGGGTGCGGCGGGTTACTGGCTGATGAGATTGGCGAAGAGGCGGACGGCTCCAGGGACCGCATAGGGCAGTTGGCGGTACCAGGCATAGGCGCAGTAGATGTAAAGGCCTTTGCCGTGGCGGGCAACGAGCCAACCGCCTTTTTGAGGCGGTTGACCAGAGTCGTGCGTTTCCAGCAATGCCTGATAGCGGGAATCCCAGGAGGTTAGGAATTTCGAGCCGCGTTGTTCGACCCAGCCGTTGAAGTCGGCGGTAGTGATTGTGTTGGGGGAGTGGAAGACGGAATGGGACGGGTCGAGGAGGGCGACGGGGGAATCCTCTTCGCTGACCTCTTCGGGATTGCGGCCCATGGAGTAGGGATAGGGGCCGTAGTTCTTGTCAAATTCGGGCGTGTTGTATTGGACGATAAGCGTGCCGCCGTTGGCGACGAAATCGAGGAGACGTTGGTTGTGCGTACGGACATCGGGACGAACGGCGTAGGCGCGTATACCGAGAAGGATGGTGGTGTAGGCGGAAAGGTTGGCGGAGCCGATGGCGTTGGTGTCGAGAAGATCGACCGGAACACCGAGTTGGCGGAGGGCTTCGGGAACGTCGTCTCCGGTACCCATGACATAGGCAACTTTGCGGTTGGGTTTGACGCGAACGTCGATGCTCCGGATGAGATGGCGGGCGGGTTTCGAGACGTAGAGGGAGGCGAGGCCGGGCTGTGTAATTTCGTCAAAACTGGCGGCGTAGTCCTTGCCGTTGTAGGAGGCGATGGCCTGAATGGGCGCGTCGCCGGCCGGGCGGTTGGCGGGGGCATGGAGGGTGAAGCGGAGGACGGCTTGTTCCTTTTCCTTGGTAAAGGCAAAAGGGAGTTGGGGAGGGGCGGCGGACCAGCCGGCGGGAAGGGTGAGACGGACGGCGCCATTGGCCGGGCCATCCACATTGTTGGAAACGGTGAGTTGGACGCTGTACGTGTTTGCGGCGAGGGGGAGAATGCCCGCTTCGGAAGCGAACTGAATGGCAATGGGCGGCCCGACGGCGAGCGGTTTCAGCCGTTCGACGCCGAGGGTATCGAGCGGGCTAACGAGGACGGGCGCTTCGATCTGTCCTCCTTCTTTATAAGTGACGCGGACGCGGAGGGGATTTGGAACGGTGGGCGCATCGAAGGGCGCGGCTTTGTCGATGTCGTAGGCGGTTTGGCGGATATTGTCGCGATGCCATTGGACGGTGGTGGGCGGGGCGTTGGCCGGGACGGCGATGCGGAAGAGATTGGGCTGGAGTTGGCGAGTCTCGAAGGAACCGAGGAATTCCACGTTTTCGATTTCTGCGCCGTCGAGAGAAATGTCCACGTTAAAAGACTGTCCGGGGACGGCGACGGAGAAGGTTTCGGCGGGGCGGAATGCGGAGAAAGGACCGGACGGTAGAACCTGGGGCTGGACGCGGGCGACGAGTTGAACGCCTAGGGAGAGTGCGAGAGCGCGGTTCAACTGTTCGCGTTTGGCGGCGAGAGCCGGGTGAGCCTCGTCGCGATCACGGATCGCGCGGAGGGCGGCGGCAAGATGGGGCGCACAGGCTTTAAGATCATTGATACGAAAGGACTTGACGGCGGCGTCAATGTGGCGGGCGAGTTCGGGGAGTTCGTTGAGGGATGTATCGATGCGGTCAAAGAAGCTGGTTTCCTTGTCGTTGGTGGCGACGCGGGAACTGGTGAGCTGGTAGTAAGAATAGGCGGCGCCTGGGCGGGCCGAGGCCGCGCCGGCTCCCTGGGAGCGTTGCCAGCGAAGTCCTTCCCGCGCGAATTGTGAATAGGTACGGCCGAGGAGAGGATCCACGATGCCGGTGGCGATTTTAAGGTTGGATTCGTCGAGGGCGTTCCGGTTGCCGGTATAAATTTTGACGGTGCGCCAAGGCGGAAGACCAGCGGTGACGAAGGCGGGATCGGCGGCCGCGGCGAAGGCCTCCTGGGCGAGGATGCCGGCGGCCTCGTGGTTGCCGTGGCCGTCGCGTGGGGTACCGGACCAGCGGGAGAGGATGACGTGGGGCTTGACGGTTCGAATAACACGGACGATATCGGCGAGTACTTCCCGGCGATTCCACTGTTTGAACGTTTCGGCGACGTTTTTGGAGTAGCCGTAGTCAACGGCGCGGGTGAAGCGGACTTCGGTCCCGTAGTATTGGGCGGCGCGGAGGAATTCGGCGGTCCGGAGGGCTCCGAGGCGATCGAAGAAGTCGCCGGTGATGAGGTTGGCTCCGGATTCGCCGCGGGTGAGGGAGAGCATGGTGACATGGGCTCCGCGACCTCGGGCGAGCAGCGTGAGGACCGGACCGTCTTCGTCGTCCGGGTGGGCGGCAATATGGAGGACCCGTGCCGTGGTCTGGAGTTGGGTGAGGGCGTGCCAAAGGCCGGCGGCTCCGCGATCTTCCGGGAGCGGGTCGGCAGCAAATATTGGCAGAGCAAGAATACAAATCCACCGGCGCATGGGATAATGGTAACCGTACTGGCGGAACGGGCAATCGCTGGTTGGGATCGCAAGAGAACAACTGGAGGAAAGTCCGGTCTCCGTAGAGCAGTGTGCCGGCTAACGGCCGGGGGGGCTCGCTCAAAGCGGGTTTCACGGAAAGTGCCACAGAGAATATACCGCCGCTGGGTTCCGCAAGGGCCTGGAGGTAAGGGTGAAAAGGTGCGGTAAGAGCGCACCGTGTCCGCAGCAATGGGGACTGCAAGGCAAACCCCACGCGGAGCAAGACCAAATAGGGGTGGAGGGGCGGCTCGTCCTGTTCGACACCCGGGTAGGTTGCTAGAGCCTGTCAGTAATGGCCGGCCCAGAGGAATGATTGCCATCCTTCTGCAAAGAGGGATACAGAAACCGGCTTATAGTTCCGCCAGTGCTAAAATCGTGAGTTCGAACTGATGCAACGCGCCGCCAGACTGCTTTCGAAGACGAGACTACAGTACGCCAAGCTTGCGCCGGAACAGTTTGCCGAGGCGGTTTGGCCTGCCGCTGTTGGAAGGCGGCTGGCAGTGCGAACGGGACCGGTTAAGTTGTACGGGCAGAAACTCGTGGTCGAGGTGGACGATCCGATCTGGCAGAAGCAGTTGGCAACAATGTCGAACCAGATTCTGTCCAAGATGCAGTCCCTGACGGGCCCCGGAATGATTCAGCAGTTGGAGTTCCGGGTGGGAGTTCCGCGGCGGGGGCCGCAGGTTGCGTTGTCGACATTCGATGCGGCGAACGACCGGGCGGATGGGATTGCCGATCCCATATTTCGCCACCTTTATCTTGCCTCGCGGGCGCGGAGCGAACGCGAAGAGGCGCTACGTATGAGGATTTCCGCGTGAAGCTAACTGAAGAACAGGTCCGGTATGTGGCCGGGCTGGCGAATCTTACTCTGACCGACGGAGAGATTCATCAATATGCGCATGACCTGAGCGATATTCTGACGCATATCGACAAGTTGAATGAACTCAATACGGATGGCGTGGAGCCGATGGCCCAAGTGCTGTTCGCGGATGAGGAAACGGCGACGCTACGGGCGGACGAACCGCGTCCGACGTTGACCAACGCCGAGGCGCTGGCGAATGCACCGGCGGCCGGCCAGGGTTATTACAAAGTGCCCCGGGTGATTGAGCGCTAGTATGCAGATTTCGACACTTACGATCGAGGCCGTGCGCAAGGGGCTGTCCGGAAAACAGTTCAGCGCTGTGGAGTTGACGCAAGAGGCGTTGGCGTTTGCGAAAGCAGAGAATCCGAAAACGAACGCGTATTTGACGTTCAGCGACGACCGGGCACTGGCGGCGGCGGCTCGCGTGGACGAGAAGTTGGCGCGTGGAGAAGACCCCGGTCCACTGGGCGGTGTGCCGGTGGGGGTAAAAGATGTTATTTCGACCCGCGGCGTGCGGACGACCTGCGCGTCGAAGTTGCTGGAACACTATGTGCCGCCGTATGACGCTACGGCAGTGGAGCGACTGGAAGCGGCGGGCGGCGTAATCATCGGCAAGGCAAATTGCGATGAGTTCGCAATGGGCTCGTCGAATGAAAATTCGGCGTTTGGGCCCGTGAGGAATCCGGCGGCTCTGGATCGCGTGCCAGGCGGATCGAGCGGCGGATCGGCAGCCGTCGTCGCACAGGGTACAGCCGTCGTATCTCTTGGGTCCGATACGGGCGGCTCCATCCGGCAGCCGGCCTCGTTCTGCGGCTGCGTGGGCGTAACGCCGACATTTGGGCGCGTTTCGCGGTACGGACTGGTGGCGTTTGCTTCGTCGTTGGACCACATTGGACCGTTCTCGCGGACCGTGGCGGATTCGGCTACCTTGCTGGGTGCGATTGCGGGGAGAGATGAACGGGACGCGACGAGCGCCTCCCATCCCGTGCAGGACTATGCGGCGGCCATGCAGCAACCACTGCGGGGCTTGCGGATCGGCCTGCCCAAGGAGTATTTCGCGGGGCTGGCCAGCGAGACGGGGGACCGGATTGCGGCGGGCATCGCCTTACTGAAAAAGCAGGGCTGCGAAATCGTCGACGTCAGCCTGCCGCACACGGATTGGGCGATTGCGGCCTATTACATCATCTGCACGGCGGAAGTGAGCGCCAATCTTTCCCGGTTTGACGGGGTGCGGTTCACCACGAGGTCGGCGAAGTCGGACTCGCTGATCGACATGTATAGGAATTCGCGCGGCGAAGGGTTCGGCGCAGAGGCGAAACGGCGCATTATGCTGGGCGCCTATGTGCTGAGCCATGGCTACTACGACGCGTATTATTTGAAGGCACAGCGCGTGCGATCCCTGATTGCGCGCGATTTTGCGCAGGCGTTCGAGCAAGTGGATGCGTTACTCACTCCGGTCTCGCCGTTTCCGGCCTTCAAATTGGGCGAGAAGGTTAACGATCCTCTGCAAATGTATTTGAGCGACATCTACACGATTACCGGCGACCTGGCCGGTATACCGTGCATGAGCGTACCCTGCGGGACGACTGCCGAAGGGCTGCCCGTCGGGATGCAGATTCTTACGAAACACTTTTCGGAAGACCTGATGTTCCGAATTGCGCATCAGTACGAAATTCACGGCGGCTTTGCAGTCTGAGGCCGCACCAAACGAAGTCCAAAGGAGAACAACGACAATGCCCTTTACTCTTCCTAATCTGACCTATGCCAACAATGCGTTGGAACCGCACATTGATGAAACGACGATGGACATCCACCGTTCGCGCCACCACAATGCCTATGTCACGAACCTGAATACGGCTGTGACGGGCGATGCGGCCCTGGAAGGCAAAACGCTGGAAGAACTGCTGGCCAACAATCTGGCGATCGTGCCGGACGCCAAGAAGGCGGCGGTTCGCAACAACGGAGGCGGCCACTTCAATCACACGCTGTTCTGGCTGATCCTGGCTCCGGCGGGCAACGGCGGCGGCGGAGCGCCGGTGGGCGACCTGGGCGCAGCGATCAACGCGGCGTTCGGTAACTTCGACGATTTCAAGGCCAAATTTAAAGCCGCCGCCATCGGCCGCTTTGGTTCGGGTTGGGCGTGGCTGGTGAAGAACGCCGACGGTACAGTGGAAATCACTTCTACGCCAAACCAGGACACGCCGCTTATGGAAGGCAAGACAGCCGTTCTGGGCCTGGATGTGTGGGAACACGCCTATTATTTGAAGTATCAAAATTTGCGTCCCGGCTATGTGGACGCCTTCTGGAATGTGGTGAACTGGGCCAACGCCGAAGCGCTCTACAAAGGCGAACTGAAACTCACGTTCTAGTTCGAATGGTCTAAACTATCACCGGCTGCGCGGAGATCCGCCGCAGCCGGTTTGTTCTTCAGGGCAAGCAACGGGAACAGATAGATAACCGCCGGAGCGAGAAGAGCCTTGGCGTTCCGATACCAGGGAAACAGCACGACGGTAGGCAGCAAGGCAAATAACGCCGCCTGACGATAGTAGGCGCCGAGAAGCAGCAAGGCGAGAATGGGCAACCACAGCAAAAGCAGTAAGCCAGTGAGCGCCGATTGCAAAGCGGAGAACGGCCCGCGGCGCAGCATCCCGGCGCGATAGCGCTGAAAGCCAGTGCGCATGCCTGTGACCGAGCCCATATGTTCGGCCCTCGCGACCCGCGCCCGAATTCCCTTCTCCGCAGGGATGCGGGAATAGTCCAAATTGCCAGGCCGCCCAAGCCGCTCGTAGGCGCGCCGCCGCAATAGCAGGCAGTGGCCGCTTGCCAATGATTCCGACGGCGGATGCGCGTTGACACGAGAGCTGTTGACGCCTGTGAAGAAAAGCGCCATCGCGTAGGGCGCCAGCAGCATTTCCAGGAAACCCTGGGGCTCCGGTTTCAGAAATACGCTCACCATGTCGAGTTCCTCATCGACGGCATACTGCGTGAGAGAGGGCAGAAACACGCGGGCGTACTTTGTCTGTTCGCCCAGGAGGAGTATCCACTCCGGCTCCGGCGGCACGATGCCGCCGGACACAATCATTTCCTCCGGAAATGACGTTTCATACTCTTCAGACGATGCAACGGGCGGAGGCACGATCGCTACCTCAGGAATGACGGCTCCGGCTACATAAGGGATTTTCGGCAGCCGCTCATAGTGAAAGCGGGCTTTCCGGAGCATGAGAACAATGCCGAGGGCGACGGCAATAGCAATTGTGAGAACCGGCATGAAGGTACCTACTCTACAGTAAGGGACAGACACCAACCACTCGAAACTTGTTTCCGTTGCCGTTGCAACCGGACAGGCGGATCGTGCATCCTAATGAGTGACAGCAAAAGGGGAGTAGATCACCCCTCCGTTGGCCCGTCAATACGGTTTGCCTTTCCTGAGAGACCAGGCGGAACCCGGGCCGCGGCGTGAATCCGATTCACGGATCAAGACCTTTTGCGCCAGCTGCTTAATTGCCTATTTTGGGGCGACGGCGGTTGACGCGAAAGGTCTTTCGCACGTCAGGAGGCAAAATCAATGAACCGAATGAAGACGTATTTGTTGTTGGCAGCACTTACGAGTCTGCTGCTGGTGGCCGGACAGGCGATGGGCGGCCGCGGCGGGATGATGATCGCGCTGGTGTTCGCGGTGGTGATGAATGTGGGATCGTATTGGTTCTCGGATTCGATCGTGCTGCG
Source organism: Bryobacteraceae bacterium (assembly GCA_035714175.1). Lineage (GTDB taxonomy): Bacteria > Acidobacteriota > Terriglobia > Bryobacterales > Bryobacteraceae. The sequence continues at coordinate 35,268 of DASTML010000249.1, read as the reverse complement.
TATGCACAATGCGCAGGAGATCGGCCCGAAGGATTCCCCGGAGATCTACGCGATGGTGCAGCGGCTGGCCCAAGCGGCCAAGATCCCTATGCCGCGGCTGTACATTATTCCCGATGATTCCCCGAACGCGTTTGCAACGGGCCGCAGCCCGGAAAAAGGCGCGGTGGCGATGACAGAAGGTATTCTGCGGGTGCTTAGCATCGAAGAACTGGAAGGCGTGCTGGCGCATGAGCTAGCCCATATTGCTCATCGCGATACGTTGGTGATGACGGTATCGGCAACGATTGCCGGCGCGCTTAGCTCCCTCGGCAATATGGCGATGTGGGGAGCCATGTTCGGCGGACGGCATCATGATGACGAAGAGGGCGGCCACCCGGCGGCCATGCTGGTGAGCGCGATTGTGGCTCCCTTTGCGGCAATGCTGATTCAAATGGCGATTTCCCGCTCGCGGGAATTCATGGCGGACGAAGCAGCGGCAAAGTATTCAGGCAAACCCTTGGCGCTGGCCAACGCACTGCGCAAGATTGAAGCATGGAGCCGCCGCATTCCGATGGAAAGCGGTTCTCCCGCCACGGCACATATGTACATCTCGAATCCGTTCTCCGGCGGAATGGCGAACCTGTTCAGTACACACCCGCCCACGGCTGAACGCATTTCCCGGTTGGAAGCGATGGGCTACCGGGCATGACCCCCGCCCAATTGCAAAGTATTTCCCTCTTTCCGTTTGCAGAATATTGGTGGTTCTATCTGGCATTTACGGCGGCGGTGCTTTTGCTGCTGGTACTGGATCTGGGACTTTTTCACCGCAAGGCGCACACCGTGTCGTTTGCAGAGGCGGGCACGTGGACAATCGTGTGGGTACTGATGGCCCTGGCGTTTTGTTTCGGCCTCTACCAATACAGCCTTGGCCAGTTCGCACAGGACGTGCGGTTGTTGGCGATTCCAGGCTTTCAGCCGGCCATGGCCGCCAAGCAAGTGGCGCTCGAGTTTCTGACAGGTTATGTATTGGAGGAATCGCTGAGCGTGGACAACATGTTTGTCTTCGTCGTGGTCTTTGGTTTTTTCGGCGTACCGCAGCAGTACCAGCACCGCGTCCTATTTTTCGGCATCATCGGCGCCCTGCTTTTCCGGGCCATCTTCATTGCCGTGGGTTCGGCGCTCTTACAGTTTCAATGGATGATCTGGGTATTCGGCGGTATTTTGATTCTTACCGGGCTGAAGATGATGTTCAGTCAGGACGGTGAAATAGACCCGGAACATAATCCAATACTGAAAATGGTCCGGCGGATTCTGCCGATCACCCAAACGCTGCATGGAGCGCGATTTTTCGTTACGGAGAACGGCAAGCGCTATGGCACGCCGCTGCTGCTGTGTCTAGTATTTCTGGAGATGACCGACGTCCTATTTGCGGTGGACTCCGTACCTGCCATTTTTGGCGTGACGCGGGAACCGCTGATTGTTTTTACGTCCAACATCTTCGCTATTCTTGGGCTACGGAGCCTATTCTTTCTGCTGGCCGGCGCCGTACATCTGTTCCATCTTTTGAAGTACGGGCTTTCGGTGGTATTGATCTTCGTCGGCCTGAAGATGGCTTGGCTGAATAGCCTGTTTGACGGGCATTTCCCGATCCTTCTATCGTTGGCGATTATTCTGGGCGTGATAGGCGCATCGATTGGCCTTTCGCTCGCGTTTCCCAAGAAGCCGGACGTTGCGCCGGCCGGATAGACGCGTGCGCGGCGGGTTAAGCGGCTGTGAGGCGTTCGCGCAGCATGGCCCTTGCGCGGCGGAGACGCTGCTTGACGTTGTCCTCACTAATCTCCAGCAGTTGTGCGGTTTCGGCCGTTGAGAGTTCTTCTAGATCGCGCAGCAGCACCACGGCGCGGTAGATTTCGGGAATTTCGCGAAGCGCACGTTCGAGACCGGAGGTAAGTTCCATGCGAATTAAACGTTCATCGGCTCGCTCGGCGGCATCAGCAACAGGAGCATCGTCAATAGGCACCTCTTCGACGGGGGCGAAAACAGAGCGGCGCCGCTTCATAAGACAGCAGTTGCGGGCGATGCGGAAGACCCAGGGCTTTACCTGCGCGGGATCGCGTAGCTGCTCCCAGTTTTCAAACACTTTGAGCAGCGTATCCTGCGCTACTTCTTCGGCATCCTCGCGTTGGCCGCACATCAGCCAGGTATAGTTAAACACCTTGCTCTGAAAGCTTTCGACAAAGGGTTGCATGGCCTCTTTGTCGCCCGCCAGCAAGCGGCGCGCCCACTCAATTTCCGGAGTTGTGTCCACACACCTAGAGTACGACTCCCGTACCTACACGAACATCTATGCGCGGGGCATGCGCCAACGTATTCTTGATGAGGCATTTTTCCGCGGAACGTCGTGCCCCTTCGAGGTGGCGTGCCTCCGTTGTGGCGGGAATCTCGACCTGAATGACAAAGTCGTCGAGCCTGCCCGGATTGGCCGCTTTCCCGGCTTGAACGGCGACCGTCATGCCATCGGCCGAAATCTGGTGCAGACGGAGATAGTTCGCCGCGTAGTACATGACGCAGGTTCCAAGTGAGGCGAGGAGGAATTCCGGAGGCGTCATTCCGCCATCCGCGCCGCCGGCGTCGAGAGGTTGATCACACAGGACTTTGTGCCCGCGCGCTTCCGCTTCATATTGCATTCCATTTTTGTAGGTGACCTTGACTTCCATACATTCAACCTCCTACCCATCCAGATGCGGGATTCGTGAGAATGGTGACAGATGTCACGGATTTATACCGTTTGCATCTGCATGATTGAGACAAGGAGAACGGATGGATTCCGCATTAGGTTTGCATCGTTTGCACTTCGCTTTCACGATTACTTACCACTACCTATTCCCGCAGTTGACCATGGGCCTGGCACTCTTAATATTCGTCTTAAAGACCATGGCGCTGAAGACCGGGAATCCCCTATTCGAAAATGCGTCCCGTTTCTGGATACGCATTTTCGGCATCAACTTTGCCATGGGAGTTGTCACAGGAATTCCCATGGAATTTCAATTCGGAACGAACTGGTCGCGCTTCTCCAAAGCCGCCGGCGGAGTCATCGGACAGACGCTGGCAATGGAAGGCATGTACTCGTTCTTTCTGGAATCCACATTTCTCGGCATTCTGTTGTACGGACGAGAGAAAGTGGGACCGCGCGTCCATTGGCTGGCGTCCCTGGGCGTCTTTGTGGGCTCGTGGTTGAGCGGTTTTTTCATCATTGCCACGGACGCGTGGATGCAGCATCCGGTGGGCCACCGGATCGGGCCGAACGGGGAAATTATCCTGGAAAGCCTGCAGGCATTCCTCCTGAATCCGTGGACGTACGTGCAGTACGCGCACAATATGACCGGATCCGTGGTTACGGCGTCGGCGGTGATGTGCGCGGTGGGCGCGTTTTATGTACTTTCGAAACGGCATGAGGAATATGGGAGGCTGTTTCTGCAGATCGGCGTTCCCGTGTTTGCGCTGTCCGCGGTGATGGTTGCCTTTCCAACCGGCGACATGCAGGGCAAGATGGTGGCGAATCATCAACCAGCGGCATTGGCGGCAATGGAAGGACACTTCGATACGAAGGAGGGCGCGAGTCTCCACGTCATCGGCCAACCGGATGTGGAGAAACAACGGATCGATAACCCAATCGCCCTGCCGAAGGTGCTGAGCTTCATTAGTTACGGACGTTGGAATGCCGAGGTCAAGGGATTGAACGAAATCCCGCGCGAGAATTGGCCCGACAACATTCCGCTGCTGTACTACTCGTTCCACATCATGGTCGGCCTGGGAACGTTGTTCATGGCTCTGAGTCTGACGGCTTTTGTTCTGCTGCGGATGAAACGGTTGTTTCAGACAAAGGCCGTGCTGTGGGCCCTGCTGCTGTGTTTTCCGCTTCCGTATATTGCGAATACTGCCGGCTGGATGACGGCCGAACTCGGCCGGCAGCCGTGGCTTATCTATGGACTGATGCGGACAGCAGACGGTTATTCGCGCCACGTTTCCAGCGGAAACACACTGTTCACGCTGCTGGGATTCATGGGGCTCTATACGCTGTTGAGCATGCTTTTCTTATTTCTCGTGCAGCGGGAACTGGCCAAGGGCCCGGGGGAGGCGCACTGACATGGAAACCGTATGGTTTTGGTTGGTTGCCGTGCTGATAGCCGGCTATGTGTTGCTGGACGGTTTCGATTTGGGGGCGGGGGCGTTGCACCTGTTTCTTGCAAAAAACGATACGGAACGCACGCAGGTGCTGGACTCGATCGGCCCGTTTTGGGACGGCAACGAAGTCTGGCTGCTGGCGGGAGGAGGCACATTGTATTTTGCTTTCCCTGCCCTGTATGCCAGTGCATTTAGCGGTTTTTATTTGCCCTTAATGGTTGTGCTGTGGCTATTCATTCTGCGCGGCATTTCCATTGAGTCCCGGCATCTGATGCACAACTCAATGTGGTGCGCATTTTGGGATACGGTATTCTGCGGAGCGTCGGCGCTGCTGATCATCTTTTTCGGCGCCGCGCTAGGAAACGTGGTGCGCGGCGTGCCTCATGATGCCAATCATGAGTTCTTCCTGCCCTTCTGGACGGATTTCCGCGTGTCCCCTAACCCTGGGGTGCTGGATTGGTATACGGTACTGATTGGTCTTCTGGCGCTGGCGGCCCTTTTGCAGCACGGCGCATTATGGCTCGCCTACCGGACGCACCCGCCGCTGGAAAACCGGGCAAGCGCGGCCGCACGCACGCTCTGGTTTGCGGTAGCTGCGCTAACACCGTTAGCCACCATTGCCAGCGGCGTGGTACGGCCGGGATTGTTCAACAACTTGGACACGTATCCGATCGGATTCCTGCTACCCGCACTGGCCATAGCCGGGCTTGTATGGATACGTAAGGCTGCTTCGCCGCTCTCCGCATTTCTAGGTTCTTGCGCCTATCTTGCGGGCATGCTGACCAGCGCGGTATTCAGCGTCTATCCCAGCGTGCTGCCTGCCATGAATGGGCCAGGACTCACCATCTACAATGCGTCCGCGCCGCGGTATGGGTTGGAGGTAGGCCTGCTTTGGTGGTTGCCTGCCTTTTTCCTTGCTTGCGCGTACGCAGCCTTCCTGTACCGGCGGTTTGCAGGAAAGGTGGATAAACCCGCGGCATAGGGCCGCTTGGCGCGGCGGCGGAACTTCCTGTTCGCCGCCGCGCTCTACCACCTGTACCGCCAGGGTAATTTCTGTGGGTAGAATGTGGAGGGCTCACTCTATGAAACTCATCCCAACCATCGCATCGCTGGCCGCTCTGGCCGGATTGACGTTGCTGGCGCAGGCGCCGCCGAAGACCCACTTGAAAGTCGGCGACAACGCGCCGGATTTCACTATGCCGTCCACGGCGGGGAAACCCGTGAAACTCTCCGAATTCCGGGGAAAGAAGAACGTCGTATTGGCGTTTTATCCGGCTGCCTTCACGGGCGGCTGCACGAAGGAGATGCAGGCCTATCAACTTGGCCTCGATAAATTTGAAGGCGCCGACACGCAGGTGTTCGGTGTGAGCACGGACAACACGCCTTCGCAGAAGCGCTTTGCGGAAGACTTGAAAGTTGTTTTCCCGATGCTGAGCGACTTTTCGACGCGACAGGTTTCGAAAGACTACGGCATCTTGATGCCGGAACGGGGCATTGCCAACCGCGCCACTTTCGTCATCGACAAAGAGGGCAAGATTCAACACATCGAAGAAGGTTCGGTGGCTGTCGATATCAGCGGCGCCGCGAATGCCTGCAGCCGTCTGGCCAAGAAACACTAACGGCGAATACTTGCAGAAAGGCCGGATGGCTCGATGGAGCTATCCGGCCTTTCTGCGTTTACGCCTTGTCCACGTCTTTATACTGTTGCCTGAGTCTTTCAAGCTCAGTTTTGAGCGTTGCCGCAATGGCCGCAGAGCCGGGAGCGCCATAGAGATTGTTCAGTTCGTTGGGGTCCGCGCTGAGATCAAACAGTTCCCACACGTCGCCTTCGGAGTAGTAATGAATCAACTTGTGCGTGGCCGTGCGGACGCCGCGATGGGGACCGATGCGGTGCGGCGTAAAGAACTGAAAGCTGGGGTCGGAGCGCGCCTCCAACCCTTTGCCCGACAGTTGCCATGAATTTTCGTAGTAGGCGTAGTAGACCGATTTGCGCCAGTCGTCCGGCATGGCGCCCTGCAGAAGCGGACGGAGGCTGCGGCCCTGCATCCACGGGGCCGGCGGCATGCCGGCGTAGTCGAGAATGGTGGGCGCGATATCTATGTTTACGGCCATGGCATCCGGCGTGGAGGCCGGCTTGCCGCCAGGCGCGCGGACGATCAGAGGAACGCGAAGCGACGGTTCGTACATAAATCGTTTGTCGTACCAGCCGTGGTCCCCCACGAAGAAGCCATTGTCGGAAGTATAGATAATCAGCGTGTTATCGAGTTGCTTCTTTTCTTCGAGGTGTTGAAGAACACGTCCAATGCCTTCGTCGACGGCAGCGATGGCGCCGTAGTAGTCCTTAACGAAACGTTGATAGAGCCAGCGTTTCCTGGCGGGCGCTGAGAGCCCAGCGGGCAGGTCTTTGTAGTCGCCTGCGATGGAAACGTCAAAGCGCATGTCTTCAGCTTCGGAGGCGACGCGGCGGGTCTTATAGTCGTCGTCAAAAGTGGAGGGCAACGGGATCTCCACGTTGTCGTAGAGATGGGCATAGCGGGGCGGCGGCAGGAATGGCCGGTGCGGAGCCTTATGCTGGTAGACGAGGCACCAAGGCTGCGTGGAAGCATCTCGCAGGAACTCGAGAGCGAAATCCGTAGTCAGGTCAGTAGCGTAGCCGGTATAGCGTTTGCGCTTCCCATTTTCGATGAATTCCGGATTGAAGTATTCGCCCTGGCCGGGCAATACGCGCCAAGTGTTGAAGCCCGCCGGGTCATCCGCGAGGTGCCATTTGCCGACGATTCCGGTTCTGTATCCGACCGATTGCAGCAGACCGGGAAAGGTGGGCATTTGCTTGTCGAGGTGCTCTTCGCGCCCCTTCATTTCCGAGTTGCCGCGAATACCGTGCAGATGGGAGTAGCATCCGGTGAGCACCGTGGCCCGAGAGGGCGCACAGAGAGAATTGGTGACGAAGGCGTTGGTAAAACGAACACCTTCGCGTGCCAAACGGTCTATATGCGGCGTCTTAACGAGCTTGTTGCCGTAACAGCCGACATGGGCCGCCGCATGATCATCCGTCATGATGAAAAGCACATTGTAATTTGTGGCCCTGGAGCAGCCCGCGGCCGCTGCGAGGCCGCCTAATAGGAACTCACGCCGTTGCAAACGCATTAAGCGAAGATCTCCCGCATACGTTTGGCGACTGCCTTTTCCTCGCCTGCCTCGTTCATCAGGAAGGTGAACTCAATTCCCTTCCCGCCCGGACCCAGCAGAGCCGCGATACGTGGTTCGCCGTGAAACAGCTTTCGCTCTGCCTCCGATGAGGTGATGCCGCGTTGGCCTTCGTCCCATGTAGCAATCACGCGGTGCACGCGCCGCCCGCGCTCAAACCTTGCCTTCTCCACACGAATCCCCAGCTTGCGAAGTTCGGTCATCAGATAATCGGCCTGTCTTTCACAATCCCGGTCCATCGCCACGAAATCCAATTTGCTGTAGAGTTCAACCGCGGCGAGCAGGCCGATCATCTCTTCCTTGTTGACTTTCATGGCGCGCCCCTGCGAGTCCGAATGGGGGCTGGAATTGAGCCAGGCGGCTTCCAGGAGGTCTTTCCGTCCGGCCAAGATGCCGGTGCTTTGCGGTCCGCGAATGTGCTTGCCTCCGCTAAAGGCCATCAGGTCTACGCCGGTCGCGGCGACCTTCGGAATGTTATCCCAGGAAGGCAGCAAGTTGGCGGCGTCGATCAAAACGGGGACGCCCGCTTTACGGCCAAGGGCTACGCACTCCTGCAACGGTACCGGTGTTTCCCATGCCCAATCGCCTCGCGTTCCTCCCAGGTAGTAAACCATGGCAGTCTGCGGGCCCAGCGCGTTGACAAACGCGTCCCGCGAATCCACTTCGACGATTTTCACACCCGCGCTACGTACCGCGTGGTCATAACCATTACGATGCGGCTTCTGGATGATGACCTCCGTCTTCATTCCCCGAAGATCGGGCAATTGCCGCACCTTCGCCGTATCCTTACCGGTAAGGCATGCATAGGTACCCAGGGAAATTGCCCCACAAGTTCCCGATGTAACCAAGGCGGATTCGGTACCGCAGAGCTTAGCCAACCGGGAGCCGACGGCGTCCTTCACTTCCTCCAGAACTGCGAAATCCCGCGCGGCCTCCGTCATGACAGACTGAATCTCCGGCCACATGCGGGAAGCGCCAACCGTGGTCACGGGCCCTTGGAAATTAAGTACGGGTCGAATGCCTAAACCGGAATAAGGGCTAGGGCGCTTTCCGGCAGCGAAACCCAGGGAGGAAAGCATGGGGAAGAACCAACGCCGTTGCATCATCCACACATCATAATGCGGAAGTGCCGTGGGCAAAATGGGAAGGGGCGGCGCATCGTGAAACGCCTTTCGTTTCGCTCCAAGTGGACGCCTTCATTACCTCTAAGGGGTATGCGCGTATCTTTACGCGCCATCCGGCCGTGCATGGAACTACTTTGAAAAACTAAGAAGCGCCGCCCCACAAGCCCAAGGTTCTATTTCGTTCATCGCTGCGATAAGCACCTCCTCTTTCTAGTGCATGTCAGCGCCCTCAACACGGGCACTTGCGCTATTTCCCGGTCTTTCTACCCGCAGTGTGCGCTTGTTTGGAGGCGAAGTCAAGGTGCAATAGAATACTCTTGCATGCGTCACTTCCTGCTTGTATTCGCCGCATTTTCTCTTGTTTTCGCGCAACCGGCCGCACAGAAGAAGGGCGGGCCGCCGCCTATTGTGCCAAAGGCAGAAGAGTTGACGCTGGTCCGGTCGAAAGTGGGTGAACTGGAAGAATTGCTGCGAGCAGCGGAGCGAAAGGGCGTCAATCCGGATTGGATTACCGATGTGGCGGTATACGCCAAGGCGGGACAGTTTCTATTGGAGTTTCCGCAGACTTTCTTCACGCAGGACGGCATCCAGCAGGCGTTGACCGTGCTCGATGAGGGAATCGCACGCGGCAGAGCGTTAGGGGCGGGCAACGCGCCTTGGGCGGCGGCGAAGGGGCGGAAGATCCACGCTTACCGTTCGGACTTGGACGGATCGGTACAACCCTATGGGGTGACGATCCCTGACGGCTACGACGGAACCAAGCCGGTGCGGCTTTATGTATGGCTGCATGGGCGTGACCAGACGCTCACGGAAGCGAGCTTCCTATTCAAATTTCCGAAACCCAACAAAGGCTTGACCTATGCAGCTGCCGACGAAGGCCAAATCACGTTGGACTGTTATGGGCGGTGGAACAATGCCAACCATTGGGCCGGCGAGGTAGACGTCTTTGAAGCGATAAACGCCGTCAGCCGTCGCTACAGGATTGATCCCAAGCGAATTATTCTGCGCGGTTTCTCGCTGGGCGGAGCTGGCGCCTGGCATATTGCTTTGCAGCATCCGGATCGTTTCGCGGCGGCGGAGATTGGCGCGGGCACCTATCCGCGCCGCGCTTCCATGGGAGGATTCCCCGTTTACCAGCAGGGTCCGTTGCACATTTGGGAAAACATCATCGACTGGTCTCTCAACGCGTTTAATATTCCTATCGCTGGGCATGACGGCGACAACGATTCCCAGGTAGCCACGATCCCGCCGGACCGCGAGAATCCGGGGCGGGGACAACTCGAATCGTCATTGCGCGTCCGCGCCCAGCTCGCTAAAGAGGGGTTTCCTTCGGAGGGCGAGGAAAACTATTGGCATGCGAAAGGCACACCATCGATTTTCCTGATCTCTGAGAAAACGGGGCACAGCATCAGCCCGTTGGTCCGCACGCGGATTGACGCGTTCCTCAAGGAGCATGGCGACAAAGGAATTGTCTCGCCGCAAGAAGTTCGCTTTGTGACGTACACAACACGCTATAACCGGGCGCATTGGGTGAGTATTGATGGCCTGGCCAAGCACTACGAACGTGCGGAAGTGCAGGCGAAACGAGATTCTTCCAGGAACGGCTATGACATTACGACGAAGAACGTGACGGCGTTAACGCTAAGGGAGACCGAAGCCGCGCACCGCATTCGCATTGATGGACAGTCGCTGCGCGTGAGACCCGGTGCGGCGATCCGCCTGTTTCGCGAAGGCGCCGCATGGCGCACAGGAGCGCACAGCGATTTGCGAAAAACACATGGCTTACAGGGACCGATTGACGATGCTTTTCTGGAACCCTTTCTACTGGTACGGCCGACCGGCACGCCATGGAATGTCGGGGCGCATGAACAAGCCCTCCGCGTTCTAAAACGGTTTGACCGGGTCTATGCGCGCTACTACCGTTCCCATCCACGGATCAAGGATGACAAAGACGTGACCGCGGCGGATATGGCACGCTACCACGTTGTGCTATTCGGCGACCCGGGAAGCAATCAACTGCTGGCCAAGTTGGCGCGTAAGCTCCCGGTCGTATGGACGAAAGAAAGCATTACCGCGGGGAAAGAACGCTTTGCCGCAGCCAACCACTTACCGGCCCTGATTTATCCAAATCCGCTCCAGCCCGGCAAATACGTCGTCATCAATTCCGGACTTACTATTGATGAGCGCGAATATCACGGCGACTACAGCATGCCGAAGTGGGGCGATATCGCTGTATTGAAGGTCGACGGCACTACCGATACTCCGGAACCCGCCTTTGCCGCGCTCTTTGATGAGCAGTGGCGGCTTCCGTAATTATCGGTGACGTTCCAGGTAGTCAAGCAGCTGATTGGCGGCTAATTTTACGCCGGGAACCAGGATCGATTCATCGATGTCGAATTCCGGCGTATGGTGAGCGCCGGTGATACCCAATTTCTCGTTGCGTGCGCCGAGAAACCAGAAAAAGCCTGGGATGACGCGCTGATAGTACGCAAAGTCCTCAGCGCCCGTGACGGGCGGCGTGGCAATAATATTGGCGTCTCCCAAAACACGGCGCATCTGCGGGAGGCTTTCCGAGGTCAATGCCGCGTTGTTCACGGTCACGGGGTAGGATACGCCGTCAAAATCCAACGTAAACGAAGCGTCCCCGGCGGCCGTACAGCCAGCCAGGGTCCGCCGCATCATGCCGCGGACAGCCTCGCGCGTATTCTCGCTGAAGGTGCGAATCGTACCTTCCATCCTGACTTCGCCCGTAATGATATTGCTGCGGTTGCCGCCGTGAATAGACCCAATGCTCAACACCATTCCCTCGTTCGGATCGATGCGCCGGCTTCGGATGGTCTGCAACTGTGTGATGCACTGCGCAGCAACGGAAATCGCGTCTATGCCCATATGCGGCATCGCAGCATGCACCTGCTTACCCTTGATGCTGATGGAGAAGGCATTCGCGGAGGCCATGGCAGGGCCTGCCGTGTAGCCTACCGTTCCCGCGGGATAGGGGGTGAAAACATGCAGACCGAAGATGGCGGCCGGTCTCGGATTTTCCAGTGCGCCCTCCTTAATCATCAACGATGCGCCGCCCTCTTCGCCTCGGGGTGCGCCTTCTTCGGCAGGCTGAAAGATGAACTTTACCGTGCCGGGAATCTGGTCCCGCATGCCCGCCAACACCTCAGCCACGGCCAGGCCGATCGCCATATGAGCGTCATGTCCACATGCGTGGTGGACGCCGTTGTTCTGCGATTTGTAAGGCTTGTCGAGATTACTGAAGACCGGAAGCGCATCCATGTCGGCGCGCCAGGCAACGACAGGACCCGGCTTGCCGCCTTTCAGGACGGCTACAACGCCGTGTTTGCCGACACCTGTCTTTACCTCATCGAACCGCAGCGCCCGTAACTTCTCTGCGATCACCCGGGCTGAACGCTCTTCCCGGTTGGAGAGTTCCGGATGGCTATGAAAATCGCGGCGTTGCGCGATTAATTGCTCCTGCAGCGCATTGGCCGCCGCCGCAACCCATTCCTCCCTGGTTTGTGAAAAGCAGCAAAGACAGATCGCAAGAGCAGCGGCCAGTCGCATAGAATTACAGGTTGCTCAGGTGTTCGATTTTGCCCGTGCTGTCGCCGATTTTCTCCGGTTGCACGCCCGCCACATCCAACATGGAGAGAAAAAGGTTCGTCATCGGCGTGCCCTTCTTATACCGGATATGCCGGCCGCCATGGACGCGGCCGTTGCCGCCGCCGGCCAGGATGGTCGGCAGGTCCAGATGCTCGTGCCGGTTGCCGTCGCTCAGGCTGCTGCCGTACATGATCATGGAATGGTCAAGCAGGGAGCCATCGCCGTCTTTCGTCGCCTGCAGCTTGGCGAGGAACGAAGCGAGTTGCTTCACGTGGTGCTGATCGATCTTCTGCAAACGGTCAATTTTCGTTGAATCGTTGAAGTGATGCGACAGGCCGTGATGCGCATCGGGCACGCCAATGTTGCGGTAAGTCCGATTGCCGCCTTCGCGTCCGATCATGAGCGTGATGACCCGGGTCAGATCGGCCTGGAAGGCAATGGTCATCAAATCAAACATCAGGTCCACGTGCTCTTCAAACGTCGGAGGAACTCCGGCGGGACGTTCCATCGTGGGCAATGCGATTGCGTTCGGATCCTGCTTTTCCAGCTTCTGAATACGAATCTCAATTTCCCGTACCGCATCCAGATATTCGCCAAGCTTCCGTTTGTCGCCCGCGCCGAGTCCCATACCTATTCGCGCCGCGTCAGCCCGGACAAAATCCAAAATGCTCCGATCCTGGCGGGCCGCCAACGCCCTAGCTGCCGGGTCCGTCGTTTCCCCGTCTCCAAACAATCGTTCAAAAACGGCGCGAGGATTGATCTCCGGCGGCAGCGGCGTTGTCGGTGATGACCAGGCAACCGTGTTGCTGTAGGCGCAGCTATATCCGGAATCACAGCCGCCAACCATCCGGTTGTCTTCCAACCCCAACTCCAATGAAGGCAGTGTCGTGGCCTTACCCACTTCTTTCGCCGCCACCTGATCGGCGGAGACGCCTGCCAGAATGTCGGCACCCTGCGTCTTTTTCGGATGAACGCCCGTCAGCCACGTTGCGCCTGCCCGTGCGTGATCCCCTGCCCCATCTCCTAAGGATTGGCCATTATATTGGTCCAGCCCGGATAGCACCAACATCCGCTCGCGGTGTTCGGCAAGCGGCTGCAAGGTTTTAGTAAGTTCGTATCCCGATCCCTCGCTTTTTGGCGTCCAGTCTTTCATGATGACGCCGTTTGGGACATATAGGAATGCCATGCGCACGGGCGACTTACCGCCAATGCGGTTCGGCGCGGCCATCGCCGGAGTCATCGAGTCGAGAAAGGGCAAGGCTACCGCTGTGCCGAATCCGCGCAGCAGCGTCCGGCGGGATAGTGACTTCCTGGTGATAATCATCGCTCGGGGGATCTCCTCATCTGGAATGGTACGCTATTGACGACGGCCAAGACCAGCTCGGAAAACCGGTGGTCCTTGGCGGTCGCTTCACGGCGTATTTGTCGGACGACGGGCAAATCGAAATGCTCCAGACCGCGGCCCAGAGCATACGTCAGCAGTTTCTCCGAAACGCATTCCACGAAGTAATCCTGACGTTCTAAAAGCACTTTCTTCAAACCGGACGGGCCTACGAAATGAATACCGCCTGGCAACGAGCCGGAAGCGTCCACAACCGCGCCATCTTCCACGGCTCGGAATTTGCCCACCGCATCGAAATTCTCGAGCGCGAAGCCGAGCGGGTCCAACCGTGAGTGACACGAAGCGCATCCCGCGCTGGCCCGGTGCTTTTCCAGGGCCGCCCGAAGATCTTTAGCGGAATTGGCCGCCTTTTCCTCTAAATCCGGCACATTCGGCGGCGGCGGCGGCGGGGGCGTTGCCAGAATATTCTCCAGAATCCATTTGCCGCGCAAAACAGGCGACGTACGAGTTGGATAAGAAGAGACTGTCAGAATACTGGCGTGGGTCAAAATACCGCCGCGTTCTTCCCCATTCATCGCCACCTTGCGGAAGTACGTTCCCTTTACGTTCGGAATCCCGTAGTGGCGAGCCAATCGTTCATTGAGAAAGGAGTAATCCGCGTTGAGGAAGTCCAATATGCTGCGGTCATCGCGGACGATATATTCGAACAGCATCTCGGTCTCCCGCTGCATGGCGGAACGGAGCGCATCGTCGAATTGGGGGAACCGGTCCGGATCGGGCCGCCAAGTAGGAATGTTGCGTAAGTGCAGCCACTGCCCTGCGAAATTCTCAACCAGGGAGCGCGCCTTATTGTCAGCCAACATGCGCCGGACTTGCTGCGGCAATGTGGCGCGCAACTTCTTCTGCTCCGCCAACCGGAGCAATTCTTCGTCTGGCAGGCTACTCCACAGGAAAAAGGAAAGCCGAGAGGCCAGTTCCAGATCGCTGACGGCATGAGCTGTTGCTCCGGGTGCGGAGGCAGAATCGCGTTCCACACGAAACAAGAAGTTAGGCGACACCAGAATGGCCCGCAACGCCGTCTCGATACCGGCGTCAAAACTGCCGCCGTCTTTCCGTCCGAGCGCAAATAGGCTCATCAATGGCGTGATATCGGCCGAAGTCACCGGGCGGCGATAGGCTCGCCGGGCGATCGTCGATAGTATCCGCTGTGCACAGGGAGTTTCCGGTTGGCCTGCCGACGGGCGGCATTGGAAGATGGTTTTCCGGCTTTCCGTATCTCCGGGGCCGGAGGCGTTGAACGGGCCGCCGATCTGCAGATAATCGACCGACACATTGTTGACGGGGGGAGCCGCGCCCACGCCGCGACGGGAGACAACACCCGACTCCACTTTCAGGTTTTCGGTCAAAAACGCCGCGCCAATCGAATGCAGTCCCGCCTTCATTGGCAAGCGTAACTCGATATTCCGCGTAATTTGCGCTTCTTCATTCGGGTCGATTACAACCTCATGGAGTTTGAAACGCTTGCCATCCATGCGGATATCCAGTTTTGGCGGGAGCGCTTTGGCCACGGGGTTGCCGCGAATCCGGATCAGAAACGTATATTCGGCATCCACTGGGAAGTGGTAATTCAAGAGCAACCCGCCGCGCAGATTCAGCGGCATGTCATCGCTGCCGTCAAGCGCCGGACCTTTACCAGGAGTGAACCTTTCAATCGCTGCGCCGGATTTCACGGTCCCAACCGCCAAACGACTTACGCGTCTCGCCGTGGCCATGTACTTCTCCATTAACAGCGGAGAAACGGTCAATACGCTGCCAATGTTGTCGAATCCGTAACCGGAGTCATCGGCAGGCAGACTGGCCGCGTGATCGAGCCGCAGAGAAAGCAGGTCCCGAATCGCGTTGGAGTACTCTGCCCGGTTGAGCCGGTGCACCAGCGGCGTACCGGGATTCCGTTTGGCAACCGCACTCCTGTCCAATTCGCCTTCCAACCAACCGACAAAGGCCGTCGAGTCCGCCGGCTTCGGCCGGGGCAACCCTAAGGGCGGCATCTCTCCTGTCCGGACCTTGCGCAGTACCTTTTCCCACGTCATGCCGCTATCGCTCACCGCATCGGCTTTCAGCCCCTGCACCGAAACGCCGCCCGACCGGTTCGACTCGCTATGGCAACCTTGGCAGTACGTGGTTAACAACTGTTGCGCGGAGGCAGCGGAGGGCTCCGCAGGCTGACTGAGCAAAGTTGCGGCCGTTGCCAGCCCCCATATCCATTTTTGAATCATTAATTTTTGCCAGTGATTCCCCGTCGCCTTTGGACACTATATCATTCAAGAGTATGTGCCGGCTTCTCTTGCTTACCTTATTCCTGTCCGCCGCGGCCGCGGAGTTGCGCTTGTTGGACGCCGTGCAAAAACGGGACCAGAAAGGCGTGTTGGCATTGTTGAAATCCGGCGCTGACGTCAATGCCGCTCGCGCCGATGGAACGACGGCATTATTATGGGCGGCGGGCCGGGATGACGCTGAGATTCTCGCCTCCCTACTACGTGCGGGAGCCAATCCCAATGTTGCCGATGAAAATGGGGAAACGGCGCTGGGTCTTGCCGCTGCTAATGGCAACGTGACGGCGGCGCGCCTGCTGTTGGAAGCGAAAGCCAACGTAAACGCCGTCAAGTGGAATGGCGAGACGCCGCTGATGGGTGCGGTGGAATCCGGCAATCTGGAAATAGTCAAGCTGTTGCTCGCTGCCGGAGCCCAGGCGTCCGCCGCCGAAAACCGGATGAACCAAACAGCGCTGATGTGGGCCGTTTCTGAAGGCCGTACCGCGATCGCAAAGTTACTGATTGACGCGGGCGCAGACGTCAATGCGGCAACGGCAACCGGCTATACGGCCGTGCTCTTCGCGGCGCAACGCGGCGATCTGGCGGCAATGAAAGCGCTCATCGGAGCCAAGGCAGACCCGCTTCACAAGGCCCCCGACGGTACCACCGCGTTTCAAATCGCGCTGAGCCGCGGCTTCGAGCCCGTGTCCAGGCTGCTGCTGGAAAATGGGGCCGACGTAAATGGGCGGGACCGCAATGGAGGCACCGCTTTGCATGAGGCGGTTCGCCAAGGAAAGATTGACCTTGTAAAGGATCTGGTAGCGCGCGGCGCTGACCTCCATGCCAAAACCGTCCAGCCTCCCGGCGCGGCGGCCAGCCCTTTCCGCGCCTCATCGGGCATGACGCCGTTTCTTACTGCCGCTGAATCCGGCAATGTCCCAATGATGAAGGAACTGATCCGGATGGGCGCTGATCCCAAAGCGAAAACTCCGGACGGCGCCGGCGGCCTCTTACTGGCTACCGGCAGCCGCAAATTGGAGGCCGTCAAGTTCATGATCGAACTCGGTTCCGACGTGAATGAACAGCGGACGGCCGGTTTCGGCATCAACCCTATTCATACCGCCACCCGTTTCGGTGCGTTGGACATTATTCAGTACCTGGTGGATCACGGCGCCGATCTTACGGTGCGAGACCGCTTCGGCCGCACTCCTTTGGAAGAAGCCGAATTTGAAGCGCCGAAGCCTACCATCGAACTGCTCCGGAAGTTGACGGCGGCGGACAACGAAAAACGCAAGACTACCGCGAAGTGAATAACCAGGCCAAGAACGCCGTCACGTGATAAATAAGCGCCGCGCAGGCCAGTAGTAGGATAGCGACCGTCAGCTTGTTGGATAAATCCGGTTCGATGCCCAACATTGCCAGCGGAGCAGAGATAGGGAACGTGGCAAGAAACGGGACCATATTGCGGAGGCTGATCCACGCGCCCGGAGTCTGTGGTGACAGCGCGTCCTGAACGATAACAATTACAGCAACAACCAGGTAGATTCCTGCGGTGATGATTCCGGGGCGTGACAAAGCGGCTTCCTCTCCCTATAGGATAGTTAGCCTATGAATCGCGTGTTGCTGCTGTTGGCCGCGTCCGCCGGACTTGCGGCGCAAGCCCTGGTTTCCCCGGACGTCGGTCCCGATAGCCGCGTCACCTTCCGGATCGCGGCGCCAAAGGCGAGTGAAGTGCTCTTCTACGGGGACTGGATGCCCGTTGGCTCCGCCAAGCCCATGGAGAAGAACGCCGCCGGCATTTGGTCCCTCACCACAGACCCCCTGCCGCCGAGCGTCTATATTTACCATTTCATTGTTGACGGCATCACGATGGCCGATCCAGTCAACCCACGCATCAAACTCCGCGCCCGCACCTCGGCCAGTCTCCTGGAGGTTCCCGGAGACGGCAACGGCATCTGGCAACCGCGAGATGTGCCGCACGGAGCCGTAGAAATCAATTACCAGAAATCGAAAGTATTGAACGGCGAAACACGCTGGATCTGGATTTACACGCCGCCTGGATATGCGGCGTCCGCTCCCAAGAAATATCCCGTGCTCTATCTCTTTCATGGTTCCAACGACACGGCGGGCGGTTGGGTACTGGCCGGGCATATGAATTTTATTCTGGATAATCTGATTGCGCAGAAGAAGGCGGAACCGATGATTGTTGTCATGCCATACGGCCACGCTGTACCGTTTGGCTCGTCCCGCGAGTTGCAGGCTAAGAATGTCGATATCTATGAACAATACCTACTGCGGGACGTAATGCCGCTGGTTCGCGAGAAGTACCGGATAGTTGGCTCGCGCGACAAAACAGCGATCGCGGGGCTCTCGATGGGCGGCGGCCAGTCGCTGGGGATTGGGATGAAGCATCTGGACCTGTTCAGCGCCATCGGCTCATTCAGTGCGCCGGTCCCGCACGGCCTGGAGAAATATATGGCTTCGCTCCAGCGGGCGAAACCTCTGCTGTGGGTCGCCTGCGGCAAAGACGATTCTCTTTACCAGCGCTCCGCGGATCTGGCGCAAAAGTTGAAAGAAAATGGCGTACGACATACTTGGCGCGCCACCGAAGGCGCTCATACGTTCACCGTCTGGCGCCAATACCTGGCCGAGTTTGTTCCCCTGCTGTTCCACTAAATAGCGAAAGAAAATCCGAATGAAAGCACAACTATTACTGTTGGCGCTCTCCGCCGCCGCCTTCTCCCAGTCCGTGCGGAATGAATTGACGCTCCATATCCGGAAACCCATGGTTCCCCCGGCCTGGGCCCTTCTCGAACGCGAGTTGCTGCGATACAACTCCCTGGCCGTGGATGCATTCGCGAAAAAGTTCGTGGATGAACGCGGCTATCTGCTGCATACCCCACGGTGGGGCACGCTCGACGGGCCGGACGACGCCATCGAAACCTATTGGAACTGGACGTTGCTCCACGCCCTCGGCGGTTCTGACAGCGTGCTTGCACACTACAAACGCGCACAGGAGGGTCATTGGAATCAGTACAACGAACTGCGCACCAAACTCACTACTCTCGCCGCAAACGGCGCCTACTCCAAGGAATTCATTACGCAGTCCGACTGGTTTCATACCGGGGAAGGCATGCGCGCTTTTCTCTTAATGGGGCTCTCGCAGCCCAATGACGAACTCTACCGCCAACGCATGAAGCGATTTGCTGCCATGTATATGGGCGACGATCCCGAAGCTCCGAACTACGATAAGGAGAAGAAAATTCTCAGAAGCATGTGGACGGGCAGCAAAGGTCCCATGCTTCGTAAGGCGACGACCTACGATTGGGTGGGCGATCCGGTTCCGGGCACCTTTCACCTGCTTCACAATCCGGCGGGCCGGGGCAAGATGCTCGATCTGCAGGCAAATTATAAAAAGATGCTCGCACACTGCGACGAGTACTTGGACAGCCAGGGCGACAACTCCCTGAACCTGGCATCCACCATCCTTGGCCTCAACGCGTACGCGCTCACCGGCGAAGAGAAATATCACAAGTGGGTGGTCGATTACATGACCGCCTGGAAGCAGCGCGCCGCCGAGGCGGGCGGCAATATTCCCAGCAATATTGGGCTCGACGGCAAGTTGGGAGGCGAATACAAAGGCCAGTGGTGGAAAGGTACCTATGGCTGGAACTTCACCATCTTCGACGGAGAACTGGAACAAATCGCCCATCGGAACTACTTTACGGACGGCTCCTGGCCCGGCTTCGGAAATGCTCTGCTGATGACGGGCGACCAAAGCTTTGTCGATACTCTCCGCAAGCAGATGGACAACCTCTACGCGCAGAAAAAGGTAGAAAATGGGCGCACGTTGCTGCCGCAGATGTATGGCGACCCGCGCGGCTACAAGTTCGACGGGCCGCCGCAGTGGTACCACTACACGCCGCGCCTCTATACGGACAGATTGGCTGAAATCTACTTTTGGTCCATGGATCGCAAGGATCTCGATCGAGTACCGATTGCCACTACCTTTGCTGTCGCCAACGGACGCGGCGGATACGGCGAATCGGACCGCACGGCGCCCTGGCTTGGCTACCTGGACGGCAAGCTGCCGGACTTTCCGGAAAAGGCCTTACAGTCCGATATAGCCCGCGTACGCCATCGCTTGCAGTTGATCCGGGAAGACAGCACGACAGCGGACTCCCGCTTGGCTGACTATTTGCTGGATCTCAACCCGGCCACCACCAACGCGCTCACCAATCTCATGCTTGGCGGCTATTTTTCCAACGGGCGTATCTGGGTGCTCCACAGCCGGTTTCGCTACTTCGATCCGGTGGGCCGCCGCTCTGGACTGCCGGAAGATGTCGGTGCCTTGGTAGAAAAACTAGGCGCGGATTCGGCTACGCTGACTCTCGTCAACACCAATCAGGCCGAACCTCGTGAAGTCGTCGTTCAAGCCGGCGGCTATGGCGAACATCGCTTTGAATCCGTCGTCATGGACGGCAAGAAAACAGACTTCCGCGGCCCCGTCCTTACAGTCCGCTTGGAGCCTGGCGCCGGTTCGCGCCTGGAGTTCCAAATGACTCGCTATGCCAATCGGCCCACCTTTGCCTTCCCCTGGGATCGCGGGTGGTATCCGGCCAAATAGCTGCGCTTCACGCGACTTCTGATGCGGGAAACAGCGCCTCCCATTCCCGCACCAGAAGTCGGGCTTCCTCGGTCGCCTCCTCCGGCGCCCAGCCGGCGAAGTCCTTGTCGCTGGCCGGTTCCCAGGGTCCCGGCTTCACCTCGTAACAAACGCTGATATCGTCCAGCGCTACCACTGTGTGCCAAACGCCAGGGGCCAGATCGATGCCTCGAATGCGCCCGGCAGCGTCCAGCAGGTAGTGTCCTACCCGCCCCCCGTCTTCGTCGAAACAGATGATTCCCACGCGCCCGGTGAGTGGAAGAAATGCTTCAGACTTTGGGGGGGCCACGTGCCGGTGCGGCCGCACATACGTACCGCGCAACAACACATTCAGCATCCTGTGCGGATTGTCGCCCGCTCCGGCGTGGAAGTTGTAATTCTTACGCATTCTAGCCGAACCGCGAGCCTCGGATTCCACCTGTTGGAACAGGTCTGTTGTGATGAGTTGCACGTCTTTCACTCATTCAGCGTACCTGCTTTCTGTTGTGATAATGTACCTCCCACCATATGCTTCCACTGAGATACGCACTCGCACTCGCTTGTCTTGGCGCCGCCACGTTATGCGCCCAAAGCGAACGCGGGAACTTCACAGGCATTGTCACAGACCCGACAGGGGCGGCTGTGGCTGGCGCTCAACTCACTCTCGTCCACCGCGATACCAACGGAACCACCAAAGGCGTAA
This sequence comes from Bryobacteraceae bacterium, assembly GCA_035714175.1. GTDB lineage: Bacteria > Acidobacteriota > Terriglobia > Bryobacterales > Bryobacteraceae. The sequence continues at coordinate 14,162 of DASTML010000249.1, read as the reverse complement.
CAACGGGTTCCGGTGAATATAACCTGCCCAACCTGGTGCCCGGCGTCTATCGCCTCGAAATTACAGCGTCCGGCTTTAAACGTTTTCTCCAACAGAACCTCAACCTGAATGCCGGCAACACAGTTCGTGTGGACGCCATGCTGCAACTCGGCGCCGTTTCCGAATCCGTAGAAATTACGGCAGCCGCGGCAACCATTCAGACCGACAACGCCAAGGTGTCCACGACAGTAGAAAACAAGTTGGTCGATGAACTCCCGCTCGTGGTCGGCGGAGCTATGCGCAGTCCCTTCAATCTGGTGGCCGTGGCCGCCGAAGCCCGCGGCGATGGCCAGCGCCTTGCGTTGGGCGGCGGACAAGTCGCCCAGTGGGATGCCACGCTTGACGGCCATTCCGTCGGTACGAATCGCTCTGGCGATACCGCGGAAGCCGCACTGAACACGCCGTCGGTCGAAGCCCTCACCGAATTTTCGGTCGATACCAATGGTTTCAAGGCCGAGTACGGCCAAGCCGGAGGCGGCGTCATGTCCTTCGCCTCTAAGTCCGGCACGAATAACTTCCATGGCTCCGCGTATGACTTTCTACGCAATGACAAAATGGACGCCCGTGGCTTTTTCGCCGCCCGCCGCTCTATCTACCGGCAGAACGACTATGGCTTTACCGCTTCCGGCCCGGTCCGCATTCCCAAACTCTACGATGGCCGCAACAAGACCTTCTATTTCGTCTCTTACGAAGGATTCCGCAACCGCGTAGGCGCCAACGACACCATCCTCTCCGTGCCCACGCCGGAGATGTACAACGGCGACTTCCGGAATTGGGTCGATCAAAACAATCGCCAAATTCCTATCTATGACCCGCAAAGTACGCGCGCCAATCCGAACGGCAGCGGCTCGATCCGTGACGTTTTCCCGAACAATCAGATTCCTCCCAGCCTCTTTGCCGCTACCGCCAACGCCGTCAACGCTTTCGCCAAGGATGTCGCGCCGAACCGCGGCTTCGCTCCCGGAACCAGCGGCTATGTGCGCCAGAACTATATCGTCAACGGCGGCACTATGGTCACTCCGACCGACAAATGGAGCGTGAAAGGCGACCAGATTCTCGGAAGCCGTCAACGAATCAGCTTCCTCTACAACACCACCAAATTCCGCAACAATCCCGGTCCGGCGGGACCTCCGGGACTTCCGCAACCGCTCTGGAACGGCCAGATTCAAGCCTGGGATACCGAAGCTTACCGCTTCACTCACGACTTCACCATCTCCCCCAACATGGTGAATCACTTCTCGTTCTCCAAGAACTCGTTCACCAAAAACAGCTTCTCCGCCAACGTGGACAAGAACTGGAAAGACAAAGTCTGCATTAAGAACGTCGTCGACTGCAACCAGAACTTCCCAACACTGAATTTCACGGAGTATACGACATGGGGTTCGGCTTCTTATAACGGAACCAACCAACCCGGTTGGGGCTTGCGCAACGACCTCAGCTATATTCACGGCCGCCACACGTACAAGTTCGGCTTCCAATATCAGGACCAGAACGCGGACGGTTTCGGGCAGCAGGACATCGCGGGACGAGCGGATTTCAGCTTCCTGAGCACCTCCATTCCCGGCGCCACCGCCTTCCCGGCTAGCGGCGGCAGTTCATTCGCCTCCTATCTTCTGGGACAGGCCTTCCTGGGCCGTACCGAAACGATTCGCAACGTCACCCAGCGTTATCCCTACTTCGGTTTCTATGCGCAGGATGACTTCCGGGTCAATCGCAAGCTGATGATCAATTTTGGCATTCGCTACGATCTGACCCTCGCGCCGACCAACAAAAACGACGAGTACTCAGATTTCAACCCCACGCGGCCCAATCCGGCCGCCGGAAACATCCCCGGCGCTCTCTGGTTTGCCGGCGATGGCCCGGGCCGTGAAGGCACACGAAGTCTGGTTCCGAACTGGTACGGCGGTTGGGGCCCTCGCGCCGGTCTGGCCTATACTCCGAACGAAAAGACCACCTTCCGCCTCGGCTTCGGCCGTTCCTTCTCCCGCGTCACAGCCGTGCAAGGTAGTGGGCATTTCGCCGGGTTCATCGGCCAGTATCAATTCAACAACGGCTCGCAGGGCGTCACGCCCACCTTCCTGCTGGACCAGGGCCTGCCCGCCTACACGCTCCCGCCATCCATCAACCCCTCATTCTCCAATGGCAATACGGTGGATTGGTGGCAGGGCCAGGAAGCTACTCGCGCTCCGGAAAACCTCTTCTGGACGTTCACCATTCAGCGCCAATTAGCCAGTAACACCACGCTGGAACTCGGCTATAACGCAAGCCTTGGCAACCGCCTCCAGACCGGTCTTCTGAACTTCAATCAGGTGCCGACGGCCACCATGAACGGGCTCATCGCGCAGTACGGCGCCACCCAGGCCTTTAACCTTCTTCGCGCGGACATCACGTCCGCCGCCGCCGCGGCCGCGGGTTTCCGGGAACCCTTCGCCGGCTTCAAACAACTCTGGGGTGGAGCGGCTACCGTCGCCCAGTCTCTGCGGCCCTTCCCGCAGTACTCCACCATCAACACCGGCGTCCAAAATGGCGATAAGAGCGGCCACTCCACCTATCACGCCATGATTCTGAAAATGGATCGCCGTTTTTCAAAGAGCTTTAGCTTCCAGTCCAGCTATGTATTTTCGAAGCTGCTTACCGATTCCGATACCTACTTCGCCAGCGGCACTGGCGCCCAGGATCACTTCAATCGCAGCATCGAAAAATCCATTGGCCAATATGATCAGACGCACGTCATCAAGTTCTCCACCCTCTACAACCTGCCCTTCGGGAAAGGCGAACGTTGGATGACCTCGGGTTTCCTGAGCCACCTTGTGGGCGGATGGCGTCTGGCTGCCATTCAGGTCTATAACAGCGGCACGCCCATCGGACTTGCCCGCAACAATCCGCTGCCCATCTTCAACTACGCCACCCGTCCTGTCGTCGACGGCTACGACAACTGGCGCGCGCCCACCGCCGGCGATCAGTTTGACCCCGCCGTCGACCGTTTTCTGCAGCCTGCTTCGGCTTTCCCCGCTCAGCCGACTGCGGCCTTCGGCAACGCCACCCGCTATAACCCCAAGGTTCGCTCCTTCTGGGGCCAGTCGGAAAACGTCAGTGTCGCTCGCACCTTCCGCATCACAGAAGGGATTCGGGTCGATCTGCGCGGCGAGGCTTTTAATATCTTCAATCGCACCATCTTCGGAACCGGCAGCACGAATCTCAACGCCGGCACCTTCGGCATTGTAACGGACCAGGCCAATACCCCCCGTCAAATGCAGGTTGGTTTGAAGCTCTACTGGTAGGCAACATGCCACAAAGAGAAAGGCCCGGCGAACAAGTCGCCGGGCCTTTCTCTTTCTCGCTTAGGTATTAGTCGTCGTCGTGTTGCGAGGACAATGCCGACAGCACATTCATGTCTTCCAGTGTCGTAACGTCACCAGCTACCGTATGGCTGGTGACAATCTCGCGCAACAGGCGCCGCATGATCTTGCCGCTCCGTGTCTTCGGCAGCGCTTCGGTGAAACGGATCTCTTCCGGCCGCGCAAAGGGGCCAATTTCGTGCGCCACCCACTGCCGCAGCTCAATGCCGAGTTTGTCATGGTCCGAAATGCCTTTTTTCAAGGTCACAAAGCAGCACACTGCCTGCCCCGTAATCTCGTGCGGCTTGCCGACCACGGCCGCTTCCGCCACGGATGGATGCCGGACCAGCGCCGATTCAATCTCCATTGTGCTCAACCGGTGGCCGCTGACGTTCATCACATCGTCCACCCGTCCCAGCACCCAGTAGTAGCCGTCTTTGTCCTTCCGTGCCGCGTCACCTGTGAAGTACGCGCCGGGCACCTTAGACCAATACTGTTCTTTGAACCGTTCCGGATCCCCCCAAATCGTGCGCAACATCCCCGGCCAAGGCGTCCGCAGAATCAGGAATCCTTCCTGACCGTCCGGCACCGGCCTTCCCGCGCCGTCTACAATCTCCGGCAGCACGCCAGGAATCGGCATGGTTCCCGATCCCGGCTTCAACGGAATGGCCCCGGGCATGGGAGCAATCAGAATGGCCCCCGTCTCGGTCTGCCACCAGGTATCGACGATCGGGCAACGATTGTGGCCGATTACGCGGTGGAACCATTCCCACGCTGCCGGATTGATCGGCTCGCCCACGCTCCCCAGCAGACGGATGCTGCTCAGGTTGTGCCGTTCCGGCCAGTGGTCGCCCTGGCGAATCAACGCACGGATCGCCGTCGGCGACGTATAGAAGATGCTGATCTTGTATTTGTCCACCAGCCGCCACCAACGGTCAAAGGCCGGCGTGTCGGGCGCGCCTTCGTACATCACCGTTGTTGCGCCGGCCGAGAGCGGACCATACACCACGTACGAGTGACCGGTCACCCAACCGATATCCGCCGTGCACCAGTACGTGTCGGAATCCTTCAAATCGAAGATCCACTTCATCGTCATTGTGCACTGCAGCAGATAACCGCCAGTGGTGTGGAGAATACCCTTCGGTTTGCCCGTCGTCCCTGACGTATAGAGAACATAGAGCGGATGCTCGCTATCGAGTTCCACCGCGGGGACATCTTCCTTCGCCGTCTCGTCCAGAACATGCCACCAATGGTCGCGACCGGATTCCATCGGCACCGCTGAACCCGTCCGCTTGTAAACCACCACATGCTCCACCGTCGGGCAGAACTTCAGCGATTCGTCCACGGCGTCCTTCAACCGTACTTCCTTACCGCGGCGCCAACCGCCATCGGAGGTGATTACGACTCGTGCCTCCAGGTCCTGAATACGAGCTTTCAACGCTTCAGCGGAAAAGCCGCCGAACACGACACTGTGAATGATCCCCAAACGCGCACAGGCGAGCATTGCCACGGCGGCCTCTGGAATCATCGGCATATAAATAATGGCGCGGTCACCCGTTTTAAGCCCCAGCCCAAGAAGCGAGGACGCAAACCGGTTCACCAACCGATGCAACTCCTGGTAGGTAATAATTCGCTGATCGCCCGGCTCGCCCTCAAAAATAATGGCGGCCTTGTTCTTGCGGTGGGTCTTCGTATGCCGGTCCACGCAGTTGTAGCTGACGTTGATCTTACCCCCCGTAAACCATTTCACCGTCGGCGGCTGCCAGTCCAGTGAGGTGGTAAATCGCTGGAACCAGTCCAGTTCAGTCTCAGCAAGGTTTCCCCAAAAGGCGGCGGGGTCGGCCGCGGCGCGTTCGTAGAGCGCCCGATAGGCATCCATTCCCGAAACGTTGGCCTGTTCGGCGAACTCGGCTGTCGGCGGCACCAGCGTGGGCAAGGAGGCAGGCTTGGCGGGTTGAGTCATCAGCCGCCTATTCTATCAATGCTCCCGTCATTTTCGCGCCGCTTCTCCGCCCCGCCGCCGCTGCACTATCATGGGAGTCTTGTTATGACACCGATCCCAGTCGACCAACAACAGTCTGTCGTCGAGCGGCTTACCGCGGCCTGCGGCGGCTCCTATACCCCGGAACAGCGCCGCAAATATTTCATCACAGGCCCGCAGTGGGCGGCCGCCTATGAAGGCCACTCGCTTTTCCAGGACAAAACACGCGCCTCCGTTTCCTTTGAACGCGTGATCGAGGAGTACGGCAAAATCGGGATCGGCTACTGGTGCACCCACGATACCGACGTCATTCCCACCGAGCATCTCGGACGGGACGGCCAGGATGAAATCGTCGGACGCATCGGTGAATCACTCAAGAAAAATGGGCTGGCCTGCTCCATGGTCACGACCGAGACCTTTCACAATCCGGTCTGGGCCGCCAGCCCCGCTCCCCATGCCGGGCAGGTACGCGAATACGCCAACTGGCGCGTAGAAAATACCGTCTCCATCGGCCATCAACTGGGAGCCAACTACGCGGTCTACTGGCCGGGCGCCCTCGGCTACTTCATTCAAGGCGCCATGGACGAATTGCAAACGCTCAAGTGGTACGCCGAATGCATCAATGCCGCCTGTGACAAGGATATTGAACTCGCCGCCAAACACGGCCGGTCCACCTTGAAACACTGCATGGAAGCCAAACCCTTTGAACCAGTCGCCGAGATTCTGCTCCCCACCTCGGACTCCATGCTCGCGCTCATCTTCTCCGGCCTCATCAAACACCCCCACATGGTCGGTCTGAACCCGGAGTATCTCCACGAACTCATGTGGGGCACGGCTCCCCGCGCCGCCCTCGCCCGTGCGCTAATGTGCGGTAAGCTCTTCCACTTCGATATCAATGACGGTTATGCCGGTAAACATGACGTCGACATCGCCATTGGCCTCGTCAACCCGCTCGACTGGCTGAACGTCTTCGTCCTTCTCCGCACCTACGGCTATAGCGGTCCGTTCAATCTCGACTATAAGCCGCCGCGCACCACCTCCGTCCACGGCGTCTTCCACGTCAGCTTCCCCACAGCCGTCGATCGATTCATCACGCTCTGGGAATTGGCCGGCGAGGCCATGACGGATTCCGTCATCCAGGGTGCAACCGATGCGTTGAAAGCGGGAGGCCCTCGCGTCGCTGACATCCGGGATGCCGCCGGCATGACCGCCGCCAACCAGGAATTGCTGTCCTTGCACGAACTGATTTCGCACCGCCTGTTCCAAATCCTGGTCGGGCAGAACAAGGGCCGCACCTTCTCGGTCTAATCCATCGTGGCGCGTTCCATCGTCATCATCGGCCTTCTCATTACTGTGTTGGGCCTCCTGATGTTCCTGTTGGAACGCGCCAATATCCCGCTCGGCCGTCTTCCCGGCGATATCCTCTGGCGCGGCAAAAACACGACCTTTTATTTCCCGGTCACAACGAGCATCATTGCCAGCTTGCTGCTGTCTTTTCTCTTCTGGCTATTCGGCCGCCGCTGACCTAGCGGAGGATACCCATCTTCTCAAGCGGCCAGTAGACGAAGACCGCCTTGCCGTAAATGAACCTTCGCGGCACCACGCCCCACGCCCGCGAATCGTTGGACGAACTCCGGTGATCGCCCATGACGTAAAAGGAGTCCGGCGGCACGCGCATCGCGGGCACCGTCAACCTGTCGCGGAACTCTTCGGGCACATAGGATTCAGGCAGTGGCCGGCCGTTCAAGCGGACCTCGCCCTCGTTGACTTCTACCTCGTCGCCCGGCACGCCGATCACTCGTTTGATATAGGATTTCGAAGGGTCGCGAGGAAACCAGAACACCACCGTGTCGCCCCGTTCGATTTCCCCTAGTCCAAACCGGTAGACAAACTTGTTGATGAAAATCCGTTCCTGGTCTTCCAGCGCCGGCATCATGCTTGTGCCTTCCACCTTCACCGGCTGGTAGAGGAAAAGAATGATCACAACGGCGATTACCACCGATAACATCAGGTCGCGCAGCCAATAGGCGGCGCCGACTAAGATCTGTTTGGTCTCGACAGGCTTGTCCGTGGACGGCGGGGTCTGGTCAGGCGTCATGTGTCCCTACTAGGCGCAATTGTACTCCGTCTGGACTATTGGACGCGGAATACGGGAAAACGTTCCGGATCATGCCGTTCGCGTAATCCACGGCAACCGGCCCAAAACCGCCGCCCGGCGGTCCAGATACCATTTGCTGCTGACAAGGCGCGTCTTGGCCAGCGACAAGCCAAGCATCAATAAGATCACCGCAACAGCACAGAGCGCGGTTTCAAACAACGGCGTCTTCCCGCGGAACGGCTCGGCCCACCGGCCATAGACCAACTCGATATGAACCCAGTAGATAAGCAGCGAAGTCTGTCCCAATTGCCGTGGAATGCTGAAGCGCGGTCCCAAGCCCGCCCCTTCCCGAACCCGCGGAATCCACTGGTTCCAGAAGAAGCCGAACGCCGCCACCATGAGAATCACGCCCACCTTGATGAACGTCAGGCACGGGCTATCCAGCCAGAACTCGCTGTGCGGATAGATGTTGTACGGAAGGTTGGAAACATACTGCCCGGCGAAGGCAATCGCGAACCCGGCCCAACCGGCCCACTGCATTAGATTCTCCCGCCCTTCGTCGCTCACGCACCGGAACACCGTGCCGCAAGCCATACCGAACGCCACGAACGTTCCCCACGGAAACAGCGCAAACGCGCCATAGTCGGGCGCAAGATACATGCGCAACAAACTTTCCGGCGCATCCGCTTTCCAGTCGCTCATGAACGGCGCGCCAAAGGCAATGATGGCCGAAACCGCCATCGCACCGCGAATTCTGCCGATCCGGCCAAACGCCGCCACCGGAGCCAACATGATGCACGCCGCCGCCATGCAGTTCAGAATATCGACCCGCAGCAAATCCTTCCACGGCGAATTCGGCCAATAAAACGCCCACATCTGAAACCGGAAAAGGAGTGCCAACCCGCCCAGATATCCGGCTCGCCGCAATGCGGCCCAGGCTCGCCCGCCCGCCGCCGCCCCGCGCTGCTGCCGGCTATCGATCAGAAAGGCCAGCGTCACGCCAGAAAGAAACAGGAATACCGCTGGCGCCACCCCGCCCGGAAACTGCGACATCATGTAGACGCCCGTATCCCGCAGGTCTTTGTGGGTGAAACTCTCCCACACATGCCCCTGCAGCATCACCAGCGTTGCCGCTCCACGTGTCCAGTCAATAAAGCCAAGACGTTCGGACCGCGCGGACTTCCCCGCTGCCCCCTCCGTCCTTTTGCCTCCGGACGGCTGAGGAATTGTCTCTACCAAACTACTCACAATGACCCTTACTCACGGTATCGTATTTCTGATGCCCACGGACATTTCCCGCCGCCAGCTTCTGCTATCCTCCCTCCCCGCGGTCCTCGCCGCCGCCCCCACGGAGCCCATCCTCGATCTCCATCAACACTCCCCATACTCCGGCCGCACCGACGAGCAGATGATTGCTCACCAGGAGAAAATGGGCATCACCAAAACCGTTCTCCTCCCCGCCGGCGCCCGTTACGGTCTCGCGGCCGGCGCGGGCGGCAATGATATCTGCCTCAACCTCGTCCGTAAATTTCCCGCCAAGTTTGTTTTCTTCGCGAACGAGGGCCCCAGCCCGGACCACACCAAAGCCGTCATCGAAAAATACCTCAAGCTGGGAGCCATCGGCATCGGAGAGCAAAAGTTCCCCGTCGATGCTGACTCTCTCCACGTCCACTTGGTCGCCCAGATCGCCCGAGATTACAAAGTACCCGTTCTCCTTCACTTCGAGCACAATACCTATAACATCGGCTTCCAACGCTTCTACCGCATCCTGGAGAAATACCCCACCGTTAACTTCATCGGCCACGCCCAAACGTGGTGGGGCAACATCGATAAGGAACTGCAGCAGGAAGTTCTCTATCCCCGCACAAAGGTCACCCCCGGCGGCCTCACGGACCGTTACCTCAGTGACTACCCCAACATGTACGGCGACATGTCCGCCGGTTCCGGCCTCAACGCCTTGCTCCGCGACGAAGACCACGCCCGCGGCTTCCTCGAACGGCACCAGAACAAACTCATCTACGGAAGCGACTGTAACGACGCGGCCGGCGAAGGCGACCGTTGCAGCGGCAGCAAGCAAATCGAAACCATCCGGCGCCTTAGTCCGCACCCCTCCGTTACCCGGAAAATTTTCTGGGAAAACGGCCACCACGTGCTCAAACTCAAGGCCTAGCCAACATCTCCGCCGCCACCCGGTACGTCTGCGCATGAGCCTCGGCCGTGCGCTCAATCGGCCGGGCGTACCCGCCGCCCATCGTGATCACCAGCGGTACGCCCAGCCGTTTCACCAAACCAAATACCTGCCGGTCCCGTTCGTCCACGCCATCCATCGAGAGCGACAACTTCCCCAGCGTATCCTCTTCCAGAACATCCACCCCCGCCTGGTAAAACACCGCCTCCGGTTCAAACCGTTCCACCGCCGGCAGAGCCCCCTCCAACGCCTCCAAATAGATTGCGTCTCCCGTCCCGTCTTCCAGAGGAATATCCAGAGAACTTGTCTGTTTACGAAAGGGAAAGTTGTTCCGCCCATGGATGCTCAGGGTGAACACATCCGCATCGTCCGCGAAAATTTGCGCGGTCCCGTCTCCCTGATGCACGTCCAGGTCAATCACCGCGAATCGCCGAGGCCCCGCTGTTGCCCGCAATTCTTGAATCGCCACCGCGATGTCGTTGAATACGCAGAACCCCGCCCCCTCGCCATAAAATGCGTGATGCGTGCCGCCCGCCAATGCTCCCGAGCACCCGTCTCGCAATGCCGACGCAGCCGCGCCCAGCGTAGCTCCCGCGCTCGCCATCGTCCTGGCCACCAATTCCCTCGACCAGGGAAACCCAATCCTCCGCTGCGCTGACGCGTCCAGCCGCCCGGCCACAAACGCGTCTACGTACGCCGGATCATGCGCCCGTGCCAGCTGCTCCGGCCGGGCCAGTTCCGCGGGTCGCAATAGAAAACGGGAGTCCCCTTCCAGAGACTCCCGCAGCAATCCATATTTTCGCGCCGGAAACCGGTGTTCCGGCGGCAAACCCATATCGTAATGGTCGCAGTAGAAAAGATCCACTACTGCGGTTTCGGCACATCGTCGCGTTTGGTCAAATCGCGAATCCAGATGTCCTTGAACCGCATATTCCCGGAACCGCCCGAATGCAGTTGTAGTGAGATGCCGCCATCGAAACTCTTCGGATTCGGATCGGTAAAGTCCACCATCACCACGCCGTTCAGCCGGGAATAGTAACGGTTCCCCTCTACTTTCAGCAGGTACTCATTCCAATCGCCCTGCCGCACCACCGTTTCGTTCTCCGGCGAAGGCCACACAATCCACGCCCGCCCGTCCCCGTAGATACCGCCCGTATGCTGGCCGATCGTGCAGTCGATTTCGAACTGCAAGCCCTGCGTAATCGTGGGCGTACCCGGTTTGAATTCGGAGTGGAAGAACACGCCGCTGTTGCCGTCCCCTTCGCACTTGAACTTGAACGACATATGGAAGTCCTTGTAATTCTTCGTCGTTCGCAGGTAGCCGTACTCCTTCGAAATGGCCTGTCCGTGGATCGTTCCATTGTCGACAACCCACTTCTCTTTGCCGATCTCCGTCCACCCGGTCAGATCCTTACCGTTGAAAAGCTGAACCCAGTCCTCGCCCGGAAGCTTAGGTCGTTTCGGGCGTTGAGCAAAAGCGAGAGACGCGCAAAGCGCGAGGAGGAAAGCGAGGGTGCGAATCCGCATGACGGATAGTTTATCGCGAGATTTACAAATCAAACGGGCTAGGCGCGCAATTCCTGTTGAATCGCCCGCGCGATGATCTCGGCATGGTGGCCCACCCGGTCCAGTGTGGTTCCTTCCACCATCACCCTCGCCAGCGGTTCGGTTCCAGAAAACCGCACCACCACCCGTCCGGCTTCGCCAAACTCGTTCTGGCATTCCGCAATCGCCCGTTGAACTGTGTCCAACTCTTCCAACGGCCGTTTTCGTCCAAATCGCACATTCACCAGTGTTTGCGGCAACACCTGGAACTCTTCGGACAATTCGTCCAGCCCTGCCCGGGCGCGCCTCATGACGTCCAGGACCTGCAACATGGTCAGGATCCCGTCGCCGGTCGTTGCCCGTTCATGAAAGATCACATGTCCGGACTGCTCGCCGCCCAGGGCGGCGCCCAGCCGGATCATCTCTTCCAGCACATATTTGTCGCCCACCGACGCTCGCACCAATCGGATGCCGTGGCGTCGCAGCGCCAATTCCAGCCCCAGGTTCGACATCACCGTTGCAACCACCGTGTCGTTCGGCAGCGCGTCTCTTTGCTGGAAGTCCCGTCCACAAATCAGCAGCACATGATCGCCATCCACGCGCCGTCCGGATTTCGCCGCAAACATCGCCCGGTCGGCGTCGCCGTCGAAGGCAACGGCAATGTCCGCCCCGTGCGCCACCACGGCATCTTGTATCAGTTCCGTGTGCGTGGCGCCGCAATGCAGATTGATGTTCCGCCCGTCCGGCGCGCAGTGCAGTTCCACCACCTCAGCGCCCAGCGAACGCAATAGATCCGGCGCATAGGCGCTCGCTGCGCCGTTGCCGCCGTCGACCACAATTTTCAACCCATCCAGCGGGCCGCCCACAGCGCCGCGCAAAAACGCAAGGTACTTCTTCGCGGCATCGGAGGCTGCGGGCACCGGGCCGCTCGGCGCGCCAGCCTCGGAAGACAACGCAAAAATACGCGCTTCCAGCTCCAGTTCTTCGGCATCGGGCAATTTATAACCCGAATGCGCAAACACCTTCAGTCCGTTGTCCTGAAAAGGATTATGAGACGCAGAAATCATCAATCCCGCGGCATACGGCCCTGTCTTCGTCAGCCATGCGATGCCGGGCGTAGTCAAGACTCCCGCTGCGTCGTAGGCAACGCCCTCGCGGCGCAATCCGCTCGCAACCTGTTCCAATAGCGCCGGCCCGGACTCCCGCGTATCCATACCGATCAATACGCGGCAGTCCCCGCCCTGCCTCTTGGCCCACTCTCCCAGCGCCCGCCCGAAGGCGGTCACCGTGCGCGCATCCAGCGGATACTCTCCCGCCACGCCGCGAATGCCGTCGGTTCCAAACAGTTGTCGTGCCATGGCTATTGCTCCAGGCTGCGGCCAATCCGTTCCATCACCAGACGCACCCGTACCGTCGACAGACCTTCGATTCGCAATTGGGGATCGTCCACAAACGTGCTCACGCGCGTCTCCGTCTCGGTGATTACTCCGTTGAGATCGATCGGGTCCGTATCGATCGACTGCAACTGCTCCACCCGGCTCCGCGGACCCACCACTCGCAAATGCTCCGGCGAAAGTTCCTGCCGGGCAATACGGTACCCCGGCATCGGATTGCCGGCATAGCGAATCTGAACAGGAATATCGCGGGCAAATCGCTCTTCGAATCGCATTCGGATTTGCGTGGGGATCGCCCGTTCCAATTGCAGGCCGGACGGTACCCGCACTGCTCGGTCGTCCAGGTTAAACGTCCAATCGCCAGGTCGCTTCACCCCTTCCAGATCGACCACAACCGACACGTCCTTTAGGAAGGAATCGTTCATCTTGCCCGAGGGGCCGCGCACGAACAGGTTCACCCGGTTCACCATGCCGCTCGACACCTCAAACGAGTTCGGGAAATTGCGGTATTCCACCGGCACGTCTATCGCCGTCGCCAATTCATGTTCGCCGACAATCGCCACCCACAGCAATGATGCCGTCAGCAGACTCAATAGTTTCGCGCCCACGTTTTCAGTCACCAGCCGTCGCACCGCGGCAATCATGCGCCTGGCTCCCGTGCCGTCTCCAGCGCTGATGCCGACGTCGCCACCGGTTCCACCACCCGCTGCGTCAAACGCTGCTCCACGCGTGCAATCGTCACGTCGTATTCAATCTCGTTCCGCGCTGCAATCGAAATTCGGCCCGTCTCTTCGCTCACAATCAAAGAAATACAGTCCGCCTCTTCCGTGATTCCGATGCCCGCCCGGTGCCTCGTACCAAGAAATCGAAGCAACTCCGGGTTCATCGTCAAGGGCAGGAAGCAGGCTGCCGCCGCCACCCGGTCGCCTTGAATGATCACGGCCCCATCGTGCATGGCCGATCCGGGATAGAAAATGGCCAGCAACAAATCCCTCGACACATTCGCATCCAGCGGAACGCCGCTTTCGATAAACGTGCGCAGCCCCACTTCCCGTTCCACCACAATCAAGGCCCCAATTTTCTGCTGCGCCAACTGCTGTAATGCCAGCAGCAACTCTTCCACGGTCTCCCGCCGGTGCAACCGCGTACCGAATCCAATCACCCGCCGCTCGCCGATCCGTGCCAGTAATCGCCGGATTTCGCTCTGGAACATGACAATCATTCCGAACGCCGTATACGGAGCCAGGGTCGCCAGAATCGTGCGTAGCATCTCCAGCTTCGCGTACACCGAAACCAGGTAGACCATCACTAGGATCAATAACCCGGATAACATCGCCGCCGAACGCCGGCCGCGAATAATAAGAATAAATTGATAAATAATGAACGCAGTCAACACAATGTCCAGCGCCGCTGACCAGGTCAGCCGCGGCAACTGCGACAAAAGAGACTCAAGCAATGGAAGCATAATTGTCTAGTTTCTGGAGGTCGCAAACCGCCATTTGGCGCTTGCCCTCCGGGCAACAGGCATTTTCATCCCGCCAATTTCACGCGCCGCCGCCCCCGGCCAGCGTCTCGCCGT